>NZ_ALNS01000011.1:0-219246 GCF_000286655.1 Enterobacter sp. SST3 | reverse complement strand
TTACCCGGCCTACAAAACCCTCGAACGTAGGCCGGGTAAGCGTTAGCGCCACTCGGCGAACATACGTTACACCGTCACAACCGGCACCCTCGGTGCCAGGGCACACATCAGTTCATATCCCACCGTGCCCGCCGCGGCCGCCACGTCATCAATTTTGATTTCGTTACCCCACAGCTCGACCGGGGAACCGATACCCGCCTGCGGGCAGGGCGTCAGGTCAACGGCCAGCATATCCATTGATACGGTGCCTACCGTTCCCGTGCGGACTCCATCTACCCACACAGGCGTACCGGTCGGCGCAATGCGCGGGTAGCCGTCGGCATAGCCGCCCGCCACGATACCAATCCGCTGCTCGCCCTTTGCCCGATAGCGGCTACCGTAGCCCACCGTGTCGCCAGCTTTCAGGGTCTGCACGCCAATGATTTCGCTGCGCAGGGTCATAACCGGCTTCAGGCCGCTGTTGGCGATATCCTGCCACTGGCCCGAGGGCGACGCGCCGTACAGAACGATCCCCGGACGCACCCAGTTGTAATGCGCCTCGGGATGCCACAGCGTGGCCGCCGAGTTGGACAGCGAGCGCGGGCAGTCCAGCCCTTCTGCCGCCTGCTCAATGCGGACCATGGCATCGGCGATACCGTCCGGTTTTTCCGCGTCGGCAAAGTGCGCCATCAGCGTCATTTCACCCACGTTCTTCAGGGCGCGTAGCTGCTGCCAGACCGTATGCACCCGCTCAGGCTGGAAGCCCAGGCGGTTCATGCCGCTGTTGACCTTGAGATAGATATCCAGCGGCGCGTGGAGCTTCGCATCCTGAATCGCTTTGATCTGCCAGTTGCTATGAACGCTGGTGGTCAGCCGGTACTTATCCAGCAGCGGCAGATCGTCGGCGTGGAAGAAGCCCTCCAGCAGCAGTATGGGCCCTTTCCAGCCGCGCTCGCGCAGCAGAATGGCCTCTTCAAGATTGAGTAACGCAAAGCCATCGGTGGCGCTCAGCGCGCTCCAGATACGGTCAATGCCGTGGCCGTAGGCATTCGCTTTCACCACCGACCACACGCGTGCGCCAGGTGCTGCCCGACGAACAATCTGCAGGTTATCCTTCAGGGCCTGCAGGTTCAGCTGAGCGAGAACAGGACGGGACATGACAGCTCCTTAGTTATGCGCGCCGTGCAGGTGCTGTGGACGCGACGGCGTAAACCCCGATTGATAGCGCGCGACACTGAGATCGTCAAACGGAATGGCCGGCGTGCGTCCGGAAATCAGGTCGCTCAGCAGCTGTCCGGAGCCGCAGGCCATCGTCCAGCCAAGCGTACCGTGTCCGGTATTGGTCCACAGGTTTTTGAACGGCGTGCGCCCCACAATCGGCGTGCCGTCCGGCGTCATCGGACGCAGGCCGGTCCAGAAGGTCGCCTGCTCGACAAAACCACCGCGCGGGAAGAGGTCCCCCACCACCATCTCCAGCGTTTCACGACGCGGTTTCAGCAGTTCGGTGTTGAAGCCGACGATCTCCGCCATGCCGCCTACGCGGATGCGGTTATCGAAGCGGGTAATGGCGATTTTGTAGGTTTCATCCAGAATGGTAGAAACCGGTGCGCCGCTCTCCTCTTTTACCGGAATGGTCAGCGAGTAGCCTTTTAGCGGGTAGACCGGAATGTCGAGAATGCCTTTCAGCATGGCGGTGGAGTACGAACCAAACGCCATGACGTAGGCATCCGCTTTGATCACCTCTTCGCCACACTTCACGCCGTAAATTTTTTCCCCTTCCGACAGCAGCTTGTCGACAGAGGTGTTGTACCGGAATTTCACCCCTGCCTGCTCGCACATCTGCGCCAGACGCTGCGTAAAGAGCTGGCAGTCACCGGTTTCGTCATTCGGCAGGCGCAGGCCGCCCGTCAGCTTATGCGCCACTTCCGCCAGCGCAGGTTCAACCTGACCAAGCTGGCTGGCTTCCAGCAGCTGATACGGTACGCCAGCATCTTCCAGCACAGCGATATCGCGGGTGGCGTTTTCATACTGTTGTTCGGTGCGGAACAGTTGGAGCGTTCCGCCCTGACGGCCTTCGTACTCAATCCCGGTTGAGGCGCGCAGCGCTTTCAGGCAGTCGCGGCTGTATTCCGCCAGGCGCACCATGCGCCCTTTGTTCTCCATGTAGTGGCGTGTATCGCAGTTGCGCAGCATCTGCCACATCCACTTCAGCTGGAACTGCGTGCCGTCAAGGCTGATGGCCAGCGGCGCGTGGCGCTGGAACATCCATTTAATCGCTTTCAGCGGAACGCCCGGTGCTGCCCACGGTGCCGCATAGCCCGGAGAGATTTGCCCGGCGTTCGCCGCGCTGGTTTCCAGCGCGGGGCCTGACTCACGATCGATAACGGTGACGTCATGTCCCGCCTGACTTAAATACCAGGCGCTGGTTACCCCAACGACACCACTTCCCAGTATGACAACACGCATAGCCACTCCATTATGTGCAAAAGAACAATCTTCTAATTACAGATTGATAACCTAGTTGAAAATATTATTCAACATACGACTTTTTTATGGTGACTTATCTCACACATCCCCCAGCATCAGGGGATAGTGCTAATTTGGGATCTCCTGCTGCGCGTTATTTTTAACCAGCATAAAATGCTGAGAGACACCGTTTATTTGCCGTATCAAAAACGCGAAATCGCAAAGAAAAAATTTCTGCCCCAGCACGCTTTTTAACACGTTGATCTATGCTTGAAAGGAGGCTCTCCAGACAGAGAGAGCACCCACAACGAGGGCGCGCTAATGGCTACTATTGATTCCCTGAACAAGGACAACACACGTCTGAGCGATGGACCCGACTGGACCTTCGAGCTGCTGGATGTTTACCTCGCCGAGATCGACCGGGTCGCAAAACTGTATCGCCTGGATACCTATCCCCATCAGATTGAAGTCATTACGTCCGAACAGATGATGGACGCCTACTCCAGCGTCGGGATGCCGATTAACTATCCGCACTGGTCGTTTGGTAAGAAATTTATCGAAACGGAGCGGCTGTATAAGCACGGGCAGCAGGGTCTGGCGTATGAGATCGTCATTAACTCCAATCCGTGTATCGCCTATTTAATGGAAGAGAACACCATTACCATGCAGGCGCTGGTGATGGCGCACGCCTGCTACGGGCATAACTCCTTTTTCAAGAATAACTACCTGTTCCGCAGCTGGACGGATGCCAGCTCGATCGTCGATTACCTGATCTTCGCCCGTAAATACATTACCGACTGCGAAGAACGCTACGGCGTGGACGAAGTGGAAAAACTGCTCGACTCCTGTCACGCGCTGATGAACTACGGCGTTGACCGCTACAAACGTCCGCAGAAAATCTCCCTGCAGGAGGAGAAGGCCCGGCAGAAAAGCCGCGAAGAGTATCTGCAAAGCCAGGTGAACATGCTGTGGCGCACCCTGCCGAAGCGTGAGGAAGAAAAAACGATCGCCGAAGCGCGGCGCTATCCGTCCGAGCCACAGGAAAACCTGCTCTATTTTATGGAGAAGAACGCCCCGCTGCTGGAGCCGTGGCAGCGTGAGATCCTGCGCATCGTGCGCAAGGTGAGCCAGTATTTCTACCCGCAAAAACAGACGCAGGTGATGAACGAAGGCTGGGCGACCTTCTGGCACTACACCATCCTCAACCACCTGTACGACGAGGGGAAAGTCACCGAGCGGTTCATGATGGAGTTCCTCCACAGCCATACCAACGTGGTGTTCCAGCCGCCCTATAACAGCCCGTGGTACAGTGGGATTAACCCGTATGCCCTTGGCTTCGCCATGTTACAGGACATTAAGCGTATCTGTCAGTCGCCGACGGAAGAAGACAAGTACTGGTTCCCGGATATCGCCGGATCTGACTGGCTGGAAACGCTGCACTTTGCGATGCGCGACTTTAAGGATGAGAGCTTCATCAGCCAGTTTATGTCGCCGAAGATCATGCGTGATTTCCGCTTCTTCACCGTGCTGGACGACGACCGCAACAACTATCTGGAGATCTCCGCAATCCACAACGAGGAGGGATACCGTGAGATCCGCTCTCGCCTCTCTTCCCAGTACAACCTGAGCAACCTTGAACCAAATATCCAGGTCTGGAACGTGGATTTACGCGGTGACCGCTCCCTGACGCTGCGCTATATCCCGCACAATCGCGCGCCGCTGGATAAAGGGCGTAAAGAGGTGCTGAAGCACGTGCATCGCCTGTGGGGCTTTGACGTGCAGCTGGAGCAGCAGAATGAAGACGGGAGCGTCGAGCTGCTTGAACGCTGCCCGGCGCGGTTGAATACGCTTTAGTTTTTTGCCGGGTGGCGGCTACGCCTTACCCGGCCTACGGGTTTTGTAGGCCCGGTAAGCGAAGCGCCACCGGGCGAAAAAAAACCTCTCACACGAGAGGTTTTTTATTTCAGCGGCTCTGAATCGCCAAATCACCCGGCAGCGTTTTCTGCATACGGTGCCAGATTTCACCGGAATCGTGACCGTAGCGGCGCACCGTCTCATACACCTGATCGTGCAGACCTTCGGAGCACAGCTTGCTCAGCTTATGGTAAAAGCCCAGCGCCAGGCTGCGGGCTTCGGGATTGGCAAAGTAGTGACGGCCAATGCGGGTGTAGAGTCCCTTCATACCGTTGAGGATCAGACCGTACACCGGGTTGCCGGAGGCAAACGCCAGGCCACGGAAGACGTTGTAATCGAGGGTGGCGAACGCGTCGGCGTGATCTTCCACCTCGTTGGCACTGGCCAGCACCGCAAGCGCATCTTCCGGATGCTGGCGGAAAGCCGTACGAATAAAGATCGTCGCGATGTTGGTGCGAACGGAGAGCAGATTATCAATGAGCTGCGGCACGCTTTCATGATCGAGACGCGCCAGCGTTTCAAGAATGTTCAGCCCGGAGGTTTCCCAGAAGTTGTTCACTTTTGTTGGCTTGCCGTGCTGGATCGTCAACCAGCCATCGCGCGCCAGTCGCTGAAGCACTTCACGCAGCGTGGTGCGAGTGACGCCAATCAGTTCAGAGAGTTCGCGTTCAGCCGGAAGAATGGACCCCGCAGGGAAACGATTATTCCAGATGCTTTCAATGATGTACTCTTCCGCGAAACCCGCCGGGCTCTGCGCCTTAATGACCATAGTGAGATTTCCATTACACAGCTTTAGCAAATTGGACTCATCATACCAGAGGCGTGCAGTGGCAGGTAGCGCGGCAAAGAGAGAAAAGAGGGATCGCCGTTTCATTTTTATGAAATTTACAATGCAGTCTTATCCGCGTCTGGACCGTGAATTTTGCGTATACTGATGTTTTGTCTTACTTGACGGGGAAGGACGTCTGTCGTGGAAATTTCTTTTGGGCGCGCTCTGTGGCGCAATTTTTTAGGCCAGTCTCCTGACTGGTACAAACTGATACTGCTGGTGTTCCTGGTCGTTAACCCTCTCCTCTTTTACGTGAACCCGTTCGTTGCCGGGTGGCTGCTGGTCGCGGAGTTTATCTTCACCCTGGCGATGGCGCTGAAATGCTATCCCCTGTTGCCGGGCGGATTGCTGGCGTTTGAAGCGGTAGTGATTGGGATGACCTCTGCCGAGCATGTCAAAGCAGAGCTGGCATCCAATCTTGAAGTGCTTCTGCTGTTGATGTTTATGGTGGCGGGCATCTTCTTTATGAAACAGTTGCTGCTGTTTATCTTTACGCGCCTGCTGCTCAGCATTCCGTCGAAAATGGTTCTCTCGCTAGCGTTTTGCCTTGCGGCGGCCTTCCTGTCAGCCTTCCTGGACGCGCTGACGGTCGTCGCGGTGGTGATAAGCGTCGCGGTGGGGTTTTACGGTATTTATCACCGCGTGGCCTCCTCTCGTCCGGGTGAGGATCTGCAGGATGACAGCCATGTCGATGCGCATAACCGTGAGGTACTTGAGCAGTTTCGCGCCTTCCTGCGCAGCCTGATGATGCATGCCGGCGTCGGTACCGCACTGGGGGGCGTGATGACGATGGTGGGCGAGCCGCAAAACCTGATCATTGCGAAAGCGGCGGGCTGGCACTTCGGTGATTTTTTCCTGAGAATGGCCCCGGTGAGCGTGCCGGTGCTGATCTGCGGTCTGGCGACCTGTTTGCTGGTGGAGAAGTTTCGCCTCTTTGGTTACGGGGCACAACTCCCGGAGCCGGTACGTCAGGAGCTGCATAAATTCGATCTGCAGAGCCGACGCCAGCGGACGCGCCAGGAGACGCTGCGCCTGATTGCACAGGGGATCATCGGCGTCTGGCTTATCGCCGCGCTGGCGTTCCATCTGGCTGAAGTGGGGCTGATTGGTCTGTCCGTGATTATTCTCGCCACCACCTTTACCGGCGTGACGGATGAGCATGCCATCGGCAAAGCATTTACCGAAGCGCTGCCGTTTACCGCCCTGCTGGCGGTGTTCTTTGCGGTCGTGGCGGTGATAATCGACCAGCACCTGTTCGCGCCGATTATTGCCTTTGTCTTACGGGCATCGCCGGATGCTCAGCTGTCGCTGTTTTACCTGTTTAACGGCCTGCTCTCGTCAATCTCAGATAACGTCTTTGTCGGGACGGTTTACATTAACGAGGCTAAGACCGCGATGGAGCAAGGCGTGATCAGCGCCGGACAGTTTGAACTGCTGGCCGTGGCGATCAACACCGGTACCAACCTGCCGTCGGTGGCGACACCCAATGGCCAGGCCGCCTTCCTGTTCCTGCTGACCTCCGCTCTTGCGCCACTCATACGTCTTTCTTATGGAAGAATGGTCTGGATGGCCCTGCCCTATACGCTGGTGCTTACGATCGTGGGATTGCTTTGCGTCAAAATTACCCTTATTCCCTGTACGCAATGGTTGATACAAGCGGGTATACTTGCGGCGCAGTAAACACTGCAACTCGGGCAGTTCGCTGCCCGTTTGCCTTTTCGCACGATAAACATCCAATTACGTTTTATTTCGCCAGGTACAGGTGGCGCGAAAAACGAATTCGTTTACACTGCGCTTTCTAAGCATGTTCCAGGGAAATGATTATGTTGAGATTTTTAAACCAGTGCTCCCGCGGTCGCGGAGCATGGTTGTTAATGGCCCTGACCGCCTTTGCGCTGGAAATGGTCGCGCTGTGGTTCCAGCACGTAATGGGACTCAAACCTTGCGTGCTCTGTATTTACGAACGCTGCGCGCTGTTCGGCATTATGGGGGCTGGCCTGGTCGGCGCGATTGCGCCGAAGTCGCCGCTTCGCTATGCCGGGATCGCGATCTGGCTGTACAGCGCCTGGAAAGGCATTGAACTCTCATGGCAGCACACGATGATGCAGCTGCATCCGTCACCTTTTATGACCTGCGATTTTGCCGCCCGCTTCCCGAGCTGGCTGCCGCTGGACAAATGGCTGCCGCAGGTGTTCGTTGCCTCCGGTGACTGCTCCGTTCGCCAGTGGGAATTCCTGACGCTGGAGATGCCGCAGTGGCTGGTGGGCATTTTTGCCGCCTACTTCGTCGTGGCGCTGCTGGTGTTGATCGCTCAGCCGTTCAAACCGAAGAAGCGCGATTTGTTCGGACGCTAATTCGCCCGGCGGCGCTTCGCTTGCGCGGGCCTACGGTGTTGTAAGTCGGGTAAGCGCAGCGCCACCCGACACAACAGCGCACAATAAAAAACCCGCTTTGGCGGGTTTTTTAATCTCAACGGGTCGGGTGGTTCATGATGTGATCTTCCCAGTCCCGCACCTCGGACTCTTTTACCGCAATGTGGCGCACGGAGATACGTTCGCCGTGCATCGCCGCTTTTGAACCGGTCAGCAGGGGGTGCCAGTCAGGCAGACCTTTCCCCTCCGCCAGCAGGCGATACGCGCAGGTATGCGGCAGCCATTCAAAGGTGGGCAGATTCTCACGGGTTAATTTAATGCAGTCTGGCTCGAACTCGAAGCGGCGCTCGTAGTTGCGGCACTGGCAGGTTTTGATGTTCAGCTGCTTGCAGGCCACGTTGGTGAAGTAGATTTCGTCCGTGTCTTCATCCATCAGCTTGTGCAGGCAGCACTGACCACAGCCGTCGCATAAGGATTCCCATTCCGCGTCGGTCATGTCGTCGAGAGTTTTGCTTTGCCAGAAAGGGATGTCGTTCATCAGGATGTCCACACGTCAAAAGAAAGCGCACCTTATAACGAGTCTGGCACGTCGTTGCAAGTTTTGCCGCCCTTTTCAGGCGGCAAGAGGAGGTTACAGCACGCGGGTTTTAAGCGACAGGCCGTTAAAACCAACTTCAAGTTCATCACCGCTCGCGAGCGGACCAACGCCTTCCGGCGTGCCGGTCAGGATCACATCACCCGGCTTGAGGGTAAAGAAGCGGCTCATGTAGGCGATCAGCGGCACAATCTTATGGATCATGTCTGCCGTGGTGCCCTGCTGGCGGATTTCACCGTTAACCTTCAGGCTGAGCGGCGTGTCCTGCGGATTACCGGTAAATTCGCTCACCGGCACAAACGCCGAAATTGGGCAGGAATTATCAAACCCTTTGGCTTTTTCCCACGGCTGCCCCGCTTTCTTCATTTTACCCTGCACGTCGCGTAGCGTCAGATCCAGCGCCACGCCGTATCCGGCGATCGCTTTCTGCACATGCTCTTCGGAGGCCTGACGCAGCGTTGCGCCGATCAGCACGGCGAGTTCCACTTCGTGGTGCACCGAGCCGAGCCCCTGCGGCAGGGCCAGCGGCTGGCGAATATCGCAAAGCGCCGTTTCAGGCTTAATGAACAGAACCGGCTCTTCTGGCGTCGCACTGCCCATCTCCTGAATATGTTTTGCATAGTTGCTGCCCACGCAAACCACTTTGCTGACGGGATAATCCAGTAATGCACCTTGCCAGTTATGATGTTGATACATGGTCGACCCCTAAACGGTTGATGTGTTGTGCTCAAAAACAGTTGAGACTATTTTTTACCGTTCGCCTCAAGATGCTGTTTTAATAAATTCTCGGGTGGCGGCGGAAGCTGTAAATAATAGCCCTGCTCGGCTAATGCCGTTTTCACTTTCTCCAGATCGGCATTCACCAGTTTCTTGCGACCATCCAGCGGCAGCAGCATCGCCATCTGCGGTCGGCCAAAGCTCTTCATTAATTCTTCAGGCACGCGTGAAAAATCGTCTTTCTTTTCGACATAAAGATAGGTCTGGTCACGGGTTGTACTTCTGTAGATCACACAAAACATGTTTTTACTCTGAATTAATGGGTGGTTGCTTGCCTCAATATACTCCTGACTATAACATGCCTGATACTCTTCGGAATATCGCAGCGAATGGTTGCGGTTAATAGCAAATTGAGTAAGGCCAGGATGTCAAACACGCCCATCGAGCTTAAAGGCAGTAGCTTCACCTTATCAGTGGTACATTTGCATGATGCAAAACCCGAGGTTATTCGTCAGGCGTTAGAAGACAAAATCGCCCAGGCTCCCGCCTTCCTGAAGCACGCCCCTGTTGTTATCAACGTCAGCGGTCTTGAAGCGCCGGTTAACTGGAAACGTCTCCAGCAGGCCGTCTCCTCGACCGGACTGCGTATTGTCGGCATCAGCGGCTGCAAAGATACTGAACTGAAAGCGGAAATTGACCGTGCGGGGCTGCCGCTTCTGAATGAAGGCAAAGAAAAAGCCCCGCGTGCGGCACCCGTTGCCGTCGAAACGCCCCCTCCTGCGGCGCAAAACGTTACAAACATCACAAAAACGCGAATGATTGATGTGCCGGTTCGTTCCGGTCAGCGCATTTATGCACCAAACTGTGATCTGATTGTTACAAGCCACGTCAGTGCTGGCGCTGAGCTGATTGCAGATGGCAATATTCACGTTTACGGTATGATGCGTGGACGTGCGCTCGCAGGTGCAAGTGGCGATCGGGACGCGCAAATATTTTGTACTCACCTGACGGCGGAACTGGTGTCCATCGCAGGTGAATATTGGCTGAGCGACAAGATCCCAGCCGAATTTTATGGCAAAGCGGCTCGCCTGCTTCTGGCAGACGACGCGTTGACCGTTCAACCGTTGAATTGATCCCTTTTTAACAAGGAATTTCTATGGCACGCATTATTGTTGTTACTTCGGGTAAAGGAGGCGTTGGCAAGACCACCTCCAGCGCGGCCATCGCTACTGGTTTGGCCCAGAAGGGAAAGAAAACCGTCGTTATCGACTTCGATATCGGCCTGCGTAACCTCGACCTCATCATGGGATGTGAGCGTCGCGTCGTGTATGACTTTGTGAACGTCATTCAGGGCGATGCCACGCTGAACCAGGCGCTGATTAAAGACAAGCGCACCGAGAACCTCTACATTCTCCCGGCTTCTCAGACGCGTGACAAAGACGCCCTGACCCGTGAAGGGGTAGAAAAGGTGCTCGACGAGCTGAAAAAAATGGAGTTCGACTTCATCGTCTGTGACTCCCCTGCCGGTATCGAAACCGGTGCCCTGATGGCGCTCTACTTCGCTGATGAAGCAATCATCACCACCAACCCTGAAGTTTCATCCGTGCGTGACTCAGACCGCATTCTCGGGATCCTCGCCTCTAAATCCCGTCGTGCGGAAAATGGCGAAGACCCGATTAAAGAACACCTGCTGCTCACCCGCTACAACCCGGGCCGCGTGAACAAAGGTGACATGCTGAGCATGGAAGACGTGCTGGAGATCCTGCGCATTAAGCTGGTGGGCGTTATCCCGGAAGATCAGTCCGTGTTACGCGCCTCTAACCAGGGCGAGCCAGTGATCCTTGATACAATGGCAGATGCAGGTAAAGCTTACGCCGATACCGTTGACCGTCTGCTGGGAGAAGAACGTCCTTTCCGCTTCATAGAAGAAGAGAAGAAAGGTTTCCTCAAACGCCTGTTCGGAGGATAAGTTATGGCATTACTGGACTTTTTTCTCTCGCGGAAAAAGAACACCGCCAACATCGCAAAAGAACGTCTGCAAATTATCGTTGCGGAGCGTCGTCGTAGCGACGCCGAGCCTCACTACCTGCCGCAGCTGCGCAAGGACATCCTGGAAGTGATCTGTAAGTACGTGCAGATTGACCCGGAGATGGTGACGGTGCAGCTGGAACAAAAAGACGGGGATATTTCGATTCTGGAGCTGAACGTGACGCTCCCGGAAGCGGAAGAGTCGCGTCCGTAGGTTTGTGATTTCGTCGCCCCGGTAAGCGCAGCGCCACCGGGGGAATATGCCGGGTTAACGCCCGGCATATTTTTATCGCGGATAACCTTCCAGCAGCGTATTCAGGCGATCGGCCATCAATTCCCCGCGCCATCCCGCCATCATTTCCGGCAAGCCATTCTGCGGCTTCAGCTTCCAGTGCCAGTTAAGCAGCTGGTTAATCTGACGGCGTGAAGCGAGCAGCTCCGCGCTCAGCTTGCTTTCCGTAGCCACCGTCTGCACCAGCGCTTTGATGTCCTTAAACGCTTTGCGATAGCCCGGCATATCCATCAGGTTCAGCAGCGGTTCCGGCAGCGCCTCTTCCGGCAACGCCTGCGCTTTTACGACCAGCGCCAGCAGGGTTTTGCCGTGGAAACGGATTTCGCTGCCCGAAAGCCCAATGCTGTCCAGCTCGCCGAGGCTGCCCGGCATATAGCGCGCAACCGCCCAGAGATGCTCTTCGCGAACCACAAAGTTAACGGCCAGATCGCGCTCGCGCGCTTTACGCAAGCGCCAGTCTGCCAGCAGCTGCAGGCACGCCAGCTGACGCGTACGCAGCTGCCAGGCGTTGCTGATGTCGCGCCAGGCCTCTTTCGGATCCACCACTTCCTGACGACGCAGCTGGGTCATACGGCACTCGTCCAGCGCGGCGGACAGCCAGCCGGATGCCTCGGCTTCTTTCATCAGCTGTCCGGCGATCGGCAGCAGGTAAAACACGTCAGCCGCCGCATACTCCAGCTGGCGCGCGGTAAGCGGACGGGCCAGCCAGTCGGTACGGGATTCGCTTTTATCCAGCGTCAGGCCCGTATACTCCTCCACCATGGCGGCAAAGCCCCAGGAGAGCGGTCGCCCGCTGAACGCCGCAAGGATCTGCGTATCAATCAGCGGCTGAGGCATGATGCCAAAGGTGTTCAGAAAGACTTCCAGATCTTCACTGCCTGCGTGCAGGTATTTCGTGACGGCGGTATCGAGCAGCAGATCGCGCATCGGCATCCAGTCGGTAATGCCGAGAGGGTCGATCAGCGACACGTGTTTACCGTCGTACATCTGAATCAACCCCAGCTGCGGATAGTACGTCCGGGTACGGACAAACTCGGTATCCAGGGCAATGGCAGGAAAGTCGCGCGTCACTTCGCACAGCGAAGCCAGCTCGTCGTTGGTCGTGATCATCTGGTAATTCAAATCGGATTCTCTTTTGTTTGCGCCCATAAAAAACGCCGGCTTAACCGGCGTTTGGACGATTAACGTGAAGCTCAGGCCTTATTGTCTACTTTGGCACGGGCTTCGTCACGTAATTCTCGTCGTAATATCTTCCCGACGTTGGATTTCGGCAGCTCGTCGCGGAATTCCACAAGCTTCGGCACTTTATAGCCCGTCAGCTGACGACGACAAAACGTTATCAGCGCTTCCTCGGTGAGAGAAGGATCCTTCTTGACCACAAATATCTTCACTGCTTCACCGCTGCTGCCGGAAGGCACGCCGACCGCTGCCACTTCGAGTACGCCGCTGTGCTGCATGACCACGTCTTCGATCTCATTCGGATAGACGTTGAAGCCGGAGACCAGGATCATATCTTTCTTGCGATCGACAATGCGCAGGAAGCCCTCGTCATCCATCACCGCGATGTCACCGGTATGCAGCCAGCCGTCTTTGATGATTTCGTCGGTCGCGTCGGGACGCTGCCAGTAACCCAGCATGACCTGTGGACCTTTGACGCACAGCTCCCCCGGCTCACCCGGCGCGACTTCGTTATCGTTATCATCGACCAGTTTCGCTTCAGTGGAAGGAACGGGCAGTCCAATGCTTCCGCTGTGGTAGTCGATGTCATGCGGGTTAACGCTGACCAGCGGCGCGCATTCCGTCAGGCCATAGCCCTCCAGCAGATACTGGCCGGTGAGCTTCACCCAGCGCTCGGCCACAGCCTGCTGAACCGGCATACCGCCGCCCGCAGAGAGGTGCAGCGTGGAGAAGTCCAGCTGCTGGAACTCTTTGTTATTAAGCAGCGCGTTAAACAGGGTATTTACCCCGGTCATGGCGGTGAACGGGTATTTTGCCAGCTCTTTCACCAGCCCCGGTATATCACGCGGGTTAGTAATCAGCACGTTTTGACCGCCCAGCTCAATAAACAGCAGGCAGTTCATGGTCAGTGCGAAAATGTGGTACAGCGGCAGCGCCGTAATGACCAGCTCTTTGCCGGGATGCAGCAGCGGCCCGTAGGTTGCATTGACCTGCTCAAGGTTCGCCAGCATGTTGCGGTGGGTCAGCATTGCGCCTTTCGCCACGCCGGTGGTCCCACCGGTATACTGCAGGAACGCGAGATCTTCTGACACCACTTCCGGCTTAACGTACTGCATACGATAGCCCGCATGCAGCGCGCGGCGGAAGGAGATAGCGTCCGGCAGATGGTATTTTGGCACCAGACGTTTGACGTATTTGACGACAAAGTTAACCAGCGTGCCTTTGGCGGTGGAGAGCTGGTCCCCCATGCGCGTCAGGATGACGTGTTTCACCTGGGTTTTGTCGACCACTTTTTCCAGCGTATGGGCAAAGTTGGACACAATGACAATCGCGACTGCGCCGCTGTCGTTAAGCTGATGCTCCAGCTCGCGCGGGGTGTACAGCGGGTTGACGTTAACGACAATCATCCCGGCACGCAGGATACCGAACAGCGCCACCGGGTATTGCAGCAGGTTCGGCATCATCAGCGCGACGCGGTCCCCTTTTTGCAGTCCCAGCCCTTCCTGCAGGTACGCCGCAAACGCCCGGCTGCGCTCCTCCAGCTTACGGAACGTCATCACCTCGCCCATATTCACAAATGCGGGCTGGTCCGCGTAGCGCCTTACCGAGTGTTCAAATAATTCCACCAGGGATTGATAACGGTCAGGATTGATCTCAGCAGGAACATCTGCGGGATAACGGTTAAGCCAAACCTTCTTCAATGCATCACCTCTGAAATGAGTGTTCGTCGTCATCACAACCCCGATAATAAACAGTTTGTTAACATTATATTAACTCAGCGTACCAGTTTATTAATTGTTCAGATTTAAGGTTGCGAAGCGCGTCACTCTTTTTTTTCGTTTTATCCGTAAAAAAACAGAGACAGCGGCTGAGCCGCTGTCTCTTTTCTAACAATAACAGTAAGTTACTCAGTAACGATCGTCTGTACCTGTGCAGGCCCCGGGTTATACCAGCCCCAGCCCGGGTAGCCGTAACGATAAGGATGTGGACCCCACATCCACGGATCGATCGGCTGAGGCGGCATGATCACCTGCTGTGCCAGCCGCCAGCGCTTGTAGCCGTTCACCTGCATGGTCATAAATTTATACGGCGTGCTGCCGATTTTGCCCTGCATGGCGCCGGTAATCGGCCCGACGACGGTCACCAGCTGTCCGCGAAAATCAACCGGATCGAGGAACCCGCTGACGTCCGCATAGATGCGCCCGCGGGAGGCCTCGCCCAGCACAGGCCGCGCGCCGCTGTCCAGCGGAACGGTGGCGATCTCCAGACGGGTTTTCCCCTGCTGGTTTTGTACATCGATGACCTTACCGCCGAAGCGCGCTTCCTGGCCGACGTACAGCTCAGGTGCATTCATCACCCGAACCAGATCCTGCTGTGGCGTCGGGCTGCTGCCCTTAATCGCATCAGGAACGGAAACGCATCCGCTCAGTGCTATGGCAACCGCGCCTGCCATAATAAGGCGTACTACTTTAGTCTGAACCGCCATGATGCGACTCCTTTTTCTCAGTTCCTGTTACTGAGATTCACTCGCGGCCCGGAAGTTTCTTCCACGCGACGGTGTTTCGCAAATAAACCGGTTCCGCGTGTTCAACGGCCACGGTTTTGCCTGCTGCGAGCAGCTGGCTGGCAATCGGAAGCATATCTTCCGCAGCCGGCAGAAGCATGTTGCCGTCCACCAGCGTCAGCCCGGTGCCGTTCGCCATCTCAGGCCACGCCTGCCAGCCCGTACCGACGGTCGCCCACTCGCCGGACAGCTGCTTCAGCCGTTCCGTCACCGCTTCCGGCTTAAGCACGGCTTCCGTCTCTTCACCGTGCCACACGCCCTGCTCGTCGCGGGTGTATTCGGCCCAGTAGACTTCGCCCATGCGGGCATCAATCGCTGCCAGGACGCGCGTTGCCCCGGTCATGCGCCATGCGCCCTGTGCCATGGTGGCGAGGGTAGAGACGCCGATCATCGGCAGTTCGGCGCCCAGCGCCAGCCCCTGCGCAATGCCAATCCCGATGCGTACGCCCGTAAAGCTGCCGGGGCCGCGGCCAAAGGCCAGCGCGTCGAGGTCGGTTAAGGAGGTGTTGCCCTGGGTTAAAATGGCTTTTACCAGGGGCAGAATGCGTTGGGTGTGTTCCCGTGGGCACTCTTCGAAATGGGCAGAAACAGCACCGTCGTTCAACAGAGCAACAGAGCAAGCCTCTGTCGCGGTATCAATAGCCAGAATTCGCATCAGTCGTCGCGCTCTCGCAAGGGTCAGTCACAAAATGGCGCGCATCTTAGCACACTCCGGGGTAAATTACTCCGCCGTTGGGTTTGCCAGGAAACGCACCGCGCGTTTTATGTCCCGCGTCCGCGGTGCGGGCGGCAGGCTTGCAAGGAAGGTTGCCCCGTAAGGACGCATCACCAGCCGGTTATCGCAGATGACCAGCACGCCGCGATCGGTGACGTCACGGATTAAGCGCCCTACCCCTTGCTTAAGCGTAATGACCGCATCCGGCAGCTGAACCTCGTCAAACGGATCGCCGCCGCGCAGGCGGCAGTCTTCCATCCGCGCCTTCAGCAGCGGATCGTCCGGGGAGGTAAACGGCAGCTTATCAATGATCACCAGTGAAAGCGTGTCGCCGCGCACGTCCACCCCTTCCCAGAAGCTGCTGGTTGCGACCAGCAGGGCGTTACCGGCGCTAACGAACTGCTGCAGCAGCTGGCCTTTGCTGGTTTCGCCCTGCAGCAGCACCGGTAGCGTCATGGTGGCGCGAAACTGCTCGGCGAGGTCGCGCATCATGGCGTGGGAGGTGCAGAGCATAAAGCAGCGGCCGTTATTGGCCTCGATCATCGGCTTCAGCATCGCCGCGAGATGCCGCGCCGCCCCCGGCTGGTTCGGCAGCGGCAGATTGCGCGGCACGCAGAGCAGCGCCTGCTTTTCGTAATCGAACGGGCTGGGCAGAAGCAGCGATTCCGCCTGCTCGATGCCGAGGCGCTCGGTGAAGTGGTGCAGGTCGGCATTCACCGACAGGGTTGCCGACGTGAAGATCCAGCTTCCCGGCTTTTGCGCCATCACCTCTTTAAATTTATCCGCCACCGTCAGCGGCGTGAGCGCCAGGGTAAAGTGGCGCGAGGTGCATTCGTACCAGTAGCTGTAACCCGGCTGGTTAATCTCTTTCAGCCGTTTCAGCCGCCCGCGATAGAGCGTGGCGCGTTCGAAGGCCGCGTCGAGCAGCGCGGAACGGCCGAGCGACAGTTTCGCCACGTCGTAGCAGAGCTCAAGCGCATCATCGAGCAGCAGCAGCGCGCGCTGGATGTTTTTGTCCGCCAGCAGCTCGCGCAGGTTACCGCGATAGCCAGGCTCGCCAAGCTGTAAACGAAAATCCTGCGCGCTCTGCGCCAGACGATCGGCGCACTTCTGCAGCTGCTGGGTATCTTTGAGTTCGGTCCGGTACGCAATGGTGAAATCTTTCGCCAGATCCTGCAGCTGGCGGCTGGAGAGCGACTGGCCGAAATACTGGCTGGCGATATCCGGCAGCTGGTGGGCTTCGTCGAAGATCATCACGTCCGCCTCCGGGATCAGCTCACCAAAGCCGCTGTCCTTAACCACCATATCCGCGAGGAACAGATGGTGGTTCACCACCACCACATCCGCATCCATCGCCGTTTTGCGCGCTTTCACCACGAAGCAGTCTTTATACAGCGGGCAGTCGCTGCCGAGGCAGTTGTCGTTAGTGCTGGTCACCAGCGGCCAGGCGGGAGAGTCTTCCGGCACGCTCGCGCAGGTGCTGATATCGCCCTCTTCGGTCTGGTTCGCCCAGGCGCGAAGGATAATGACGTCGCTCAGGGTTTGCACCGGCAGGTCGCCGCCCGCCAGCGCCTGCTGCTCAAGGCGTTCCAGGCAGAGATAGTTGGAGCGCCCCTTCAGCAGGGCCAGACGGCCTTTGTATTTCAGCGCCTTTGCCACCGTGGGCAAATCGCGGCTGTAGAGCTGGTCCTGCAGCGCTTTCGAACCGGTCGAGATAATCACCTTTTTTTTCGCCCGCAGCGCTGGCGCAAGGTAAGCATAGGTTTTACCCGTGCCGGTACCCGCTTCGACCACCAGCGGCTGAGCCTTATCGATGGCGCGTGCAACGGCATGCGCCATCTGTCGCTGTGGCTCACGGGGTTTGAAGCCGGGGATAGCCTGCGCTAATTGACCTTCAGGGGAAAAATCGTCTGCCACGGTGCTCTCTCACTGTATTTTTGCACAGGGATTATGTCAGCCCATCCTCTCCTGTGCCACCCCAAATAGTGACGACACGAGAACAATATGGCAGTCTTGCCGCCTGACGACGAAAAATAACGAGGAAACGTTTATGACAATTGTGCGCATTGATGCCGAAGCCCGCTGGTCTGATGTGGTGATCCACAACCAGACGCTCTACTACACCGGCGTCCCGGCGAACCTTGACGCGGATGCGTTCGAGCAGACGGCCAATACCCTGGCGCAGATTGACGCGGTGCTGGAAAAACAGGGCAGCGACAAATCCCGCATTCTGGATGCGACGATTTTCCTGGCGAACAAAGATGACTTCGCGGCAATGAACAAAGCCTGGGATGCGTGGGTGGTGGCGGGTCACGCGCCTGTACGCTGCACCGTACAGGCCACGCTGATGAAGCCGGAATACAAGGTTGAGATTAAGATTATCGCGGCGGTTTAAGCCCGATCACTCTTCATCTTCATCCTCGAAACGCGCCACGATCCGCTCGCCGGTATGCGTGGCGCGCAGTTCTTCCGCCACCTGGGAAATCGCCTGTCCGCTGCTCATCCCCTGGGACATCAGTTCCTGAATTCGCTCAACCGCTTTCTGCTGCTGTTCATGGCTCAGAGAAGGTAAACCTGCAAACATCGTCAACTCCTGCTAAATTATTCGCGCTAATTATTTCACGCTGCCCGGTAGTATGCCACACATGAACATGCGCTTCCCCACTGTTATTACCCTGCCCTGGCGGACAGACGCCGCTGAATACTGGTTTGCCCGCCTGAGCCATCTTCCGTTTGCGATGCTGCTGCACTCCGGCCATGCGGACCATCCCTACAGCCGCTTTGATATTCTGGTCGCCGATCCGCTGAAGACGCTGACAACCGATGACCTGTCGCTGACGGACGATCCGCTGGCGCAGCTTCAGCACGATATTAACGCGCTGGGCTTATCCGCTACGCCAAACCCGGACCTTCCCTTTCAGGGAGGCGCGCTGGGCCTGTTTGGCTATGATTTGGGCCGCCGTTTTGAAACGCTGCCCGAGCGTGCGCAGGCTGATATTTCCCTGCCAGATATGGCCGTGGGGCTGTATGACTGGGCGTTAATCGTCGATCACCTCAAAAAAACGGTTTCCCTGCTGAGCCATCGTGACGTCCAGGCGCGTCTGGACTGGCTTGAGGCGCAACAGGCTGCACCCGCAGAGACGTTCACGCTGACCTCCGGCTGGCGCTCCAACATGAGCGCTGCGGAATATGCCGAAAAATTCGCGCGCGTTCAGGCGTATCTGCAAAGCGGCGACTGCTACCAGGTTAACCTCGCTCAGCGCTTCCAGGCGACCTATCGGGGAGATGAATGGCAGGCGTTTACCCGCCTAAATGCCAGCAACAAGGCACCGTTTAGCGCGTTTGTTCGTCTGGACCAGGGGGCGATCCTCAGCCTGTCGCCCGAACGCTTTATTCATCTGGCGGAGGGGACCATTCAAACCCGCCCGATTAAAGGCACCTTGCCGCGTCTTGCCGATCCCGACGCCGACCGTCAGCAGGCGGAAAAGCTGGCCGCCTCGCCAAAAGACCGCGCCGAAAACCTGATGATTGTCGATCTGATGCGTAACGACATTGGCCGGGTGGCCGTGCCGGGCAGCGTCCGCGTGCCGGAACTATTTGTCGTTGAGCCTTTCCCTGCGGTGCATCATCTGGTCAGCACCATTACCGCACAGTTGCCAGACTCGCGCACGGCCTGCGACCTGCTGCGCGCCGCGTTCCCGGGCGGCTCCATCACCGGTGCGCCGAAGGTGCGGGCAATGGAGATCATTGATGAACTGGAGCCCCACCGGCGCAATGCCTGGTGCGGCAGCATCGGCTATATCAGCCTGTGCGGCACGCTGGATACCAGCATTACCATCCGCACGCTGACCGCCTGCAACGGAAACCTTTACTGTTCGGCCGGGGGCGGGATTGTTGCCGATAGTGAGGTCGATGCGGAATATCAGGAAACCTTTGATAAAGTTAACCGTATCCTGAAACTACTGGAGTAATCACGGGTGGAAAAAGAGAACCTGACGCTGGATGACTTTTTATCGCGTTTTCAGCTACTAAGACCGCAGGTCAATCGCGAAGCGCTGAATCAGCGTCAGGCGGCCGTGCTGATCCCGGTCGTGCGTCGCGCGAAGCCGGGCCTGCTGCTCACCCAGCGTTCCGCCCATTTACGTAAGCATGCCGGTCAGGTCGCTTTTCCGGGGGGCGCTGTAGACAGCTCCGACGCCTCGCTGATTGCCGCCGCGCTGCGCGAAGCGCAGGAAGAGGTGGCCATTCCGCCGGAGGCCGTTGAGATCATCGGCGTGCTGCCGCCCGTCGACAGCGTTACCGGTTTCCAGGTCACGCCGGTGGTGGGCATTATCCCGCCGGGTCTGCAGTATCACGCCAGCGTTGATGAAGTCTCTGCGGTGTTTGAAATGCCGCTGGATGAAGCCCTTCGACTGAGTCGTTACCACCCGCTGGATATTCAGCGTCGTGGGCATGACCATCGGGTCTGGTTGTCCTGGTATCAGCATTATTTTGTCTGGGGCATGACGGCGGGCATCATTCGTGAACTGGCGCTGCAGATCGGCCTGAAACCTTGACTATACTTTACATTCCGCCCTCTTCTGCCAGGTTTGCGATCTGCGTCGCGCTATTAGCAAAACCCATCGTTAACCATTAGTTTAATTCATGTGAATAGTTAAGCCGAGGTCGGTGTTCCCTCTTACACTATGCGCAGTTATAACATCGTTACTGGAACCCCGGTAACCCTGTCAGGAGTGTGAAAGTGATTAGTATATTCGACATGTTCAAAGTGGGAATTGGCCCTTCGTCTTCCCATACTGTTGGCCCGATGAAGGCCGGTAAACAGTTCGTCGATGATCTGGTCGAAAAAGGATTACTGGAAAGCGTTACCCGTGTCGCCGTGGATGTTTACGGCTCGCTGTCATTAACGGGTAAAGGCCACCACACCGATATCGCCATTATTATGGGTCTGGCAGGCAATATGCCGGATACCGTTGATATTGATGCCATTCCGGCATTCATCCGCGACGTGGAAACACGCGGCCGCCTGCTGCTGGCAAACGGCCAGCAGGAAGTCGATTTCCCGCAGGATGACGGCATGCGTTTTCGCAGCGACAACCTGCCGCTGCATGAAAACGGCATGACCATTCACGCTTACAGCGGTGAAAAAGAGATCTACAGCAAAACGTACTACTCCATCGGCGGTGGTTTCATCGTGGATGAAGAGCATTTTGGCAAAGACAGCGTCGGCGACGTCAGCGTGCCGTACCCGTTCAAATCGGCGACCGAGATGCTGGGCTACTGCAAACAGACCGGTCTTTCCCTCTCCGGCATGGTGATGCAGAACGAACTGGCCCTGCACAGCAAACAAGAGATTGAAGACTATTTTGCCAACGTCTGGCAAACCATGCGCGCCTGTATCGATCGCGGGATGAACACCGAAGGCGTTCTGCCGGGTCCACTGCGCGTGCCGCGTCGTGCCTCTGCTCTGCGCCGTATGCTGGTAACCACGGACAAATTCTCCAACGACCCGATGAACGTGGTCGACTGGGTGAATATGTTTGCGCTTGCGGTTAACGAAGAGAACGCCGCCGGGGGCCGCGTCGTGACGGCGCCAACCAACGGCGCGTGCGGCATTGTTCCTGCGGTGCTGGCGTATTACGACCACTTTATTGAGCCCGTGACGCCGGACATCTATATCCGTTACTTCCTGGCGGCAGGTGCCATCGGCGCGCTGTACAAGATGAATGCCTCTATCTCCGGTGCGGAAGTGGGCTGTCAGGGTGAAGTCGGCGTGGCCTGCTCCATGGCGGCGGCGGGTCTGGCAGAGCTGTTGGGTGCAAGCCCTGAGCAGGTCTGCGTGGCGGCTGAAATCGGTATGGAACATAACCTCGGTCTGACCTGCGATCCGGTCGCGGGCCAGGTGCAGGTGCCGTGCATTGAGCGTAACGCGATTGCCTCGGTGAAAGCCATCAACGCCTCTCGTATGGCGATGCGCCGTACCAGCGAACCTCGCGTATCGCTGGATAAGGTGATTGAAACCATGTACGAAACGGGCAAAGACATGAACGCGAAATACCGCGAGACGTCCCGTGGTGGCCTGGCCATTAAGGTGCAGTGCGACTAATACTGCCTTTCGCCCATCTGCAACGGATGGGCGAATTTCCCTCTTCTTCCTCGTCTCCTTCTGCTTTCCCCACTACACTTTCACTGTTGCGTCCGGCTTTTGTGGCTGGTGGCTTACCAGGCGACCGTTCATGCAAACTGCACAAACGATCATTAAAAATTATCGCCGAAAACGCGTTATCGTCTGCGTGACGGTTGCGCTCCTCACGCTCATCCTGACGCTAGGCATTCGCTTTATCTCCCAGCGCAACGTTAACCAACAGCGGATCCTCGATTTTACCAGCCATACCGTTCGCGCCCTTGATAACGTTCTGCTTTCCCTGGAAAACCACCGCAACGTGCTGCAGCCGCTGGTGGGGCAGCCCTGCCTGCAGGTGCAACTGGCACTGCGGCAGCAGGCAGCCATTTTGCAGACGGTACGCTCCATTGCTCTGATCGAAGACGGTATCCTGTACTGTTCGAGTATTTTCGGTAGCCGCAGCGAGCCTGTGCGTGACGTCCTTCAGGAGCTCCCTGCCAGCACGGCGAAGCTGGTTTTATCGACCGACCAGTGGCTGCTTAAGGGCAGCCCTGTTTTGATCCAGTGGTATCCCGTCTCTCAGGACGGTGAAAATGGCGTCGTCGAGATTATCAATATCGACCTGATCGCCAGAATGATCCTTGAGCCCCAGCGTCCGCTCATCAATGACGTGGTGCTGACAGTCGGCAATCGCTTTTTACGCTACGGTCAACGCGTCACCGACAGCCTGACGTTTGATGAGGAGAGTACCCTTTTCCAGCAGTCTTCAACCCAAAATCCTTTCACGATTACGGTCGGCGGACCTGGCCCCGGAGAGTTAGCCTTAAAAAGCCTGCCCGCCCAGCTGCCGCTGGGACTGATGCTCAGCCTGCTGCTGGGCTATCTCGCCTGGCTGGCGACGGCAAACCGGATGAGCTTTACGTGGGAGATCGATATGGGCATTGCGGCGCGGGAATTTGAGCTTTTCTGCCAGCCGCTGGTGAATGCCCGCACCCAGGCGTGCACTGGCGTGGAGATCCTGCTGCGCTGGAATAACCCCCGTCAGGGTTGGATCACCCCGGAGGTGTTTATCCCTCTGGCAGAAGAACATAACCAGATTGTCCCCCTGACCCGCTACGTCATCGCCGAAACGGTGCGCCAGATAGGCTACCTCCCGTCCAGCCCCGGTTTTCACATCGGCATTAACGTCGCCGCCAGCCATTTCCGCCACGCAGTATTGATACAGGATCTGAACCGTCTCTGGTTCAGCGCCTGTCCGCGCCAACAGCTGGTAATTGAACTCACGGAACGGGATGCGCTGCTGGACGCGGATTATCGCATCGTGCGCGAACTGCATCGCAAAGGCGTGAAGCTTGCTATCGACGATTTCGGCACCGGGAACAGCTCCCTCTCCTGGCTTGAAAAGCTGCACCCGGACGTCCTGAAGATTGACCAGTCTTTTACGACCGCCATCGGCACCGATGCCGTGAATTCAACGGTGACGGACATGATCATTGCGCTGGGCCAGCGGCTGAATATCGAACTGGTGGCGGAAGGGGTTGAGACAGAGGAGCAGGCGCGCTATTTACGCCGTCACGGCGTACCTGTGCTGCAGGGATTTTTCTATGCGCGGCCGATGCCGCTGCGGGACTTTCCAGACTGGCTGGCGGGAAGTGCTCCCCCGCCAGCGCGTCATAACGGGCACATCGTGCCCTTAATGCCGCTGCGTTAAGCAGACTTACTCATCTTCATCGTGGGCAGATTGTTCTTTAACAATGCGGACCATATCAACGCGATAGTCGTTGGCTTCGACAATGGTAATGTGCAGCGGCGGCAGCTCAATCACATCGCCGACGCGCGGGATCTGCCCGTTCACGGCGATAACCAGACCGGCAACGGTCGCGATGTCTTCTTCATCGTTGACCACGTTTTCCAGCCCCAGCGTGTGCGAGAGCGCGTGCAGGTCGGTCGTACCTTTAACCAGCCAGCCTTCGCCGTCGGCAACAATTTCCGGCGTTTCGTCTTCATCCGGGAATTCACCGGCAATCGCTTCCAGCACGTCCAGCGGCGTCACCAGCCCCTGCACCACGCCAAACTCGTTGGTGACGATAACAAAGCTACCGCGCGCGCGGCGCAGCACACCGAGCAGGTTGATCGGATCCAGCGTTTCCGGCACCACAATCGCAGGCGATGCGGCAGCAACGGCTTCGACGTTAACGCCTTCTTCCAGAGCGACCAGCATCTCTTTTGCCCTGACCACGCCGATGATCTCATCCAGCTCGCCGCGACACACCGGGAACAGGCTGTGCGGTGAAGAGAGCAGCTGCTGGCGAATTTCATCCACGCTCAGGTTAGCATCGACCCAGCTGATCTCCCCGCGCGGCGTCATGATGCCGCGCAGCGAACGGGAGGCCAGAGAGAGCACGCCGTTAATCATGTAGCGTTCCTGTTCCACAAACGCCCCTTCCGGCACCGGAACCGGGTTGTGGTTTTCGGAATCAGACTGAACGTTCACCTGACGACGACCGCCCATCAAACGCAGAATGGCATCCGCGGTACGGGCGCGCAGCGGCTGATTTGACTGCTGCTTAATAAAGTTACGACGCGCAATCTGGTTGAACAGCTCGATCAGGATCGAGAAGCCAATCGCAGCGTACAGGTAGCCTTTCGGAATATGGAAGCCAAAGCCTTCCGCCACCAGGCTCAGACCAATCATCAGCAGGAAGCTCAGACACAGCACCACCACCGTCGGATGCTGGTTCACGAAACGCGTCAGCGGTTTCGACGCCAGCAGCATGACCGCCATCGCAATAACCACCGCCGCCATCATGACCGGCAGGTGGTTCACCATGCCGACCGCCGTGATCACCGCATCCAGCGAGAAGACCGCATCCAGCACCACGATCTGCAGCACCACCACCCAGAAGCTGGCATAGCCTTTACCGTGACCATCATCGTGCTGCCGGTTTTCCAGCCGCTCATGGAGCTCTGTCGTCGCTTTGAAGAGCAGGAATATCCCCCCGATCAGCATGATCAAATCACGGCCGGAAAAGGTGTAATCCATGACGGAGAATAACGGTTTGGTCAGCGTGACCATCCACGAGATAACGGAGAGCAGACCCAGTCGCATGACCAGCGCCAGCGAGAGACCAATCAGACGCGCTTTATCACGCTGTTTTGGCGGCAGCTTATCCGCAAGGATGGCGATAAACACCAGGTTATCGATGCCGAGAACAATCTCCAGCACCACCAGCGTGAGCAATCCTACCCAGATTGACGGGTCCATTAAGAATTCCATGACAAGCTCCTGCTAAAGGAATGACGAAACGGTGCCCCACTCAACGTGGGCAAAACAGAGGCAGACAGAGTCGATACGTGGCGAGGATCGCCGGTGAAAAAGGCGCGAAATGGCCTGAAAGATGACTGACGTCGGTGACGGTCCATATAGTGGGCTGTAGCCCTATACTCCTGAACAATTAAACGGAGGCTAAACATATCAGACACAATGCATTTTTAGCAAAGATTTACGTTCCTTTGCAAAGATCTGTAACACAGTGGCTGTACCCTTAAGATAAATCTGTCGCGCGTGGCTAAATTACGGATCTTCATCACATAAATTATTTTTTCACTATCTAAAATAATTCGCGGAAGTCTTAGTTTTTGAACTCTAACCCTTATCTGAATCGATTCGGTTCGCCAATACGATTCTCAGTACGACTGCCCGGCAGGCGTATTAATGATAATAAAAGGAGGTAGCAAGTGACCATTGCTATTGTCATAGGCACACATGGTTGGGCTGCTGAGCAGCTACTCAAAACGGCAGAGATGCTGTTGGGCGAGCAGGAAAACGTCGGCTGGATCGATTTCGTTCCCGGTGAAAACGCCGAGACGCTGATTGAGAAGTACAACGCTCAACTCGCGAAGCTGGATACCAGCAAGGGCGTGCTGTTTCTCGTTGATACATGGGGCGGCAGCCCGTTCAATGCTGCCAGCCGCATTGTCGTCGATAAAGAGCACTATGAAGTTGTCGCCGGGGTCAATATCCCCATGCTGGTGGAAACCTTCATGGCGCGCGACGACAATCCGTCTTTCGACGAGCTGGTGGCCCTGGCCGTTGAAACGGGCCGTGAAGGGGTGAAAGCCCTGAAAGCACAGCCGGTGGAAAAACCTGCCCCTGCGCCCGCAGCGGCACCGAAAGCGGCAGCGCCTGCAAAACCGATGGGTCCGAATGATTACATGGTGATTGGCCTTGCGCGTATTGATGACCGCCTCATCCACGGTCAGGTTGCCACGCGCTGGACCAAAGAGACCAACGTTCAACGCATTATCGTGGTCAGCGACGAAGTGGCCGCCGACACCGTTCGTAAAACCCTTCTGACTCAGGTTGCTCCGCCTGGCGTTACCGCGCACGTCGTGGATGTCGCCAAGATGATCCGCGTTTACAACAACCCGAAATATGCGGGCGAACGCGTAATGCTCCTGTTCACTAACCCGACAGACGTTGAGCGCATTGTTGAAGGCGGCGTGAAAATCACCTCCGTTAACATTGGTGGTATGGCCTTCCGTCAGGGCAAAACGCAGGTCAACAACGCCATTTCAGTTGATGCGAAAGATATCGAGGCATTCAACAAGCTGAATGCGCGCGGTATTGAGCTGGAAGCCCGTAAGGTTTCCACGGATCAAAAACTGAAAATGATGGATTTGATCGGCAAAGTTGGGAAATAAGCCCGCGCCGGTTCTCACATAAAGTTTATGTAATAGGAGAAGTGCAATGGAGATTACCACTCTTCAGATTGTACTGGTGTTCGTCGTCGCATGTATTGCGGGTATGGAATCCGTACTTGATGAATTTCAGTTCCACCGCCCTCTGGTGGCCTGTACGCTGATTGGGGCCGTTCTGGGTGACATGAAAACCGGTATCATCATCGGTGGTACCCTGGAAATGATCGCCCTGGGCTGGATGAACATCGGTGCGGCAGTTGCGCCTGATGCCGCGCTGGCCTCTATCATTTCGACCGTTCTGGTTATTGCCGGTCACCAGAGTATTGGTGCAGGTATCGCCCTGGCGATCCCGCTGGCAGCCGCAGGCCAGGTTCTGACCATCATTGTTCGTACTATCACCGTAGCCTTCCAGCACGCAGCGGATAAGGCCGCCGAAAACGGCAACCTCACGGCACTGTCGTGGATCCACGTTTCTTCCCTGTTCCTGCAGGCGATGCGTATCGCGATCCCGGCGGTTATCGTTGCGATCTCCGTCGGTACCAGTGAAGTCCAGAGCATGCTGAACGCCATTCCTGAAGTGGTCACCGGCGGTCTGAACATCGCGGGCGGCATGATCGTGGTCGTTGGTTATGCGATGGTCATCAACATGATGCGCGCAGGCTACCTGATGCCGTTCTTCTACCTCGGCTTCGTGACCGCGGCATTCACCAACTTCAACCTGGTTGCGCTGGGTGTGATTGGTGCGGTAATGGCGATTCTCTACATCCAGCTCAGCCCGAAATATAACCGCGTCGCGGGTGCCCCAGCGCAGGCTGCTGGTAACAACGATCTCGATAACGAACTGGACTAACAGGTGAGCGACATGGTTGATATGACAAAAACTACCACCGAGAAAAAACTCACTCCGGGTGATATTCGTGGCGTGTTCATCCGTTCTAACCTGTTTCAGGGTTCATGGAACTTCGAACGTATGCAGGCGCTGGGTTTCTGCTTCTCCATGGTACCGGCGATCAAACGCCTGTATCCGGAAAATAACGAAGCGCGCCGTCAGGCCATCAAGCGTCACCTGGAATTCTTTAACACCCATCCTTACGTTGCGGCCCCCGTTCTGGGCGTAACGCTGGCGATGGAAGAGCAGCGTGCGAACGGTGCAGAGATTGACGACGGTGCCATCAACGGTATCAAAGTCGGCCTGATGGGCCCGTTGGCCGGCGTCGGTGACCCGATCTTCTGGGGTACCGTTCGTCCGGTCTTCGCGGCGCTGGGTGCCGGTATCGCGATGAGCGGCAGCCTGCTTGGCCCTCTGCTGTTCTTCATCCTGTTCAACGCCGTGCGTCTGCTGACCCGTTACTACGGTGTGGCCTACGGCTACCGTAAAGGGGTGGACATCGTTAAGGACATGGGAGGCGGCTTCCTGCAGAAGCTGACTGAGGGGGCGTCAATCCTCGGCCTGTTTGTCATGGGGGCACTGGTTAACAAGTGGACGCACGTGAACATCCCGCTGGTGGTATCGACCATCACCGGACAGGATGGTCAGACTCGCGTCACCACCGTGCAGACGATTCTGGACCAGCTGATGCCGGGCCTGGTCCCGCTGCTGTTGACCTTCGCCTGTATGTGGCTGCTGCGTAAGAAAGTGAACCCGCTGTGGATTATCGTTGGCTTCTTCGTCATCGGTATCGCGGGTTACGCCGTCGGCCTGCTGGGTCTGTAATGCAATAACGTTAGACGCCGGGGGCTTGCCCCCGGTTTTTTATTGGTTATCTGGAGGAAGAATGACTGTCACGGACATCGTACTGGTTTTATTTATTATTGCCCTTCTGGCTTATGCGATCTATGACGAGTTAATCATGCCGCGCCGTCACGGCGAGACGCTGCTCTCCCTTCCCCTGCTACGACGCGGGCGCGTGGATGCCTTTATCTTCGTGGGCCTCATCGCCATTCTTATTTACAATAACGTCACCAGCCATGGTGCATTATTAACCACATGGTTATTATGTGCGCTGGCATTAATGGCGATTTATCTGTTCTGGATTCGCACGCCGAAAATCATTTTTAAATCCCACGGATTCTTCTTCGCCAATGTATGGATAGAATATAACCGTATTAAAGAAATGAATTTATCCGAGGACGGCGTACTGGTGATGCAATTAGAACAACGCCGCCTGCTTATTCGGGTGAAGAATATTGATGACCTGGAAAAGATATACAAGTTACTTGTTAAAACTCAATGAGTTAGCAATATAGCAATGGCTATAACTTGTCTTTATTTTGCGCAAGCAACATAGCCAAAGCTATATCCCCACCGCTAATTTGAATGCTATTTGTTAACGATATTTTCACGCTTAAAGACAAATGAAAATCGTTATCAACAAACGATTTAAATAATGCCTCTTCATTGTTGTTTTATATTCTCAAAATATGTTAAGGTTGCGCCCGTCGTTGGGGAGTAGCCGATTTCCTGTTCGCAGGAAATGTACGTGTCAACATACTCGTTGAAAAACGTGGCACGTACGGATCGCTTACCGCATGTCTTATGTGCGTTGCGATCAGGCGAGACCATAGATACATCAACTGCTTTTTACTGGGGGCAGTGATGTGTCATATGGATATCCCCGGTCTGGACGCTGTTATGAATATCTCCGCTACGATCCTTCTCGCTTTTGGCATGTCCATGGACGCATTCGCTGCTTCCATCGGAAAAGGCGCCACGCTCCACAAACCTAAATTCTCAGAAGCTCTGCGTACCGGCCTGATTTTTGGCGCTATCGAAACGCTGACCCCGCTTCTCGGCTGGGGACTTGGCATGCTCGCCAGCCAGTTCGTGCTGGAGTGGAACCACTGGATTGCCTTCGTCCTGCTGGTGTTTCTCGGTGGCCGAATGGTCATTGAAGGTTTTCGCGGCGGCGATGATGAAGACGAGGAGCCGCAGCACCGCCACGGCTTCTGGCTGCTGGTCACCACGGCCATTGCCACCAGCCTTGATGCGATGGCCGTCGGCGTCGGTCTGGCATTTTTGCAGGTCAATATTATCGCCACCGCGCTGGCTATTGGCTGTGCAACCCTGATTATGTCCACGCTGGGCATAATGGTCGGACGGTTTATCGGCCCGCTGCTGGGTAAACGCGCCGAGATCCTCGGGGGGATTGTGCTGATTGGCATTGGTGCCCAGATCCTCTGGGCACACTTTGCCGGTTAATCTTCGCGCTGCCAGACGTGGATGCTAAAGTCCGTCTGGCAGCGAAATGTTGAGTGTGCCGCTAACGTTTCCCATACCTCAGGTTTTGCCCGCCACGCGAACGGCGTCATCTGCAATAACGCGACGGCCTCTTCCCCTTTCAGCTTCATTTCGTACGCCACCGATTCCGCCTGCTTCAGGGTAAAACCGGCCAGCTGTTCAGAATGAGGGGCATGGAGACGCACTTCGTCGTAGATCAGCCCTTTCAGCTCCATCAGATGACGCGGGCCAGGCGTTACGGTGACCACCCATCCGCCCGGTTTCACGACGCGCGCCAGCTCCTCCGCCTTACACGGCGCGTAGATGCGGATAACCGCGTCCATGCTGGCATCGTCAAACGGCAGCCGGTGGCTGGACGCCACGCAGAACGTCACGTCGGTATAACGTTTTGCCGCCGCGCGAATGGCCACTTTCGACACGTCCAGACCGAATGTCTGTGCGCCCTTCTCACGAGCAACCTCCGCAAACCGTGCGGTGTAGTACCCTTCCCCACAGCCGATATCGAGCATGGCGGTGGCGGAAGCAGGCAGAATGTCATTCAGCCTCTGCGCGACGGTCTCCCGCAGCGGCAGATAGTGCCCGGCATCGAGAAACGCGCGGCGCGCCCGCATCATCTCTGCACTGTCGCCAGGATCGCGCGAGCGCTTATGCTGCACCGGCAGAAGATTCACGTAGCCTTCTTTTGCCCGGTCAAACTGATGCCCCTGCGGACAGGTATAACGTTTATCTGAGTGCGTCAGGGGGGCGTGGCAAAGGGGACAGCTGAAGGACATGGCAACTCCGGAGCATAATCAAAGGGCGAAGTGTACCGCTATTCGCCCCTGTTATAAACGCCCGGTTAGCGCATGACGATAAGGTGATCGGACCCCGCTGGTAATCCGTCAGGTTTGATATTCTCCAGACGCAGCACGTTACCCATAATCTCGCTGAAGACAGGCGCAGAGACGGCACCGCCGTAGTAGGCCCCGTTTTGCGGATCGTTAATCACCACCACCAGAGCAAAACGCGGATTGCTGGCAGGCGCAACGCCCGCGGTGTAGGCGACGTATTTATCGACATACTTCCCGCTATCGTCAATTTTCTTCGCCGTGCCGGTTTTCACCGCCACCCGGTAATCACGCACGGCAGCCTTAACGCCACCGCCGCCCGGCAGCGCAACGCTCTCCATCATGTGCTCCACTTCGTGCGCAATCTCTTCCGGCATGACGCGGTGCCCGATAACGGGGGGATCGATGCGGGTGATGGAGAGAGGACGCTCAAGCCCGAACCCACCAATCGTGGCGTAGACGTGGGCCAGCTGGAGCGGCGTGACCATCAGCCCGTAGCCGAAGGCAAAGGTCGCGCGATCGAGCTGGCTCCAGTATTTACGCTGTGGCAACAGCCCTGAACTTTCCCCCGTTAAGCCAAGCCCCGTATTGGTGCCAAAACCAAAGTTTCGATAGGTGTCAATAAGGTGCTGAACGGGCATCGCCAGAGAAAGCCGGGAAACGCCGGTGTCGCTCGATTTTTGCAGGATCCCGGTCATCGTCAGCTCAGGGTAATAGCCCACGTCGCGAATGCGATGCCCGTCAAGGGTATACGGATGGGTGTCAATCACGCTATCCGGCTGGACCAGGCCCTGCTGCAGGGCCGTCATCAGCACCAGCGGCTTGACGGTCGAACCGGGTTCGAACGTATCGCTGATCGCGCGGTTGCGGAAATCGTTTATCGTCGCGCCTTCCCGATTATTGGGATTGAAATCCGGATAGCTCGCCATCGCGAGTATTTCCCCGGTTGGGATATTAATTAATACCGATGCCCCCGACTCGGCCTTGTTCCAGGCCACGGCATTGTCGAGCGCATCTTCGGTGATGGTTTGCAGCCGCTCGTCAATACTTAACTGAATGTTATGCGCCGGTGAGGGCGCGATTTCAGTCAGGTTTTCAACCACGCGCCCGTAGCGATCTTCCCTCACCTGACGCACGCCCGGCTTGCCGGTGAGTTGGGCGTTGAAGCTCTTTTCCACACCTTCAATGCCCTGCCCGTCAATATTGGTGAAACCAATCAGGTTCGCTGCCACATGGCCAGCAGGATAAAAACGGCGGGACTCGTCGCGTAAATTGATGCCGGGCAGATTCAGTTTATCGATCCACTTTGCCTGTGCCGGATCGACCTGGCGGGCAAGGTAAATAAAACGCCCCTGCGGGTTGGCGTTGATGCGTGCCGAGAGCGTGCCGAGGGAGAGATGCAGCGCGCTGGCCAGCGCCTGCCAGCGCTCATCAAGGCTGACGCCCCCTTTTGCCAGCACCGTCTTAGGATCGGCCCAGACGGCCTGGACAGGCACGCTCACCGCCAGAGGGCGGGCCTGGCGATCCATTATCATGCCGCGCGGCGCATCAATCGCCAGCTGGCGGAGGGATCGCATATCTTCCTGCTTCACCAGATTGTCAGGCTTAATGATTTGCAGCCAGGCAACGCGGCCCAGCAGAAAAGCCAGACTACAAAAAATAGCTAAACAGAGCAGCACAAAACGCGCCGGCGTGAAATTTCCGACGGTCGCTATCGATTTCTTCTTCACCTGAACCCCAGGGCTGTAAAACAACGCACTGATTTAACGGGAAAAGATGGGTTTAGGGTGGCAAAACAGTGCTACTAACCTCGCAGCTTTGCAACAAGTTACTAACAAGACCGTGGATGGTAATATTTTGAAAGATAAGGGACATAAAAAAGCCCCGCGACAGGCGAGGCTTTATGTCTGAGAGTGAAGTGCAGGGCACTTCAGTCAGCAGCGGTTCGATCAGATAGCAGTTACGTTAACTGCAGCTGGGCCTTTCTGGCCGTCCTGAATTTCGAACTCAACGTTCTGGCCTTCAGCCAGAGTTTTGAAGCCGTTACCCTGGATTGCAGAGAAGTGTACGAACACGTCTTTGCTGCCGTCAGCAGGAGTAATGAAACCAAAACCTTTAGACTCGTTGAACCACTTAACTTGACCTTTAATCTTTGCCATTTTGCAAAATTCCTTAGAGTGTTTTCTTAGCCCGCAGGCATTAACTGAGATAAAACTGAGACATTACTGCATGAGGCACTAATATAAGGTTCGGCAGAGAAGCGGTATTCAACGACAACGTGTTTACTCAGGACTTCTTTACTGAAAATGCCACACATAAACAGAACTGTACCTCGTTTGACCCAAAACGTGTTATCACACACTATGTTTAATATGGCAAGCCATTTTTAAACATGTCTCGATCCGCCGCACAAATTCGAACAGTGCCTGTCAGGTTTTGCACAATTATGCGCATCGCGTACAGACAGCCCTGCTGCGTAACAAAGACCCAGCATTGCTTGCACAACCGCTGTAATCTAAGACTTTTTTAACATAGCTCATTCATTACGAACCGTCCAGCAACCAGGAAAAGAAATCTTTCGTCCTGATTGAGTTAGAACAATTTGTGAAAAGTTATGCTTAAATCATTGTAACGCGACCAAATTGTTTCAGAGAAAAAACACTGTTAAAAACCCGCTTCCATCTGTATTAAAATGCACCAGCGAATAAACAGCGTTATGCACCAAAATAATGAAATTTTTATGACTCTGCATCAAAAGAAGGCAAGCAAAACGTTTCGATAAAAATAAAACATTCCCAGGCGCGTTTACATCAAGAATATATGCAATAATTTATCGCTTCGTTTAGAAGGATAAATATTCACCAATTTTCAGTATCCTGAAAGAATGATTAACTGGTGCTAAATTATCGAGCGCGTCAGTTAACTCCTGCACAGGTTCATCTAAAGCTTCATCTGCCAGTTCAAACACGCCCCAGTGAATTGGAAACGCCAGAGGGCAACCCAACTGCTGCCACAATGCCACCGCTGATTGCGGATCCATATGATGAACAGCCATGAACCATCGTGGGGCATAGGCACCAATCGGCAACGCGGCGGCATCTATCTGACCCAGGCGTTCAGGAATCAACAACAGCTCAGGCGAATAGCCGGTATCACCGCTGAACCAGAAACGGTGATGCCGTCCTTCCATCACCCAGCCGCACCATAAGGAACGATTGCGGTTCCATGGCGTGCGCATGCTCCAGTGCTGTGCCGGCACGGCGGTCAGCGTCATCCCCTGCCAGGTGAAACTCTGCCACCAGTCGAGTTCGACCACGCGTTTCGCTCCCCGGCGACGAAACCAGTCGGCCAGGCCCAACGGAACGAAACAACAGACGTCGGGAAAGCGCTTGAGGATTCTGCGAATGGTTGCGTCATCAAGATGATCGTAATGATTATGGGAGATGACAACCGCATCAAGCTGATGAAGTTGCTCGACAGACAGTACGGGAGGCGTTTTGCGCTGGGGTCCCAGGAAAGGCAGCGGAGAAGCACGTCGTGAAAACACCGGATCGGTAAGGATGATATTGCCGTCCAGCTGCAGCAACACGCTCGCGTGTCCGAGCCACCACACCCCATCTTCATGAGATTGCGCCAGCTCAACGGGTTTCCACCACTGGCGGATGAAATCGTCATAACCCAGCGCGGGCGGCTTCGGTAAACCGGCCTCTTTGCGCGCTTTACGCCAACGGTCAAGGTCACCGGGTTGATGTCCGACAGGAAGGGTATTACGAAAACCGTTCGGGGTATGATGTTTCAGGGAGGGGTCATACCAGGGATTTTTCCAGACCACAGCCACCTCCCAGGACAAAAAAGATTAACGCTCAGCCACCAGGCGGATAAAGTCGTCTTCGTCTTTGTTATCTTCAGCGACCGCGTCTTTCGGCGCGTCTTTCTCTTCCGGTTCGTTAGCCTCGCAAAGACGGCGTAGCAATGCATTCTGGCGTTTTTGCTGATCGAGCAGCGCTTCCAGCAGTTCGATCTGCTCATTTGTACGCGAACTGGCCCGATTCACGAAAAACCAGATGACCAGCCCCACAAGCAGAACCACCAAAGAAATCATCAGGGATGCCATATTCAGCAGCCCTGAATTCAGTAACTCACCCATTTCACCACCTCAATAAAAACGTCTATTTTACCACTGGCGTGAAGGAAGGAAATCACGTTGAGAAAAAATGTGTATTACCACGGAATAAATTTGTTGATTGCGCAAACGCCGCTAAAAAACTGTACATCCTGATCGCACATCACATTGATCGTCTGCGTCCATAACACCACGCACGCTATCAGTACGATAATCAGAATTACCCAGCGTATTTTTTTCACTCCACACTCCGTCTAAGGACCTGATGTAACGAGATTATCACGCTTATCTTAAACAAGGGCTAACTGCGCCTCCATCGCGGTTTTTAAGAATGCTGCACTTGTTTCATTGCGTAAACACGTTACGCTAGCATTACGATAACAACGATAAAAGAGGTAATAATGCGATTCATCATTCGAACAATTATTGCACTGGCCCTTGTCTGGATTGGCCTCCTGTTAACGGGCTATGGTGTGCTTGTGGGGAGCACCGAAAACGCAGCCGGGTTAGGCATTCAGTGTAAATACCTAACCGCACAAGGAATGAGCACCGCCCAGTATCTGCATACTGACAGCGGGATCATTGGCTTAACCCAATGTCCTGTACTGCGTAAAACCTCCGTCGTGATTGATAACGGCTAATCAGCCTGGTTCATGAGGCATAAAAAACGCCGCATCAGATGCGGCGTTTTTTCATTTCAGCAGGGATTAAAACGGGTAGTCGTGATAGCCCATCTGTTCAGAAATTTTACGTGCGGCAGTGTGCAGAATAGTCACATACTCATGCAGACGCTCTTCGGAGAAGCGTAAGGTTGGGAAAGAGATACTTAAGCCCGCAATCACCACCCCAAAGCGGTCAAATACCGGGACGCCGATACAGCGCAGCCCCTCTTCCTGCTCTTCGTTATCTTCGCCATACCCTTGCTCGCGCACGCGGTCGAGCACCGTCAGCAGCGCTTCCGTACTGGTAATGGTTCGTTCCGTGCTGCGCTTGTATTCCACGCCTTCGAGGATCTGCTCCACTTCCTCGCGATCGCGCCACGCCAGCAGAACCTTACCAATCGCGGTACTGTAGAGCGGGTTGCGGCGCCCAATGCGCGAATACATGCGCAGATTGTACATGGAGTCGATTTTATGGATGTAAACGATGCTGTCTTCATCCAGCGCACCGAGATGAATGGTCTCTTTGGTCAGGCGAGAGATTTCACGCATCTGAATGTCCGCGCTGCGGATCAGGTCAACATTTTGTAGCGCACGCGCACCTAATTCAAACAGCTTCAGCGTCAGAGAATATTTTTCAGATTCGCCTTCCTGCGCAACGTAACCCAATGATTTCATGGTTTGCAAAAAGCGATAAACGGTGCTTTTTGACATCATCACGCGCTGTGACAGCTCTGTAATACCTATTTCACGCTCTTCTCCAAGCGCCTGTAAGATGCCAAACACCTTCAGCACGGAAGAAACAGAATCTGGTTGTTTATCCAAATCCGCAATAGCCATTTACCACCTCATAGCGAGTGTTTTATAAAAATCAGAACTGGTTTTTATTATAAGTTCCCGTCATGTCAGCTGCAATCAATCCGCGTTTACTTCGTTACAAATCTGCGACATATCGCGGCTGTAACAATGCTAAAATAGTTACCCTGAAAATAATTTCACGCTGAGCTTTTTACTCCTGATGGAAAAGAATCTTTCCGATGGCCTGCCATTACCCCAGCGGTATGGCGCAATAGCGACCATCATTATCGGTATCTCCATGGCCGTCCTTGACGGCGCGATTGCCAACGTTGCCCTGCCAACCATCGCCAGCGACCTGCATGCCTCACCCGCCAGTTCGATTTGGATTGTTAACGCCTACCAGATTGCGATTGTGGTTTCACTGCTCTCGTTCTCTTTCCTGGGCGATATGTTCGGTTACCGCCGGGTGTATCAGTGTGGCCTGGTGGTTTTCACGTTTACCTCCCTGTTCTGCGCCCTTTCAGATTCACTGCATACCCTGACGCTGGCGCGCATCGCCCAGGGTTTTGGCGGCGCGGCGTTGATGAGCGTAAACACGGCGCTGATCCGCTTGATTTATCCCCAGCGCCATCTGGGGCGCGGCATGGGGATAAACTCGTTTATTGTGGCCGTCTCTTCTGCCGCCGGGCCAACCATTGCGGCGGCGATCCTTTCCGTCGCGTCATGGCAATGGCTGTTCGCCATTAACGTGCCGCTGGGTATCCTCGCCATCTTCTTTGCCCTGCGCTTTCTTCCCGCTAACTGTCCCAAAATCAGCATGCCGCGCTTCGACGTGACGAGTGCGGTGATGAATGCCCTGACCTTCGGCCTGCTGATTACGGCGCTGAGCGGCTTTGCGCAAGGACAATCGCTGATGCTTACCGGCGCGGAGCTCATCGCCCTGCTGGCGATCGGCTTCTTCTTTGTTCGCCGCCAGCTCACCCTCCCCGCGCCTTTGCTGCCCGTTGATCTGCTGCGTATTCCCCTCTTTTCGCTCTCCATTTGCACGTCCGTCTGCTCTTTTTGCGCCCAGATGCTGGCTCTGGTTTCTCTGCCCTTCTTTCTGCAGAGCGTGGTAGGCCGGTCAGAAGTGGAGACCGGACTGCTGCTCACCCCCTGGCCGCTGGCGACCATGGTGATGGCCCCGCTGGCAGGTTACTTAATTGAACGCGTTCATGCCGGTTTACTCGGGGCGCTGGGGCTGGCGGTGATGGCGACAGGCCTTTTCGCACTGGCATTGCTGCCCTCGTCGCCTTCCGATCTGGACATTATCTGGCGCATGATCCTCTGCGGCGCGGGGTTTGGGCTGTTCCAGTCCCCCAATAACCACACCATTATCACCTCAGCGCCGCGACATCGTAGCGGAGGGGCCAGCGGCATGTTGGGAACCGCGCGTCTCCTTGGGCAAAGCACCGGTGCGGCGCTGGTCGCCCTGATGTTTAACCTCGCAGGCCAGAACGGCAACCATGTTGCCCTCCTCACCGCCGGTGTGCTTGCCGCCCTCGCGGCCATCGTCAGCGGCCTTCGGGTGACCCAGCCCAGGGTTCAGGCATAAAAAAAGCCGGGCGGAGTGTTCTCCTGCCCGGCTTATTGTGTTTTGTTGCGTTACTTCAGGTATTCCCCACTGCGCAGCGCTTCAATACGTTTATCCAGCGGCGGGTGAGACATAAACAGCTCGCTCAGCGATTTGGATTTACCGTTAATGCAGAAGGCCATCATGCTGTTCGCTTCCTGCGGCTCGTAGGAGGTTTTCAGACGCTGCAGCGCGGCAATCATCTTCTCGCGACCAACCAGCTTCGCAGAACCGGCATCCGCGTGGAATTCACGGTGGCGGGAGAACCACATCGTGATGATGCTCGCCAGAATACCGAATACCAGTTCCAGCACCATCGACACGGCAAAATAGATCAGCGGGTTGCCGTTGCTCTCTTCGCCTTCGTCACGGTTGCCGCCCATGAAGCCAGCGGCAATCTGCGCCAGAATGCGGGAGATAAAGATCACGAAGGTGTTTACCACGCCCTGAATCAGGGTCATGGTCACCATGTCACCGTTTGCGATATGGCTGATTTCGTGGGCGATAACCGCTTCGGCTTCGTCACGGCTCATGTTCTGCAGCAGTCCGGTGCTAACAGCGACCAGTGACGCATCGCGGCGGGCACCCGTGGCGAACGCGTTGATGTCCGGAGCATGGTAAATGGCCACCTGCGGCATGGCGATCCCGACCTGACGGGACTGCTGAGCCACCGTATTCATCAGCCACTGTTCCATATCGTTACGCGGCTGTTCAATAACCTCTCCCCCTACCGATTTCAATGCCATCCACTTCGACATCAGCAGGGAGATGAACGAGCCACCAAAACCAAACAGCAGCGCCATAATCAACAGACCCTGAACGCTGCTCGACTGAATTCCTGTCAGGCTTAGCACGAGCCCGAAAACCACCATCACCGCCAGGTTGGTGAGCAGGAAGAGCGCGATTCGCATCATAATTTTCTTTTTACCTCAGTTTAACAAAACGCACTATGCGATTACCCACATCGTATGGGTATTGCGGCTATTTTCAAGCATCCGGCGGGCGTAAGTCACCAGAAAGACACAACTTTACACAATTGAAAATCTGGCTGACGGAAGGATGAAGAACAAAAAGAAACAGGCACAATCTCTTGTGCCTGTTGGGAGGTTATTTTGCCGGAGCGGGCTGTACGGCAGGTTTCTCTTTTTCCTGATTCGCCAGGTCGAGCGCGATATGCACCGTCTCGTCGAGATACGGATCCGGCTCCTGGTAATCTTTTGGCAGATCGTCCAGTTTTTTGAGCAGAGGTTTACCTTCACGCTTGAAGCGATCGTTGATACGCGCCAGGCGGGTTGCATCATCTTCGTTGTTCTCTTTTTCACGCTGAGCGTAGTTCAGAGAAACGATATTCCGCTTATCTTTCAGGGCATTGAATCGGGCAATATCCTTCAGGATGTACTGGAACTCCGGATCTTTCGCGATGCGGTCGTTATGCGCCTTCAGCAGCTCAGGGCCAAATTGCGTCATATCACCCGCTTTCACGTAGGTCGCGGCATTGATGCTGTCCCACGGCAACGCGTTATCTTCAAACTTCTCGCCGGTTTCCGTCTCCTGAGTGCCTGTCGGCATGATGATATCCGGCGTGACACCCTTACGCTGCGTACTGCCGCCGTTTACGCGGTAGAATTTCTGAATGGTGTACTGAACCGAGCCCAGTGCAGGCCATTCCGGACGCAGCATTTGATCGTAAATCCGATTCAGAGAGCGGTACTGCTGAACGGTGCCTTTACCGAAGGTTGGCTCACCGACGATCAGCGCGCGGCCGTAGTCCTGCATGGCAGCGGCGAAGATCTCAGATGCAGATGCACTGAAGCGGTCAACCAGAACCACCAGCGGGCCTTTGTAGTAGACCACACCGTCATTGTCCGCATCTTCTCGCACTTTACCGTTGTTATCGCGCACCTGAACCACCGGGCCAGATGGGATGAACAGGCCAGAGAGTGAAACCGCTTCCGTCAGCGCCCCGCCGCCGTTACTGCGCAGGTCGATGATGATGCTGCTGACGTTCTGCTTTTCAAGTTTCTGCAGCTGAACTTTCACATCGTCAGTCAACCCGACGTAGAAGCCAGGAATATCCAGGACGCCCACCTTCTCTTTACCCACGGTTTTCACCGACATTTTCACCGCGCGATCTTCCAGACGGATACGCTCACGGGTCAGGGTAACGATACGGGTTTTGGTGCCTTTTCCGGCTGGCAGAATTTCCAGACGAACCTTGCTGCCCTTCGGACCTTTGATCAGCGCAACCACGTCATCAAGACGCCAGCCGATCACATCGACCATGTTCTGGCCGGTTTGTCCCACACCCACAATGCGATCGCCTACGCTAATGGCTTTGCTTTTGGATGCCGGGCCACCCGCGACCATCGAATTGATCACCGTATAATCATCGTCCATCTGCAGCACCGCGCCGATACCTTCCAGAGACAGGCTCATTTCGGTATTAAACTGCTCGGTGTTGCGAGGTGAGAGATAGTTGGTGTGCGGATCGATTTCGTGCGCAAAGGCCGTCATGGCCAGTGAGAAAACATCCTCACTGTTGGTCTGTGCCAGGCGACGAATGGCAAATTTGTAACGACGCGTCAGCGTGTCACGGATCTCTTTTTCGTCTTTGCCGGTGAGCTTAAGGCTCAGCTCGTCGTATTTCACTTTGCCGTCCCACAGCGCATTCAGCTCGGCTTCATCTTTTGGCCAGGGCGCTTTGCTGCGGTCCAGATTGAAGGTGTCGTTGCCGGTGAAGTCCATCGGACGTTCCAGCACTTTCAGCGCGTACTGATAGCGTTCGAAGCGGCGCTTTTGCGACAGGTTGTAGAGATCGTAGAAGAGATCCAGCTTACCTGACCGCAACTCGTCACCCACCTCGGATTTCCGCTTAGCGAACTGCTCGACATCGCTGGCGAGCAAAACGTTATGGCTGTAATCCAGCAAGTTCAGATAGCGGTCAAAGATTTTGGCCGAAAAGGCCTGATCGAGATCGAACTGACGATAGTGCGAACGGGTGAAACGTGAGGTCACGCGCTCGCTCACCGTCGCGTGCTGCGTCTCTTCCTTGAGTACCGGAATTTGATCAACACGCGTGATATCGTCCACTGCAAAGGCGTGACCTGTTATAGCAAACAGGCCCGCCAGCGCGGTGAGCTTAAAAAAAGTGTTCATGCCAGGCTTGGCCTCCGTTTCAGAACAACAAGTGTTCTGCGCGTACAATCATTGACATACCAGAAGTCAGCTGTACACGAACGCCATCTTTGGTGATTTCCAGTACGGTGGCGTCCATAGCATTGTTACCCGCTTTTACCTTCAGCGCCTGACCCACGCTCAGGGCGTTAATGTCAGAAACCGGCGTATGGCGCGGCTCTTCACGAGGCGCACGCGGGGCTTTTGCTGCTGGTTTGTCTGCACGCGGTTTGCGATCGTTATTATCGTGACGACGCGGCGCAGAGCGTGGTTTACGCTCACGACGAGGCGCTTCTTCCTGGCCGTTTGCCGCGGCGGCTTCGCGTTTTTTCGCTTGCTGTTCCGCACGTTGTGCCTGAACGCGTGCTTTGGCTTCTTCCAGCTGCTTGCGCGCGTGCTCAACGTGCTGCTCGTCCAGCTCACCGCAAGGGTTGCCGTCGAGATCCACGCGGGTCGCGCCAGGTTTGATACCGTACAGGTAACGCCAGCTCGAAGTATAAAGACGTAAGGCGGAACGCAGCTGAGTTTTGCTGAGGTTCATTTCCCCTTCAACACGCGCCACCAGATCCTGAAAAATACCGACTTTCAGGGGACGAGCTTCGCCTTCCGCGCTGAAGCACTGCGGGAAACGCTCGGCCAGAAATGCGATAACTTCTTTACTGCTATTCAACTTAGGTTGATTTTCCATGAAATTTCCTGATTACAACGGACGTTGCCAACAAGCGCAGGCATGAACAGGCGTCATTATAATGACGCTATCAGTAAATGCTACGTTATCCGTTGATTATCCTGCGACGCTCGCAAAGAATTTTTGATAATCGGTTGCTGCGAGTACGTTTTCCAGATTCGCCACCAACTCGCGCAGCCCCTGTTCGTCCTCGGTTGTAAAGCGACTGAAGACCGTACTGTCGATGTCCAGAACGCCAATAATCTGATTTTTGACCACCAGCGGCAGAACGATTTCAGAATTACTGGCGGCATCACAGGCGATGTGCCCGTCAAACGCATGAACGTCTTCCACACGCTGGACCTGATTCTCGGCCACCGCCGTGCCGCATACGCCACGCCCAACCGGGATACGCACGCAGGCCAGTTTGCCCTGGAACGGACCGAGCACCAGCGTTTCACCTTCCAGAAGGTAAAAGCCCGCCCAGTTCACGTCAGAGAGACGTTCAAACAGCAATGCGCTAGTATTTGCCAGAGTGGCTAAGAAGCTGGTCTCACCCGCCATCAATGCCTTAAAATCGCGGTTCAGATCCGCGTAGAATTCTGTTTTGTTCATTATTCAATCACTTAGTTGTCTTACAAAATTACCGCATAGCCTATTAAAATAAGCATTAAATGCGCTCATGCTCAAGATGAATCCGTTCATGAGTTATTATAACTTTCAACAATACTTATTTGTGCGCAGCTGATGGCCTTAAAAACAACCAAAATTACGCCGACAAGAAAGATAACTGTCCATACGGTAAGCGAAGCTTTGCCTCGTGCACATTATCAGCGTTGCCCCCAGTGCGATACGCTTTTTATGTTGCCGAAGATGAAATCGCACCAAAGTGCCTTCTGTCCCCGCTGTGACGCCAAAATTCGCGATGGCCGCGACTGGTCGTTGACCCGCCTCGCCGCCATGGCCGTTACCATGCTGCTGCTGATGCCCTTCGCCTGGAGTGAGCCGCTGCTAAAACTCTACCTGCTCGGCGTGCGCATTGACGCCAACGTGCTGCAGGGCATCTGGCAGATGACCCGTCAGGGCGATCCCATCACCGCCGCGATGGTGCTGTTCTGCACCGTCGGCGCACCGCTGGTGCTGGTTGCCGCCATTGCCTATCTCTGGTTTGGCAATATTCTTGGCATGAACCTTCGCCCGGTGCTGCTGATGCTGGATAAGCTCAAAGAGTGGGTCATGCTGGATATTTATCTGGTGGGCGTGGGGGTTGCGTCAATAAAGGTGCAGGACTACGCCTTTTTGCAGCCCGGCGTCGGACTCTTTGCCTTCATCTGTCTGGTATTGCTGAGCATCCTGACGCTGATCCACCTGAACGTTGAGCAGCTCTGGGAGCGATTCTACCCTCAGCGCCCCGCCACGCGTCCCGATGAAAATCTGCGCGTCTGTCTGGGTTGCCACTATACCGGGTTACCCGACACGCGCGGACGCTGCCCGCGGTGCCACATTCCGTTGAGACTGCGGCGCAATAACAGCCTGCAAAAATGCTGGGCGGCGCTGATCGCCTCCCTGGTGTTCCTGATCCCCGCCAATATGCTGCCGATTTCCATCATTTACGTGAATGGTGGACGTCAGGAGGATACTATCCTATCCGGGATTATCTCCCTTGGGCACAGCAATGTCGGGGTGGCGGCAATCGTCTTTATTGCCAGTATCCTGGTTCCCTTTACCAAAGTGGTGGTGATGATTACCCTGCTCATCAGCATTCACTTAAAGTGTGAACAAGGTTTACGGACCCGCATTTTGCTTCTGCGATTCGTCACCTGGATTGGCCGCTGGTCAATGTTAGATCTGTTCGTGATTTCGCTGATGATGTCGCTCATCAATCGCGATCAGTTACTTGCTTTTACAATGGGACCCGCGGCTTTTTATTTCGGCTCTGCGGTGATATTGACTATTCTTGCTGTGGAATGGCTGGATAGCCGCTTACTTTGGGATGCACATGAGTCAGGAAACCCCCGCTTCGCCGACTGAAGCGAGAATTAAAACAAAACGCCGCATTTCGCCATTCTGGTTGCTGCCCGTCATCGCCCTGATGATTGCAGGCTGGCTTATCTGGACAAGCTATGAGGATCGCGGCAGTACCGTCACCATTGATTTCCAGACCGCCGACGGCATCGTCGCCGGGCGAACCCCCGTTCGCTTCCAGGGGGTTGAAGTGGGTACGGTTCAGGATATCTCCCTTGGAAAAGGGCTGAACAAGATTCAGGTGCGGGTCAGCATTAAATCTGACATGCAGGATGCCCTGCGCAGCGAAACGCAGTTCTGGCTGGTGACGCCAAAAGCCTCGCTGGCCGGTGTTTCCGGTCTGGATGCGCTCGTCGGCGGTAACTATATCGGCATGATGCCCGGCAAAGGCGAACCGCAGGATCACTTTGTGGCTCTGGATACGCAGCCCAAATACCGCCTCAATAACGGCGATTTGATGATTCATCTCCAGGCGCCGGACCTCGGTTCCCTGAACAGCGGCTCCCTGGTCTATTTTCGTAAGATCCCGGTTGGCCGCGTGTACGATTATGCGATTAACCCGAATAAACAGGGCGTCACCATTGATGTGCTGATCGAGCGCCGCTTCACCAATCTGGTGAAAAAGGGCAGCCGCTTCTGGAACGTGTCCGGCGTGGATGCCGACCTCAGCCTGAGCGGTGCAAAAGTGAAGCTGGAGAGTCTGGCCGCACTGGTGAACGGCGCCATCGCCTTTGACTCCCCGGAAAACTCAAGCCCTGCCACGGCTGATGACACGTTCGGATTGTACGCCGATCTGGCGCACAGCCAGCGCGGCGTGATCGTCAAACTCGCCCTTCCCGATGCTAAAGGACTAAAAGCGGGTTCAACGCCGCTGATGTATCAGGGTCTGCAGGTCGGCCAGCTCACCAAAATGACGCTCAACCCGGGCGGATCGGTCACTGGCGAAATGACGGTCGATCCGAGCGTGGTCGATCTCCTGCGCGAGAAAACGCGCATCGAAATGCGCAGTCCAAAGATCTCCCTGAACGATACCAGCCTCAGCACGCTGCTGACCGGCAATACCTTTGAGCTGATCCCCGGGGAAGGTCAGCCCAGCAATAGCTTCGTGATTGCCCCGGCGGATAAAGCCCTGCTGCAAAAGCCGGGCGTCGTGACGGTTACGCTCAATGCGCCAGAAAGCTATGGCATTGAAGCTGGTCAGCCGTTGATTTTACACGGCGTGCAGGTGGGACAGGTGCTGGAGCGCAAGCTCTCCGCGGATGGGGTGCAATTCTCCGTTGCCATCGACCCGCAATACAGAGACCTGGTACATGGCGACAGTAAATTCGTGGTGAACAGTCGCGTCGACGTGAAGGTAGGACTGGACGGCGTGGAGTTTCTCGGCGCCAGCGCCAGCGAATGGGTGAACGGCGGCATCCGTATTTTGCCGGGGGATAAAGGTCCCGTGCGCGACAGCTACCCGCTGTATGCCAACCTTGAGAAAGCGATTGAAAACAGCCTGAGCGATCTTCCTACCACCACGCTGACGTTAAGCGCCGAGACCCTGCCGGACGTTCAGGCGGGCTCCGTGGTGCTGTATCGCAAGTTTGAAGTCGGGGAAGTGATCGCCGTTCGCCCGCGTGCCGACGCCTTTGATATCGAACTGCACATCAAGCCGGAGTACCGTAAGCTGCTGACGCCGAACAGCGTCTTCTGGGCCGAAGGCGGTGCGAAAGTGCAGCTGAACGGTAACGGACTGACCGTACAGGCCTCTCCGCTGTCACGCGCGCTGCGCGGGGCGATTAGCTTCGATAACCTCAGCGGAGCGGGCGCGAACCTGCGTAAAGGCGATAAGCGAATTCTCTTCCCGTCCGAGACCGCCGCACGCGCCGTGGGCGGGCAGATTACCCTGCACGCGTTTGATGCCGGTAAGCTGGCGGAAGGCATGCCGATCCGCTACCTGGGCATTGATATCGGGCAGATCCAGAAGCTGACGCTGATCACCTCGCGCAACGAGGTGCAGGCTACCGCCGTGCTCTACCCGGAATATGTGCAGACCTTTGCGCGCGCGGGTTCGCGCTTCTCGGTGGTGACACCGCAGATCTCGGCCGCAGGCGTTGAGCATCTCGACACCATTTTGCAGCCGTACATCAACGTTGAGCCCGGCCAGGGCAATGCCCGTCGTGATTTCGAGCTGCAGGAAGCCACGATCACCGACTCGCGCTACCTTGGCGGCCTGAGCATCGTGGTGGAAGTGCCGGAAGCCGGCTCGCTGAGCATCGGCACCCCTGTGCTGTTCCGCGGCATTGAGGTCGGTACGGTCACGGGCCTGACGCTCGGGACGCTCTCCGACCGCGTGATGGTGGCGCTACGCATCAGCGAACGCTACCAGCACCTGGTGCGTAATAACTCGGTGTTCTGGCTGGCATCCGGCTACTCGCTGGACTTCGGCCTGACGGGAGGCGTGGTGAAAACCGGGACCTTCAACCAGTTCATTCGCGGCGGTATTGCGTTTGCCACACCGCCGGGGACGCCGCTGGCGCCGAAAGCGCAGCCGGGTAAACATTTCCTGCTGCTCGAAAGCGAACCGAAAGAGTGGCGCGAATGGGGAACCGCCCTGCCGCGTTAATCTGCAAGGCTCCGGTGTCAACGCACCGGAGCCTTTATGTTACACTGCGCACCTGAACTTTTCCCTGTGGTGTGCCCGTGGCTCAAAACTCCGTATTTCTTCCTGAACAATTCCTGGCGCAGATGCGCGAGGCGCTTCCTGCTCACCTGTCGTTAGACGATTTTATCGCCGCCTGCCAGCGTCCGTTACGCCGCAGTATTCGCGTCAACACGCTGAAAATCAGCGTCGAGGATTTTCTGGCGCTGGTCGCGCCCTACAGCTGGCAGCTTACGCCGGTACCGTGGTGCGCTGAGGGGTTATGGATCGAGCGCGATGACGAAGACGCCGTGCCGCTGGGAAGCACCGCTGAACATCTGAGCGGCCTGTTCTATATCCAGGAAGCCAGCTCGATGCTGCCGGTGGCAGCCCTGTTCGCCGATGGCAATGCGCCCGAGCGCGTGATGGATGTGGCCGCGGCGCCCGGCTCAAAAACCACGCAGATTGCCGCCCGTATGGGTAACCGGGGCGCGATCCTCGCCAACGAGTTTTCCGCCAGCCGCGTGAAGGTATTGCATGCCAACATCAGCCGCTGCGGTATTCATAACGTTGCCCTGACGCACTTCGACGGCCGCGTGTTTGGCGCTGCCCTGCCGGAAGCCTTCGACGCCATTCTGCTGGACGCTCCCTGCTCCGGCGAAGGGGTGGTGCGTAAAGATCCCGATGCGTTAAAGAACTGGTCCGTGGAAAGCAACCTTGAGATCGCCGCCACGCAGCGGGAGCTGATCGAGAGCGCATTCCATGCCCTTCGCCCAGGCGGCACGCTGGTCTATTCAACGTGCACCTTAAACCGCGATGAAAACGAAGGCGTCTGCCTGTGGCTGAAAGCCCAATACCCGGATGCGGTCGAATTCCTGCCGCTTAACGATCTGTTTGTCTCAGCACAGGAGGCGATTACGCCGGAGGGTTTCCTCCACGTATTCCCGCAGATTTACGACTGCGAAGGCTTCTTTGTGGCACGTCTGCGTAAAACGCAGGCGGTTGCTCCCCTGCCCGCCCCCAAATTCAAGGTCGGCACCTTCCCGTTTGCCCCCCTCAAAGGTCGCGATGCAGCACAGCTTGTCGCCGCCGCCGAAAAAATTGGCCTGGTCTGGGATGAGAGCCTGCACCTCTGGATGCGTGATAAAGAGGTATGGCTGTTCCCGGCTGAGATCGAGCCGCTCATCGGAAAGGTCCGTTTTTCCCGAATCGGGATCCGCCTGGCGGAAGTGCATAATAAAGGCTATCGCTGGCAGCATGAGGCCGTCATCGCCCTTGCCGGGCACGAGAATGCCTTTGCCCTGACGCATCAGGAAGCCGAAGAGTGGTACCGTGGTCGCGATGTCTATCCTGACAGCACGCCATCAGGCGATGAAGTGATCGTGACGTATCAGGGATACCCGCTCGGGCTGGCAAAAAAAGTCGGTTCACGACTGAAAAACAGCTATCCGCGCGAGCTGGTCCGGGATGGACGACTGTTTACCGGTAACGATCGCACGGCCTGAAAAAAAGCGCATTTTTTTACTGGCGATTTTGCTCTCCTTGTCTACGATCAAAAATGGGTGGCCGTACTGGTCATACCAGATTTTGACAACCGACCCGGAGAGCACTATGACGAAAACCAGCGTGCGTATTGGCGCTTTTGAGATCGACGACGCAGAACTGCGCGGCGAAGCGCAAGGCGATCGAACGTTAAGTATTCCCTGCAAATCCGACCCGGATTTGTGCATGCAGCTCGATGCATGGGATGCAGACACCAGCGTCCCGGCAATACTTGATGGCGAACATTCTGTTCTTTACCGTGAGCATTACGATAGTAAAACCGATGCCTGGGTCATGCGTCTTGCCTGACCTAAAGAGAACCCGCCCGAAGGCGGGTTATTTATTACTGCAGCTGCGCCAGCGTAAAGTAACCGTCAAATACGGCGCCCGTATCAATGTAGTGGAGATTGTCAAAATCATACCTTCTGTCGACGGGCGTATGTCCGAACCAGAAATGATCCGCACCGCTAATGCCCTGCCCTTTACCCACCATAAACCCCATCAACCGATCGCGATCCCATAAAACGCGCTGGGCGCTCACCGGTTTTTGCCAGCGGTATTCCGCTGCCGGATAATCCGCATGGGCAATCACGTTCAGACCGTTCGCACAGGTTATCTCGATGATATGCGGTAAATCGCGACAGGCTTCAAGCCACGATAGCGCAAGCTGTTGCTGGTCCCGTTCAAGTTGCCTGAACCATATTCCGCCATTCATTGTCCAGAGTGAAAAATCGTTATTATCCAGACTGTCGAGCGCCATTTGCTCATGGTTGCCCCGGACGGCACGAAACCATTTCTCATTGATAAGCTGTAATGATTTAACGCTGTCCGGACCGCGATCGATCATATCCCCAACGGAAATAAGCAAATCCTCATACGGATTAAAATGACGGCGTTTAAGCTCATCCATAAGCCGCTGATAACAGCCATGTATATCGCTGACAACCCAGACGTGACGCCACATTCCACCTTCAATTCGCTGATACATAGCCCCTCCTTTTTAACAGTATAGCCGCCACAGAAAGGGCAACAGCCGGGCGTGGTCCTCACGAAGTGAAACAAACGGTAAACCAAACAGAAATAAAGATCCGCGCGCTATTAATCCCTTTTTCCTGGCTCTTTAGAATAAGGGTATAAAAAAAGAGGGGTCTTCACGTGTCTAATACGCACCTGCATAACGATGTTTTCTATCCGCATCGCACAAATATTATTTCTGAGCTGGTGAACGGCAAACGCGTGCCGGGGCCGATCTGGCGCAAGCGCGAATATCGCCTGAAGTTCCTGTTACGTTCGCTGGTGTTCTGGTCTTCTACCCATCGCATGCTGGAGGCGCTTTCTGGTCGCGACGATTTCGACAGACTTCTGGCCTCTCAAATTACATTGCCGAGCAAGACCCACCGACAGTACCTGATGCGCGGTTTGACGGCTAACGATCGCGCCGACGCGATCGTTAGCCATTATTACTGGATTGATAGCCTGAAAGAGAGCGGCCTCGCCCTGGCACTGACCAGCCCACAGGAGGAGCCCGTTGCGCAGTTCCATGCAAAAGACGGAGTTATCTATACGGTTAATGCGTCCTCTGCGGGGAAAGCCGAGCGTGAAGGCGAAAGCACGCTTTGGCTTCGCGACAACGAGGATACGCTGCTGGCCAGCCTGACCTTTAGCGTCGCGCGCAGCAATGGGCAACAGGTCATGGTCATCGGTGGGCTTCAGGGCCCCCGCCGCAGCGTAACGCGTGACGTGATTAAACAGGCCACCCGCGCCTGCCACGGTTTGTTCCCTAAGCGCGTGTTGATGGAGGTGCTTTTCCAGCTGGCTGCACAGTCCTCCGTCCGGGCGATTTTTGCCGTCAGCGATGAGGGCCACGTATTCCGTGCGCTGCGCTATCGCCTCAGCAAAGGCCGCCATTTCCACGCCAGCTATGATGAATTTTGGGCCTCTCTGGACGGTAAAAAGCTCTCAGCCTTCTGCTGGCAGCTGCCGCTACAGATGGCGCGTAAATCGCTTGAAGAGATTGCCAGTAAAAAACGCGCTGAATACCGCCGTCGTTTTGAGCTGCTTGATGAAATCGAATTGAGCATTAAAACCAAACATTTCTGCTGAAATTATCCACTCCCGACATACAATTGGAGTGAAAAATTGAATTTCATGCATTATTTAATATTTTAGACGCATCAAATTTCTACGATGCGTCTAAAAAATCAAACCTTTGAATAAAAATATTTAAGTATAGCCAAGAAATAAACCTAGTAAACAGGCGTTTAAGCCTGTCTAATTTCTACAACATCGCTTTCAAGAGGCAGATATTCTTCAATACTAGCATACAGAGCATCAATATATTCTTGATTTCGTTCACACCATTGGGTTAGAAATGCTTCTTTAACGCGTACTTCTGAGACAAAACCTATGGCACGCCCGAGTTGGCTGAAGAGAAGATGATAATCGCGATTAGTATTCCTCACGCTAGTCATTTTCCCCCTCAGTTGAGTATGATACTCGAAAGGTTTGAGCAGTTGAACTGCTAATTCACCAGCTATGTCATCAATATTATCTAATGCATAATTATAAACAGTTGACTCAGGTCCCTCACCAGGCAGACGATAGATTAAGGCACTGGAAGATTCATCCTGAAGCGAATCGCCATCAATAATACATAAAGATGGTTGCTGTACACTAGGATCTTGATTATGATTTTGGTGTACTCTTAATGCAGTACCGTCGCCTTTCATCGCATGAATTGAAATTGCATCCATTGCAACATTTGGCATAAAACTTAAAATAGTACGTACCCACATCGCGGCAAACTCATCCTCAACAAAAATTATTAATCGAGAATTGATTTGACCACTTATCGCCCGTAACGATTTAACATCAAGCTTGCCTTGATACAATTCTCCATTTACAGATGCCCAAATCGCTTCGCTTGGAAGAGGGATAAGTGCATCATTAGAGTGTGTCGTAAATATGGTCTGGATTTTTTTACGTTCTGCTAATTCAATTAAATATTCAACCATTCTAATGGTTGCGATCGGATGCAACCCATTTTCAATTTCCTCAATGATTACAAGAGTATGATCCACTGCTGCTTCAAGTTGAAGAACCATCCTTATAATGCTCGATTCACCAGCCCCAAAATGGAACTCGGAAAAAGAGTCGCCAGTACTATTAACTCCGGAAAGCAATGTTACATTACCAGTTTCATCAACCTTCATATGTTTAAATTCAGAAACATCTTTATCCAAAATAGCTGAAACTGAATTTGCCACTATAGAAGACAGATCAGAAATCCTATCAGCTCGAACAGAAAAATTATTTGAAACACAACGCCTTAGTTCCTTCCTTTCAGACGCTGGTACTGTTCGAATAACCCCGAAAACCAATACATTTCTATCTAATGTTGTTCTAGCCCATTTCAAGTTATGGTATTTGGCTGTACGTCGAACAATATCATTGTTTTTGACTTGCCGATCTATAGCTTCATATTCAATTTTCCAATTTTGCATACTGGCATCATACGCTCCACTTTTTGCAAAAAACAATGCTGGAGCAATATCTTTATACAAAATTGCAGCAGCCCCTGCAATAGTAGTTTTACCTCCTCCATTAGGACCAACAATAGCTGTAACAGGAAAATCCAAATTGATTGTTTTATTATTAATAGAACGTGCTTTCTCAATAATTATTTTTAATAAATATTTTCCATACCTTCGAGTTCTTACTTTTTCAAGAAGGTCATTAACTGTGCTCTGTCTAATTTCACTTTGAAACATTTTATTCCCTCTAGAAGGTAAATTATAGTTTATAGGGTTAAAGCTCACGCATCTACAAAGGCTTTATCATAAGGCCATATTATTAAAAGGCTTTTGTTATGGGTTCTCTAGATAAGTGATAGTACAATTTAACATAAACACCTCTCACAAATGAAAATATGGATAATCGCAAATTCAAAAAAAGAACAAACTTTAGGAAAGTGAACAATAAATAACACAAGCAAAAAAAATTAGATAGAAGTCATTACAAAGTACTCTTTTTTTAAATGCTCTGCAAAAGAAAAAAGTGAATCATTGTCACATTCTTAATGTTAATGTCATCTGGCGTTTGTAGTTAAAGCGCAATAGGTACTAATAAGCTATGAGACTATCATAAAAATTCAGGGACAACCAGAAGCATTTCTAAAGTAAATTTATTACTTTAAATTACTATATGATAACCTTTATTTATACTCACAATCTTGCATAAATTCCATGTATATCGATAGGGCACAACTGAGAACTCATGTTATTACTGAATCACTCATCATGATTGAGGCCTTGCGTATGTGAAGTATAGCCTATCGGGTATTCGTATTCGGCGTGCCCTGCGCAACACCCTCCCCCACACTCGCTCGTACAGGCGGGTAGAGATAATCCTTCATCGACCATTTCGACGTCACGAGTACTACTACCGGCATCGAAAATTACCCAGATGCGAGTGAATGTACGGCGCAATTCTTCAATCGTCCACCGTAAGTGAGCATTACTGTCTGACGATGCATAACGATTTTACGATTAGACTTATAATCAGTAAAGGATGTTCATAGCAGCATAAGCTAGCTATTTTGGCAAAGGGATTTGTAAATGCGAGAACGCCAACAGGAATGTGCTTTCCGGAAGTCCCGTCGGCGTTCCATGTAAATGAAAACTCATCTAAGATATTGTTTGAGAAATTATTAGAAAACAACAAAATAACGCGTGTTGGTTAAATTCGAATGCAAATGATTGAGAATGTTAAAAACGATGTGGTATAACATGAAGATCGGAGTCTTTAAGTCGGACAGTTTTAGGGAACTTTTGGACGTAGAACCGTAATGGACTGAAATTTCATGCAGATAAAAAGAGACCGAATACGATTCCTGTATTCGGTCCAGGGAAATGGCTCTTGGGAGAGAGCCGTGCGCTAAAAGTTGGCATTAATGCAGGCTAAGTCGCCTTGCCTTTTAAGAATAGATGACGACGCCAGGTTTTCCAGTCCACAGCTAAAGCGGTCGGAAAAAAAGCGCCAGAGCATCATAAAATGTGAAAAACCGCAGTGCTTTCGCAAGCATCTGCGGTTTTTTATTGGAAACCTGAACGTTAGCAGAGCTTGTCGGCGCGCTCGATAAACGGGGCCAGACTCATTTTCTGTCCCGGATTCGCCGGGTCATCGATCTGAATGATGCTAATCGGCTGGCCGCTGCTCTTGCCGCTGGCCACCTGCTGCTCGGCGGTTTCATTTAACGGGTATTGCACCAGCGTGCTCGGGTTAATCGCGTACAGCGCATGGCCCGGACGGCAGGTCAGCATCACCTCTTCACGGTTGAAGGCCCATTTGTCCTTACCCACTTCAAAACGGCTGACGGTGATAACCTGCGGTGCGGCAAACGCGCTCCCCGTGCAGGCCAGCAATATGAGAGAAAGTACTGTCTTTTTCATATGATATTTAACCTTGTCAGAAGGGTTCCCAGGTGGCGAACAGACTGACCGTTGCCAGTACCAGCGCCCCCAGCACCACTTCTGCCTGTGTCATCCTGATAAAAATCTGTTGTGCTCGCCCGGTCTCCGGACGAAACCGTGGCACCAGAAAATACCGATTTGCCAGCGCAATTACCACCATCAACGCCACCAGCGCACATTTGAACAACAAAAACTGCACGTAGTCAGCCTGCCAGGGAATATGGACGCCCAGTATCATGAGCGCATTGATCGCTCCGCTGAGCAGCACGCCCGCGACCGCATAATGGCCCACGCGCGAGAAGCGCATCATGGTATAGATGGCGGCATTCTGCCAGCGCCCTTTCGCCAGACGCATGCAGAACAGCAGGGGCAGTAATCCGCCAAGCCAGGTAGCAGCACAGATCAGGTGAAAAGCGTGATTAAGGCGCTGCAACGCCCCCATCGGACCGTCGTTCATCGCCGCGTGCCCTACCCCCGCCAGCAGGATAAGCTGCCCCATGGCGAGCAGCAGCAGCCGCGAACCCTTCAGCGGCGCGAGCCATGCTGCAGCGACCGTCATCGCAGCGAGAATCATTTGCCACAGCCAGACGCCGCCAAACTGTGTCCTCATTACGCCGGACCAGACCTGTGGGGCAAATACATCGCCCCAGCCGTTACCCATCTGCCCGCCCTGAAGCATAAACATCAGGAGTGCAGCCGCCAGGCTCACAAAAGCCGCCACTTTCTGCTGCAGCTGGAAACGTCGGGACATCAGCCGCTGGAGAGAGGAAGGCGCAAACCAGACGCTGTAAAGCGCGTTGCCAAAAATCAGCATCAGCGCCCCGAAATGGATAAAGCGCAACCCGATATAACACAGCGCCAGCATGCTATTTCACGCTAAAGTGATAGCTACCTTTGGTTTTATGACCGTCTACCGAGACGACATGCCAGTCTACCTGGTACGTCCCTGGCGTCAGCGTTTGGTCCAGCGGAACGGTGAGCTGCGCCTTGTTCTTTTCGTCGCGCGTGGCGGTTCCCGTTTTGATGACCTGCTTTTGCGCATCCGTCACCACCACACCGCTAAATCCCGGTTCGATGCCTTCTGAAAAATTCAGCGTTAGTGCCTGCGGAGCGCTCACCACGCTGTCCGCTGCCGGGATCGGCTGCTTAAGGTGCGCATGCGCCAGCACGGAGGGGGTCATCATTGTAGAGGCCAGAAAAACCAGTGCGCATACCGCGCGGGAAGCGGAGAAACCCATCGCAATCATTCCTTTTTGTTATGTCTGTATGCTAAAGAATAACGCTGTATAATAAACGAGTCGAGGATCATCCTGCCTCCGCTTGTCATCGTCGTGCAATCGCGGTAACGTTGCCGCCGCATAAAAAGGAGAAGGTAATGAAGATCAATCTGGCCGCCCTTCCACAGGACGAGATGGATAAAGTGAATGTCGATCTCGCTGCCGCTGGCGTCGCGTTTAAAGAGCGTTACAACATGCCTGTCGTGGCTGAAGTCGTTGAACGGGAACAGCCCGCCCATCTGCGCGACTGGTTTCGCGAAAGACTCATCGCCCACCGTCTCGCCTCGGTCAACCTCTCCCGTTTACCGTACGAACCTAAAGTTAAATAAGCTTAACGAGCCGTTACACTTCCTTACGCTGAATCTGGCAGGATAAGAAAACCCTGATAAATTTAGGTGTATTCTTAAATCCCTGCGACTCAGTGTATAAGGAAGTCACGATGTCACATTGGAATATAGCGGCGGCCCAGTATAGCGGGCAGCATCAGAGTGTCGATGACCATATCACGCACCACCTGCGCTTCATCGCCGAAGCAGCACGGCAGGGGTGCGATCTGCTGGTGTTTCCTGAACTGTCATTAACAGGCTCGGGAACGACGACGTTACCTCTCCCACCCGGCGACGCCCAGCTGGAACCGCTGCTCGACGCGGCGCATCGTTACCGAATAACCGTGATTGCCGGGCTCCCCGTGGAGCGGGATGGTCAGCGCCAGAAAGGTCTCGCGCTCTTCACCCCCGCTCGTCAACGCATCCTTCGCTACCCGCAAGGTGGCGGAGCCAGCCTGGTGCCGGGAGAGAAACAGCTCAGCATTATTGATGCGCATGCCGATTCCCCCAATCTCGATCCCAGAGCGTCGCTGTTTACCAGCTGTCAGTCAGTGGAGGATAACCGCTGGCGGCAGTCCATCAGTACCCTGCAGCGCTTCGCGCATAAATATGCCATAGCGGTGCTGATGGCGAACGCCTGCGGCGGTAGCGCGCTGTGGGATGAAAAAGGCCAGCTGATCGTTCGCGCGGATAAGGGCGAGCTGCTGTTGACCGGCACGCTCGGCGGAGAGGGTTGGCAAGGCGATATCATTCCTTTAGGCTAGGCGTTTTAAGCTCAGGAGAGTTCAATGCTGCGCGTCATCGATACCGAAACTTGCGATCTTCAGGGCGGAATTGTAGAAGTGGCCTCTGTCGACGTGGTTGATGGTAAAATCGTCAACCCAATGAGCCATCTGGTGCGTCCTGACCGCCCCATCAGCCCTCAGGCGATGGCTATCCATCGCATTACCGAATCGATGGTGGCGGACAAGCCGTGGATCGAAGAGATCATTCCCCACTATTACGGTAGCCCCTGGTACGTCGCGCATAACGCCAGTTTTGACCGCCGGGTGCTCCCTGAGATGCCGGGGGAATGGATTTGTACCATGAAGCTGGCGCGCCGCCTCTGGCCGGGCATTAAATACAGCAACATGGCGCTGTACAAGTCCCGCAAGCTCAGCGTCCGCACGCCTGAGGGGCTTCACCATCACCGGGCCCTGTATGACTGCTATATCACCGCCGCGCTACTGATTGATATCATGAATACCTCAGGCTGGACGCCGGACGATATGGCAACGATTACTGGACGCCCCGCACTGCTGACCACGTTTACCTTTGGTAAATACCGGGGCAGAGCGGTGTCGGATATTGCGGATAAAGACCCGGGCTATTTGCGCTGGCTGTATAACAACCTTGACAAAATGAGCCCGGAACTGCGCCTGACGCTAAAGCACTATCTGGGCGAAGCTTAACGCTCTGCACGGCCTGGCAGCGTCTCCTGCGCCAGGCCAATCAGGAAGGCGTATTCCAGCGCCACCCCTTCATACGATTTAAATCGTCCCGATTTCCCGCCGTGTCCGGAATCCATGTCGGTACACAGCAGCAGCAGGTTGTCGTCGGTTTTCAGCTCCCGCAGTTTCGCCACCCATTTTGCCGGCTCCCAGTACTGCACCTGAGAGTCATGCAGACCGGTGGTGACCAGCATGTGGGGATAGGCTTTCGCCTCGACGTTATCGTAAGGGCTGTACGTTTTCATATAGCGGTAGTAAATCTCATCCTGCGGATTCCCCCACTCTTCAAACTCCCCGGTCGTCAGCGGAATGGATTCATCGAGCATGGTCGTCACCACATCGACAAACGGCACCTGCGCGACAATCCCCTTAAAGCGTTCGGGACGCTGATTGATAACCGCCCCCATTAGCATACCGCCCGCGCTGCCGCCCATGCCAAAGCAGAGTTTCGGATCGCCATAGCCCTGATCAATCAGCGCATCGCAGACGTCGAGGTAGTCATTGAAGGTGTTTTTCTTTTTCAGGAATTTCCCGTCCTCATACCAGTGCTGCCCCAGCTCACCGCCGCCGCGAATATGGGCGATGGCGAAAACAAAGCCGCGGTCGAGCAGGCTTAAACGGCTGCTGCTGAAATCGGCATCCATGCTGGAGCCGTAGGAGCCGTAGCCGTACACCAGGATCGGGTTTTTGCCTTTCTGGAAATGGGCTTTGTGATAGACGAGCGAGACGGGGACCTCGACGCCATCCCGGGCGGTGACCCACAGGTGCTCGCTGCGGTAGTTTTCGGACTCAAACCCTTTAACCTCGGTCTGCTTTATCACCTGACGCTGCCCGGTATCCATGTCCAGCTCAAACAGGGTGTCCGGTGTGGTCATGGATGAATAGCCGTAGCGCAGCCGCGAGGATTCGGGTTCGGGATTGAACCCAATCCACGTCACATAGGCCGGGTCGTCGAACGCAATCCCCACCACTTCCCGCGTTTTGCGGTTGATTTGCCGGATGCTGGTCAGCCCGCGCTGGCGCTCCTCCACCACCAGCCAGTCGGTGAACAGGGTAAACCCTTCCAGCATCACCTGATCCCGCGCGGGGATAAGCACCTCCCACTTGCGCTCATCGCGCACTTTGGTTTTATAGAGGCCAAAGTTTTTACCCTCGCGATTCGAGCGCAGATAAAAGCTGTGCTGGAAGTGATCCAGGCTGTACTCATGATCCTTTCGGCGCGGCAGGAAACAGAGCGGCTGGGCGTCCGGCAGTTCGGCATCCAGCAGCAGGACTTCCGACGTCGTGGCGCTGGCCAGGAAGATAATCACATAATGGCGCGAAGAGGTTTTATGCAGGCTGACATAAAACGTTTCGTCTTTCTCTTCATAGACCAGGTCGTCGTCTGCGGAGTCCGTTCCGATGGTATGCCGCCATACCTGATAGGGCAGCAGCGTGGAGGCGTGCTTTTTGACGTAGTACACCGTCTCGGAATCATTCGCCCAGACAAAATCCGGGGAGACGTTTTCCAGCATTTCCGGATACCAGTTGCCGGTGTCCAGATTGCGAAAACGCAGGCCGTACTGGCGACGAGAGAGATAATCCTCCGCCAGCGCCATCACCGCGTTATCCGGCGAAATGGACATGCCGCCCAGAGTATAAAACTCGCTGTGGGCCGCGCGTTGGTTGGCATCCAGCAGAATATCCCACGCATCCCATTCGGCGCTCAGGACCGACTGACGCTGGTAGATGGGATACTCGTTGCCGGGCTCATAAATATGGCGATAGCGATAGCCATTTTTGGTCCAGGGCGCGGAGATATCGCGCTGGGGAATACGCTGCACCATTTCATTCAGCAGCTGGTCCTGAAGCGTCTGCTGGCTGGACATGACCTTGCGGCCATAGTCGTTTTCCTCGTGCAGGTAGTCGAGCACCTCTGGCCGGGAGCGCGAATCGTCCCGTAGCCAGTAATAGTTGTCTATACGCGTATCGCCATGCGTGGTGATCGCATAAGGTATACGTCGGGCTTTCGGTGGCATGTCATCATTCTTTTTCGTTTTACACCCTATAAGGTTGGCAAAACCCACGCATGATGCAAGCGAAACAGGGTCGCAACGGCGAGAACTATCCCTGTAACGCCTGTTTTTGTTCCCGAATATCCCGCTCAATGCCTTCGCGCACGTCTTGTGGGATCTTTAACGCATCGCCCAGGGCGTTAAGGTAGCTCCGCTCCATAAAGTGATCGATATCGATGGCGGCACAGCTGAGGAAATAGAGTTCAAGCGCCTCTTCCTCATTTTTCACGCTTTGCGCCAGACGCTGCGGCTCCAGAGGCTGTTCGATGGCCTGCGCCACCAGCGCTCTGCCCTTCTCTTCGACGCCGGCTTCGCGAAGCTGCTGTTCGATCGCCAGCCGTTCCTTATCGTCGATATGTCCGTCACTTTTCGCGGCAAAAACCAGCGCAAGAATGAGCCTTTCGGTACGCAGATCCAGCGGCGAGGTGTGCTCGCCGTAGTGCGGTTCATCGCTGTGCGCGGTCCGGACCCTGTCCTTGTATTTATTCCACAGGACGGTGCCCGCAATGGCGCCCCCACCGGCGAGCAGCGCGCCTGTCCCATACTTTGCCAGCAGCTTGCGCGAGGATTTATTCGCGACCAGCAGGCCTGCCAGCCCGCCGAGCGCCCCGGGCACCAGTAGTTTGCTGAGATCCCGCTCGCCGGAAGACGACGTTTTCTGCCCTAACAGTGATTGCAATTGATTTAGCCAGCCAGACATGGTTTCCCTCACTTAACGGTGAACATGTTCCACAGCGTAAGCGAGCAGGCGTCAGGAAATGTCTGGGCGGGCTAAAGAAGCGCAAATTTCTTCTCCCCTCGCCTGGCCGTGCACAAGACAGACGCAAACGTTTTCGTTTATACTGCCCGCAACTTTTTCAGGGGGATTGTTATGATTCGTTTAGGAACCGCGCTGCGACCTGCGGCGACGCGAGTGATGCTGTTGGGATCGGGCGAGCTGGGAAAAGAGGTCGCCATTGAGTGCCAGCGTTTAGGCGTGGAAGTCATTGCCGTAGACCGCTACGCCGATGCACCTGCCATGCACGTCGCCCATCGTTCTTATGTGATTAACATGCTGGACGGCGATGCCCTTCGTGAGCTGATTTCACGCGAGAAGCCTGATTTCGTTGTACCGGAAATTGAAGCCATCGCCACCGACACGCTGATTGCGCTTGAGCAGGAAGGCCAGCGCGTGGTGCCCTGCGCGAAAGCCGCAAAGCTGACCATGAACCGAGAAGGCATTCGTCGTCTGGCGGCAGAAGAGCTCGGGTTGCCCACGTCGAGCTATCGTTTTGCTGGCGATAAGGCCGCATTCCTGCAGGCCGTTGAGGAGATTGGTTACCCGTGCATCGTTAAGCCGGTGATGAGCTCTTCCGGTAAAGGACAGAGCTTTATCCGCGACAGCAGCACGCTGGACAAGGCGTGGGAGTACGCCCAGCAGGGTGGCCGCGCCGGTGCCGGTCGCGTGATCGTTGAAGGGGTGGTGAAGTTTGATTTCGAGATCACCCTGCTGACCGTCAGCGCCGTTGACGGCGTCCATTTCTGCGACCCGATTGGCCACCGCCAGGAAGATGGCGATTACCGCGAATCCTGGCAGCCGCAGCAGATGAGCGCCCTGGCGCTGGAGCGTGCGCAGGCGATCGCCCGTAAAACCGTCCTGGCGCTGGGCGGCTATGGCCTGTTTGGCGTGGAGCTGTTTGTGTGCGGCGATGAGGTGATCTTCAGCGAAGTCTCCCCTCGCCCGCATGACACCGGCATGGTCACGCTGATTTCGCAGGATCTCTCCGAGTTCGCCCTGCACGTGCGCGCCTTCCTCGGCCTGCCCGTCGGCGGTATCCGTCAGTACGGCCCGGCCGCCTCGGCGGTGATCCTGCCGCAGTTAACCAGCCAGAACGTTACGTTTGATAACGTTGACGCGGCGGTGGGTGCCGGGTTGCAGGTCCGTTTGTTCGGCAAGCCGGAGATCGACGGTACCCGTCGTCTTGGCGTGGCGTTAGCCACCGGAGATAACGTTGATGACGCCGTGGTGAGAGCGAAAGCGGCCGCAGCAAGCGTTAAAGTAACGGGATAAAAAAACGGGCCGAAAGGCCCGTTTTTCATGCGGCGAATGACTTACTGCTTCGCGCCTTCTACCGCTTCGCGAGCCAGTTTGGTGATGCGATCCCAGTCGCCCGCTTCCAGCGCATCCGCCGGAACCAGCCATGAGCCACCGATGCACAGCACGCTTTTCAGCGCCAGGTAGTCACGGTAGTTGGCAGGAGAGATACCGCCCGTCGGGCAGAAGCGTACCTGAGAGAATGGACCGGCAATCGCCTGCAGCGCTTTGGTGCCGCCGTTCGCTTCCGCCGGGAAGAATTTGAACTCTTTCAGACCGTAGTCCATGCCCAGCATCAGTTCAGAAACGGTGCTGATGCCCGGGATAAGCGGAATAGTACCTTCGGTGGCGGCTTTCAGCAGCGACTCGGTCAGGCCCGGGCTGATGGCAAACTGTGCGCCCGCTTCGGTCACTTCAGCCAGCTGTTTTGCGTTCGTTACGGTACCCGCACCGATAATGGCGTCCGGCACTTCTTTGGCAATCGCGCGAATGGCATCCATCGCGCAGGCGGTACGCAGGGTCACTTCCAGAACGCGAACGCCGCCCGCAACCAGCGCTTTCGCCATCGGTACAGCGTGCTCCAGCTTGTTTACCACGATAACCGGCACGACAGGGCCAGTGGTCAGGATTGCTTCTGCACTTGTTTTCCAGTTTTTCATCAGAGTCTTCTCTCGCCAGATCGTTAAAATCAAGTCGTCTTAAAACGTAATACAGGTTGCGCCCTGCTCAGCACCGGAGAGGTTCTCACGCAGTGCGCCAAACATTTCGCGTCCTGTTCCCACGCGCGACGCGCTCAGGTCAGGAATATGGGGCTGACGTGCCGCCAGCTCGGCGTCATCCAGCAGCAGGGTTAACTCGCCTGTCTGACCGTTAACGCGGATCATGTCACCGTCACGCACTTTCGCCAGCAGGCCGCCGTCGTACGCTTCCGGCGTCACGTGGATAGCTGATGGCACTTTACCTGAGGCGCCAGAGAGGCGTCCATCGGTCACCAGTGCAATTTTGAAACGGCGGTCCAATAATACACCAAGTGGTGGCATAAGTTTATGTAATTCTGGCATCCCATTGGCTTTAGGCCCCTGATGACGCACCACTACCACGCAGTCTTTGTCGAGCAGACCGGCGTCAAAGGCAGGTAATACGTCGTGCTGGCTTTCAAATACCACCGCTGGCGCTTCGATAATCTGGTTCTCTTCCGGTACGGCAGAGGTCTTCATTACCGCGCGACCGAGGTTACCGCTCAGCACCTTTGTGCCACCGTGAGGAGAGAAAGGTTTGTCGATGGTGGCAATAACCTGCGCATCAAGAGATGCGGTCGCCCCTTCGCGCCAGTCCAGCTCGCCGTTGTTCAGCCATGGCTCCTGGGTGTAGCGCTGCAGGCCAAAGCCCGCTACGGTGTTAACATCTTCATGCAGCAGACCGCCCTTCAGCAGCTCGCGCATGAGCAGCGGTACGCCGCCGGCGGCCTGGAAGTGGTTGATGTCCGCCGGACCGTTTGGATACAGGCGCGCCATCAACGGCACCACGGAAGAGATCTCGGAGAAGTCATCCCAGTTAATCAGAATGCCCGCCGCACGCGCCATGGCCACCAGGTGCATGGTGTGGTTGGTCGAACCGCCGGTGGCCAGCAGCGCGACAATCCCGTTGACGATAACCTTTTCGTCGACCATTTTGCCCATCGGCATCCATTCGTTGCCGTTTCCGGTCAGACGCGTGACCTGACGGGCCGCGGCCTCGGTCAGCGCTTTGCGCAGCGGTGCATCCGGCTGGATAAAGGACGAGCCCGGAAGCTGCATCCCCATAAACTCCACCACCATCTGGTTCGTGTTCGCGGTACCGTAGAACGTACAGGTGCCCGGCGCGTGGTAGGATGCAGCTTCCGCTTCCAGCAGCGCCTGACGATCTGCTTTTCCTTCCGCGTACAGCTGGCGAATGCGCACTTTTTCTTTGTTCGGCAGGCCGCTTGCCATTGGGCCCGACGGCACGAAGATCGCAGGCAGATGACCAAACGACAGCGCGGCCATCACCAGGCCCGGAACAATCTTGTCGCATACGCCGAGATAGAGCGCGCCATCAAACATGTTGTGTGACAGGCCCACCGCCGCGGACATGGCAATGACTTCACGGCTCAGCAGGGAGAGCTCCATACCGTCCTGACCCTGCGTCACGCCGTCGCACATGGCGGGTACCCCACCCGCCACCTGGCCGACCGCATTCACGCTGTGCAGCGCTTTACGGATGATATCCGGGTAAACCTCATAGGGCTGGTGCGCGGAGAGCATATCGTTATAGGCGGTAATGATGGCGATATTGTTACGCAACATGCTTTTCAGCGACGCTTTATCGTCAGGCTGGCAGGCGGCGAAGCCGTGCGCCAGGTTACCGCAGGCCAGCTGGGAGCGGTGAACGGTGTGGCTCTTCGCCTGTTCAATCCGGGCGAGGTAGGCCGAACGGGTCTCTTTCGAGCGCTCAATAATGCGCTGCGTTACGCGTAACAATGTCGGATTCATAAAAGCTCCTCTCATTTATCTGTCCGGGCTCGGGAGTTTACAAAGTCGCTGGCAGTTGTTAACAACGCTGAAACGCTTGCTGTCCGGAGCTCAGGGGCAAAATCACTTCCGGCAGTGTAATAAAAAAAGCTCCGCGGGTGAATCCACGCGGAGCTTAAAAGTTGAAAATTGTGCCACGAGCTGTGTTAGATCATGTTACCGGTAAAATAACACTTTCGGGCTAGCGGATTATCTTACTCAAACTCGTTCCAGGAGCGGCCATCACGGGTGATCATTGCCACCGACGCGACAGGTCCCCATGTGCCCGCCTGATACGGTTTTGGCGCATCCTGATCGGCAGCCCAGGCTTCGGTGATGGAGTCGACCCATTTCCACGCCTCTTCCACCTCATCGCGACGCACGAACAGCGCCTGGATACCGCGCATGGTTTCCAGCAGCAGACGCTCGTAAGCATCGGCCAGGTGTGTCTGGTTGAAGGTTTCGGAGTAGCTCAGATCCAGCTTGGTGGTCTGCAGGTTGTGTTTATGATCCAGGCCCGGCACTTTGTTCAGGATCTGGATATCCACGCCCTCGTCCGGCTGCAGACGAATGGTCAGCTTGTTCTGCGGCAGCTCCTGCCAGGACTCTTTGAACAGGTTCAGTTCCGGGTTCTTAAAGTAGACTACCACTTCGGAACATTTCGCAGGCAGACGCTTACCGGTGCGCAGGTAGAACGGAACCCCCGCCCAGCGCCAGTCGTCGATGTCCACGCGGATGGCCACGAACGTCTCGGTGTTGCTGGACTTGTTCGCGCCCTCTTCTTCCAGGTAGCCAGGCACCTTTTTGCCTTGCGCAAACCCGGCGGTGTACTGGCCGCGAACGGTCTTCTCGCGCACGTTGGAGCGGTCGATGCGGCGCAGCGACTTCAGCACTTTCACTTTGGCGTCACGGATGCTGTCCGCCGTCAGATCAGACGGAGGAGACATGGCAATCATGCACAAAATCTGCAGCAGGTGGTTCTGGATCATGTCGCGCATCTGACCGGCCTGGTCAAAGTAACCCCAGCGACCTTCAATCCCCACCTCTTCCGCCACGGTGATTTCCACGTGGTCGATAGTGCGGTTATCCCAGTTATTTACAAACAGGGAGTTAGCAAAACGCAGCGCCAGCAGGTTCAGCACCGTCTCTTTACCGAGATAATGGTCGATACGGTAGACCTGGCACTCTTCAAAGAACTCGCCCACCTGGTCGTTGATTTCACGCGAGGTTGCCAGGGACGTACCCAGCGGCTTCTCCATCACGACGCGCGCCGGTTTGGCGTTCAGTTTGGCTTCGCCCAGGCCCTTGCAGATGGCGCCGAAGGTGCTTGGCGGCATGGCGAAATAGTTAATGGTGACGCGGTTTTTCTGATCCAGCATCGCGCCCAAGCGAGCGAACGCGCTGACGTCATTCACGTCAAGGTTGCAGAAATCGAGACGACCGCTCAGGGTATCCCACAAACTTTCATCAATTTTTTCCTTCATGAAAGTTTCGAGCGCCTCGCGGACGACTTTGGTATAAGCGTCCTTATCCCAGTCGGCGCGCCCAACACCCAGGATACGGGTATCCGGATGAATTTGGCCCGCTTTCTCCAGTTGATACAGGGAAGGCAGCAATTTTCGGCGTGCAAGATCGCCTTTCGCGCCGAAAATGACCAGGTCACATGCCTGGGCTGTTTGCGTTACCGCCATGTCATTCTCCTCAGTTGGATCACCTGGTGCTTCTGCCAGGTATCGTTGTAATTTTATTACAATGCACTGTACTGCTTTTACGTCATTCCCGAAACCATTAGCGCTTATCGTCGCGTGCGATACCGCGATTTTTCACCCATTGGATGATTTCGACGGCTTAATGACGCAACAACCGTCGTTTCTTTGCGCAACAGGGTCATAGCAAAACCCGACATCGATCAAGTAATGAAAAAAAACAACAACATTATCTCGTCGATTGTTACCCTTAATGGAAGCCACAGGGGTAATATCGGCTAAATCGAATCACGATTTCATCAATTAATGAAATCGTTTACACCCATGAGCGTCCTGTTAACATGAACATGCTGGAAAAAATCCAGTTTCAACTGGAACACCTTAGCAAATCCGAGCGAAAAGTGGCCGAGGTCATTCTCGCCTCTCCCGCTCAGGCGATTCATTCAAGCATCGCCGCTCTGGCACAGGAAGCGGGTGTTAGCGAACCCACGGTCAATCGCTTCTGCCGCAGCCTGGAAACGCGCGGCTTTCCTGATTTTAAACTGCATCTGGCACAAAGTCTGGCTAACGGCACCCCTTATGTTAATCGTAATGTGGATGAAGACGACAGCGTTGATGCCTATACCGCAAAAATTTTTGAGTCGGCCATGGCTTCGCTTGACCACGTCCGTCAGTCTCTGGACATGAGTTCCGTGAATCGCGCAGTGGATTTACTCACCCAGGCCAAGCGAATTGCCTTCTTTGGGCTCGGGTCGTCGGCGGCCGTCGCGCATGACGCCATGAACAAATTTTTCCGCTTTAACGTCCCGGTGATTTATTCCGATGACATTGTCCTGCAACGCATGAGCTGTATGAATTGCAGTGAAGATGACGTCGTGGTACTGATTTCGCATACTGGCCGCACTAAGAGTCAGGTAGAACTGGCGCAGCTGGCCCGTGAAAACGATGCCATGGTGATTGCGCTGACCACGGCGGGCACACCGCTGGCCCGTGAGGCGACGCTGGCGATCACTCTCGACGTGCCGGAAGACACCGACATTTATATGCCAATGGTCTCCCGACTGGCCCAGCTCACCGTGATTGACGTGCTGGCGACCGGTTTTACCTTACGCCGGGGGGCAAAATTCCGGGATAACTTGAAGCGGGTCAAGGAAGCGCTGAAGGAATCGCGTTTTGATAAAGAATTGCTTATAAAGAGCGATGTTCGATAGTTGATAACGAAGACGTCACGAATAATGACGAAGTAACGATTTACGGCATTCGGTCCCCTCTCCACTGCCTTGCAGCAGATGAAGGCCGATTCAATGTTCACGCAACACCAAAGTTGTTTCAGTCAACGGAGTATTACATGTCCAGAAGGCTTCGCAGAACCAAGATCGTAACCACCTTAGGCCCGGCCACCGATCGCGATAATAATCTCGAGAAAATTATCGCCGCTGGCGCCAACGTGGTGCGTATGAACTTCTCTCACGGTACGCCAGAAGACCATAAATTACGTGCCGATAAAGTGCGTGAAATCGCAGCCAAACTGGGCCGTCACGTTGCGATCCTCGGCGATTTGCAGGGTCCAAAAATCCGCGTTTCGACCTTTAAAGAGGGTAAAGTTTTCCTCAATATCGGCGACAAATTCCTGCTGGATGCCAACCTGGGCAAAGGCGAAGGCGATAAAGAGAAAGTCGGTATCGACTATAAAGGCCTCCCGGCTGACGTCGTACCTGGCGATATCCTGCTGCTTGACGACGGTCGCGTGCAGCTGAAAGTGCTGGAAGTTCAGGGCATGAAAGTGTTCACCGAAGTCACCGTCGGCGGCCCGCTCTCCAACAATAAAGGCATCAACAAGCTGGGCGGCGGCCTCTCTGCGGAAGCGCTTACTGATAAAGATAAAGCGGATATTGTGACTGCTGCGCTGATCGGTGTTGACTACCTGGCCGTCTCCTTCCCGCGCTGCGGCGAAGATCTGAACTATGCGCGTCGTCTGGCGCGTGATGCAGGCTGCGATGCCAAAATCGTCGCCAAAGTTGAGCGTGCGGAAGCCGTTTGCGATCAGGATGCTATGGACGACGTGATCCTTGCCTCTGACGTGGTGATGGTTGCGCGTGGCGACCTGGGTGTGGAAATCGGCGACCCTGAGCTGGTGGGTATTCAGAAAGCCCTGATTCGTCGCGCACGTCAGCTGAACCGCGCGGTGATCACCGCCACTCAGATGATGGAATCGATGATCACCAACCCGATGCCAACCCGTGCAGAAGTGATGGACGTGGCCAACGCCGTGCTGGACGGTACCGATGCGGTAATGCTCTCTGCGGAAACCGCTGCGGGCCAGTATCCGGCAGAAACCGTGGCCGCCATGGCACGTGTTTGCCTGGGTGCTGAAAAGATCCCAAGCATCAACGTCTCTAAACACCGTCTGGACGTGCAGTTCGACAACGTTGAAGAAGCGATTGCGATGTCTGCAATGTATGCGGCAAACCATCTGAAGGGCGTTACCGCGATCATCACTATGACCGAATCTGGCCGCACCGCGCTAATGACCTCTCGTATCAGCTCAGGTCTGCCGATCTTCGCCATGTCCCGTCACGAACGTACGCTGAACCTGACGGCGCTGTACCGCGGCGTGACGCCGGTACACTTCGACAGCACCAATGACGGCGTGGCCGCGGCGCACGATGCCGTAAACCTGCTGCGCGACAAAGGCTATCTGGTCTCTGGTGATATCGTCATTGTGACCCAGGGCGATGTGATGAGCACCATCGGCTCAACCAACACCACGCGCGTTATGACCGTCGAGTAATAACGACTCTGTTAAAAAACCCTCTCCAGATGGAGAGGGCTTTTTTTATTTCGTTGGATAAAGCTCTTTGCGTTTATACGGCTCTTTTTCACCCGGCTTACGCGTTTTAAGCAGCTTCAGGATCCACGTGTACTGCTCGGCATGCGGCCCTACCAGGATCTCCACCTCTTCGTTCATCCGACGGGCAATGGTGTGGTCGTCAGCGGTCAGCAGATCGTCCATCGGCGGACGAACCTCAATGCTCAGGCGATGCGTTTTACCGTCGTAGACCGGGAATAGCGGGATCACGCGGGCACGACACACTTTCATCAGGCGGCCAATCGCAGGGAGCGTCGCTTTATAGGTCGCAAAGAAATCGACAAACTCGCTGTGCTCGGGGCCGTGGTCCTGATCCGGCAGATAGTAGCCCCAGTACCCCTGGCGTACCGACTGAATGAACGGCTTAATGCCATCGTTGCGCGCATGCAGGCGTCCGCCAAAACGACGACGCACCGTATTCCAGACAAAATCGAAGATTTTATTGCCCTGGTTATGGAACATTGCCGCCATCTTCTGGCCCTGAGAGGCCATTAGCATCGCCGGAATATCAACGCCCCAGCCGTGTGGGACAAGGAAAATGACTTTCTCGTCATTGCGGCGCATCTCCTCAATAATATCCAGCCCTTTCCAGTCAACGCGATCGACAATTTTCTCCGGCCCTTTCAGCGCCAGCTCCGCCATCATCGCCATGGCCTGCGGTGCGGTGGTATACATCTCATCAATGATTGCCTCGCGCTCGGCGTCGCTCTTTTCAGGAAAACAGTAATAGAGATTAATCTGCGCGCGACGGCGGGCACTCTTGCCTAAGCGCCCGGCAAGACGGCCAATTTTACCCAGGACAGGATCGCGGACGGAAGCCGGCAGCAACGCTATCCCCGCAAAGGCGTAAACACCGAGCCAGGCGCCCCAGTTGCGCGGATGGCGGAAGGATTTTTCAAACTCAGGAATGTATTCAATATTGTTTTTTTGGGTTTCCATGCTGGATCCAGGGTCTGATGACGCAAAATTAATTCAGATAGTGTAGCGAGGCAGTCGTCCGCGCACAAAAGAAAAAGCCGGCGTCAGGGTGCGCCGGCTTTTTTAACAAAAACAGAGGGCTTAGTCTAAGCTCAGCTGCGGCAACACCTCTTTCACCTGCGCCAGGTAATCCGTACGATCTTTACCCGTCAGGCCTTCGGTGCGCGGCAGTTTCGCCGTCAGCGGGTTCACGGCCTGCTGGTTGATCCACACTTCGTAGTGCAGGTGCGGGCCGGTAGAGCGACCGGTATTACCGGAGATCGCAATGCGGTCACCACGCTTCACCTTCTGTCCTGGTTTAACCAGCAGCTTACGCAGGTGCATATAGCGGGTCGTATACGTGCGACCATGTCGTACCGCAACATAATATCCGGCTGCGCCGCTACGTTTGGCCACCACCACTTCGCCATCCCCAACCGCGAGTACCGGTGTGCCCTGCGGCATAGCAAAGTCAACGCCACGGTGCGGTGCGACGCGTCCGGTGACAGGGTTCAGACGACGCGGGTTAAAGTTGGAGGAGACGCGGAACTGTTTCGCCGTCGGGAAGCGCAGGAAGCCCTTTGCAAGGCCCGTACCGGTGCGGTCGTAGAACTTGCCGTCTTCGGCACGGATCGCGTAGTAATCTTTGCCCTCGGAGCGCAGACGCACGCCCAGCAGCTGGCTTTGCTCGCGCTTGCCGTCCAGCATTTCGCGGGACATCAGGACGGAAAACTCATCGCCTTTTTTCAGCTTGCGGAAATCCATCTGCCACTGCATGGCTTTGATCACCGAACTGATTTCAGCGCTGGTCAACCCTGCGTCGCGCGCGCTGGAGACAAAGCTTGCGCCCACGGTGCCTTTGAGAACGCTGTTGACCCAGTCGCCCTTCTGCATTTCGCTGGTCATTTTGAAACCGGTTGCCGTGCGATCGTAGGTGCGGGTTTCACGGCGGGACATTTCCCAGGTCAGACGCTGGAGATCGCCATCGGCCGTTAACGTCCAGGAGAGCTGTTGCCCAATTTTCAGGTTGCGAAGATCTTTATCTGCCGCCGCCAGCTGGCTGATATTGCCCATGTCGATGCCGTACTGGTTCAGCACGCTGCTCAGCGTGTCCCCGGTAGAAACTACATATTCGTGGATACCCGCTTCGTTCTCGGTTTTATCGTCCAGTTCATCCTGTGGAATGGCTTCATCTTCCTGAGCCGACTGGTCGATAGGCTCACTGGCTTCAGGCAGCAAAGAGCGGATTTCGCTCTTTTCAAGCTCGATGGTTTTGATGATAGGGGCAGAACTCGGGTGGTAAACATAGGGCCGCCAGACGGCGACCGCTAAGGTGAGTACTGTAAGCGACCCCAGCATGACGCGGTGGGGTCGAGGCAGATTGTTAAATGCCAGGGCGACAGAGCGGGCTATCTGTTGCACGTATTCACTTCCTCGTTAATCTCCTTTCAGGCAGCTCGCATACTGGTTCGCCAGTTGGCTGAGGAACTGCGAATAGCTCGCTTTGCTCAACTGGATATTCGTTCCTAGCGGGTCAAGGGTCCCCATGCGCACGGATGTCCCCCTGGCCACGGCTTCTACGACCGCTGGCCTGAACTGTGGCTCAGCAAAAACGCATGTCGCTTTTTGCTCAACCAGCTGTGTTCTGATTTCATGTAAACGCTGCGCACCAGGTTGAATTTCAGGGTTGACGGTAAAGTGCCCCAGCGGGGTCAAACCGTAGTGTTTTTCGTAATAGCCGTAGGCGTCATGAAAAACGAAATACCCTTTTCCTTTCAACGGTGCGAGCTCATTACCTACCTGCTTATCGGTTGCGGCTAATTGTGCCTCAAAATCTTTCAGGTTGGCGTCTAGTTTGGCTCGACTTTGCGGCATAAGTTCCACTAATTTGTCATGGATTGCAACCGCTGAAAGCCGCGCTATCTCTGGGGATAACCAAAGATGCATGTTGTACTCGCCGTGATGGTGATCTCCATCACCTTTTTCACCGTCGGCAGCATGATGGTCATGTTCATCGCCGTCGTCATCCGTCCCTTTCATGAGTAACGGTTTCACGCCTGGGAGGGCGGCAATCGCGACCTGTTTTTCGCCCGCCACCTGTTTTGCTGACTTCTGCATAAACGCTTCCATTTCCGGACCAATCCAGACAACTAAGTCCGCGTTTTGTAAGCGTTTTACGTCTGAAGGGCGCAGGGAGTAGTCATGCTCGGATGCACCATCCGGGAGCAGAACCTGAGTTTCTGTTACCCCGTCAGCAATGGCTGACGCGATAAACCCGAGTGGTTTAAGCGAAGCGACAACCGCAGCGTTAACATCTTGTGCGGTTGTGCCCCAAAGGGCAGCGGATAATGCTGCGAAAAGAAGCGTATTTTTATGTAACATAATGCGACTAATCATCGTAGTGAATGCGTGGAATGTGATATTATAACATTCGTTGACTTCTTCAAGCTTAAAATGACATGACGACATTGGTTTCTCTTGAAAATATTTCGGTCTCATTTGGCCAGCGCCGCGTCCTTTCTGACGTGTCGCTCGATCTGAAGCCCGGCAAAATTCTGACGCTGCTCGGCCCCAATGGCGCAGGCAAATCCACCCTGGTTCGCGTGGTGCTGGGTCTGGTCGCACCCGATGAAGGCGTGATCAAGCGTGAGGAAAAATTGCGCATCGGCTATGTGCCGCAAAAACTGCACCTCGACGCCACGCTGCCGCTGACGGTGAGCCGTTTCCTGCGCCTGCGTCCCGGCACGCGTAAAGCCGATATTCTCCCGGCGCTGAAGCGCGTGCAGGCAGGCCATCTTGTCGATGCGCCGCTGCAAAAACTGTCCGGCGGTGAAACGCAGCGCGTATTACTTGCCCGTGCGTTGCTCAGCAGCCCGCAGCTGCTGGTGCTGGATGAGCCGACGCAGGGGGTCGACGTCAACGGCCAGGTCGCGCTATACGATCTTATTGACCAGCTGCGTCAGGAACTGAACTGCGCGGTACTGATGGTATCCCACGACCTGCATCTGGTGATGGCAAAGACTGACGAAGTGCTGTGTCTTAACCACCACATCTGCTGCTCCGGCACGCCAGAAGTGGTCTCCATGCACCCGGAATTTATCTCCATGTTCGGCCCTCGCGGCGCTGAACAGCTCGGCATCTATCGCCATCATCATAATCATCGCCATGATTTGCAGGGACGAATCGTTCTGCGTCGGGGAAATGGACACTCATGATTGAACTGTTACTGCCCGGCTGGCTGGCCGGGATTATGCTTGCCTGCGCCGCGGGTCCACTCGGCTCGTTTGTGGTGTGGCGCAGAATGTCTTACTTCGGCGATACCCTGGCGCACGCGTCCCTGCTGGGCGTGGCTTTTGGCCTGCTGCTGAACGTCAACCCGTTCTACGCGGTGATTGTGGTCACGCTGCTGCTGGCGGCCGGTCTGGTCTGGCTGGAAAAGCGCCCTCACCTCGCCATCGATACCCTGCTTGGCATCATGGCGCACAGTGCCCTGTCGCTGGGCCTGGTGGTGGTCAGCCTGATGTCCAATATCCGCGTGGATCTCATGGCTTACCTGTTCGGTGACCTGCTGGCCGTCACGCCTGACGATCTCATCGCTATCGCCATTGGCGTTGTGGTGGTGCTCGGGATTCTGCTCTGGCAGTGGCGTAACCTGCTGGCGATGACCGTCAGCCCCGATCTGGCGTTCGTCGATGGCGTGAAGCTGCAGCGCGTTAAGCTGCTGCTGATGCTGGTAACGGCGTTAACCATTGGCGTGGCGATGAAGTTTGTCGGCGCGCTGATTATTACATCGCTGCTGATCATCCCTGCGGCTACGGCGCGTCGTTTTGCCCGTACGCCGGAGCAGATGGCCAGTGTTGCCGTAATTATCGGGATGATTGCGGTAACGGGTGGGCTAACCTTCTCGGCGTTCTATGACACGCCTGCGGGGCCGTCCGTGGTGCTGAGTGCGGCGGTTTTGTTTATCTTCAGTATGATGAAGAAGACCGCGCAGTAGCGGGTATGTCCCCGGTGGCGCTTCGCTTACCGGGGCTATAAATTATCGCTGCTTACGGCATTGCCGGTGGCGTAATGCCGAAATGATTCCACGCCCGCACCGTGGCCATACGTCCACGCGGGGTGCGCTGCAGGAAGCCCTGCTGGATCAGATACGGTTCAAGCACGTCCTCAATGGTTTCACGCTCTTCCCCGATTGCCGCCGCCAGGTTATCCAGCCCGACCGGGCCACCAAAGAACTTGTCCAGCACCGCCAGCAGCAGCTTGCGGTCCATGTAGTCAAAACCTTCGGCATCGACGTTCAGCATATCCAGCGCCTGCGCGGCGATCTCTGCGGAGATCGAACCGTTGTGCTTCACCTCAGCAAAGTCACGCACGCGGCGCAGCAGGCGGTTGGCGATACGCGGCGTACCGCGGGAACGCTTCGCCACTTCAAACGCCCCCTCTTCGCTCATCTCCAGCCCCATATAGCGGGCGCTGCGGCCAACGATGTGCTGGAGATCGGCCACCTGGTAAAACTCCAGACGCTGCACGATACCGAAACGGTCGCGCAGTGGAGAGGTCAGCGACCCGGCTCGCGTCGTGGCGCCTATTAGGGTAAACGGCGGCAGATCGATTTTGATGGAGCGTGCAGCCGGACCTTCACCAATCATGATATCCAGCTGATAATCTTCCATCGCCGGATAGAGCACCTCTTCCACCACCGGCGACAGGCGGTGGATCTCATCGATAAACAGCACGTCATGCGGTTCGAGGTTGGTCAGCATGGCCGCCAAATCGCCCGCCTTCTCCAGCACCGGGCCGGAGGTGGTGCGCAGGTTCACGCCCATTTCATTAGCAACGATGTTCGCCAGCGTGGTTTTGCCTAAACCCGGCGGGCCAAAAATCAGCAGGTGATCGAGCGCATCGCCGCGCAGCTTTGCCGCCTGGATAAAAATCTCCATTTGGGAACGAACCTGCGGCTGGCCAATGTACTCATCAAGCAGTTTTGGGCGAATCGCGCGATCCACCACATCCTCTGCCTGAACAGTGCCTGCCGAAACCAGGCGGTCTGCTTCAATCATCCTTTACCTCACAATGCAGCGCGCAGCGCTTCACGAATCAGGGTTTCACTGCTGGCGTCCGGTTTGGCAATTTTGCTCACCATACGGCTGGCCTCCTGAGGTTTATAGCCCAGTGCCACCAGCGCGGCAACCGCTTCCTGCTCCGCGTCATCATCCGCCGCAGGCGCGCCTGGGGAGGTCAGCACCAGATCGGCCGCCGGCGTGAAGAGATCGCCATGCAGGCCTTTAAAGCGGTCTTTCATCTCGACAATCAGGCGCTCTGCCGTTTTCTTACCAATGCCAGGAAGCTTAATCAGCGCCGCAGGATCTTCACGCTCAACGGCATTCACAAACTGTGGTGCAGACATGCCGGATAAGATCGCCAGCGCCAGCTTCGGCCCGACGCCGTTGGTTTTAATCAGCTCGCGGAACAGGGTGCGTTCCTGTTTGTTGTTGAAGCCGTACAGCAGCTGAGCATCTTCACGCACCACAAACTGGGTAAAGACAATCGCCTCTTTGCCCGCGTCCGGCAGCTCGTAGAAGCAGGTCATCGGCATATGGACTTCATAGCCCACGCCACCCACTTCCAGCAGCACTAACGGGGGTTGTTTTTCAATGATGATGCCTCTAAGTCTGCCTATCACGTGACGCTCCTGCGTTCTGGAAGAAATTAACTGCCGACATAATAAAAAAAGGCTGGATAAACATCCAGCCTGATTTGTCATTATCGTAACCTGCCTCGCGCCAGATTGAGCCGCGATTCGCTCATTTGCATCGCGTTCTGGCTGACGTGACAGTGGGTAATCGCAATCGCCAGCGCATCGGCGGCGTCGGCCTGCGGGTTAGCAGGGAGCTTGAGCAGGGTCCGCACCATGTGCTGCACCTGACTTTTCTCCGCGCTACCGATGCCCACCACCGTCTGCTTAACCTGCCTTGCCGCGTATTCGAAAACCGGCAAATCCTGGTTCACCGCAGCGACAATGGCCACCCCGCGCGCCTGACCGAGCTTTAGCGCCGAATCGGCGTTTTTCGCCATAAAGACCTGCTCGATGGCGAAATAGTCCGGCTGAAACTGGGTGATGATCTCCGACACGCCCGCATAGATGAGCTTCAGGCGCGACGGCAGATCGTCCACTTTGGTGCGAATACAGCCACTGCCCAGGTAGGTTAACTGGCGTCCCACCTGACGGATAACGCCATAACCGGTGACGCGTGAGCCTGGGTCAATCCCGAGAATAATCGACATCACGCGTCTCCTGTAACGGGTTTACACGCTCCCATCAGAGAGTCGCTGCAACCTCATCAGAGATTTCACCGTTGTGATACACTTCCTGCACGTCGTCGCAGTCTTCGAGCATGTCGATCAGACGCAGCAGTTTTGGTGCCGTTTCTGCATCCATGTCCGCTTTGGTGGACGGGATCATGGAGACTTCAGCGTTGTCCGCTTTCAGGCCCGCCGCTTCCAGCGCATCGCGCACGGCACCCATCTCTTCCCAGGCGGTATAAACGTCGATAGCGCCGTCGTCGAAGGTCACTACGTCTTCCGCACCGGCTTCCAGCGCCGCTTCCATGATCGCATCTTCGTCGCCTTTCTCGAAGGAGATGACGCCTTTTTTGCTGAACAGGTAAGCAACGGAACCGTCAGTGCCCAGGTTGCCACCGGTTTTGGTGAACGCGTGGCGCACTTCCGCAACGGTACGGTTACGGTTGTCGGAGAGGCATTCAACCATCACCGCCGTACCGCCAGGACCGTAACCTTCATAGATGATGGTTTCCATGTTCGCGTCTTCATCACCGCCGACGCCACGTGCGATAGCACGGTTCAGGGTGTCACGCGTCATGTTGTTAGACAGCGCTTTATCCACCGCCGCACGCAGACGTGGGTTAGAGGCCGGATCGCCGCCGCCCAGACGCGCTGCCGTCACCAGCTCGCGAATGATTTTGGTAAAGATCTTACCGCGCTTGGCATCCTGTGCCGCTTTGCGGTGTTTGGTGTTGGCCCACTTACTATGACCTGCCATAAAAATATCCTCAAAGAGCGCGCCTTTTCAGGCAGCGTTAATTACAAATTCTTCAATCGCCTGCCGGTTGCTCCACGACTTGGTCAGTGCGGCGGCATCCGCCGCATTCACCCAGCGGTAGGTCAGGTGTTCGGTAAACACGATCTCCCGTTCATGGGGGAGCGCGAGACAGAACCACGATTCCGTATTGCGCTCGGTACCCGGCGCGTAGCGATGACGTAAATGGCTAAAAATTTCGAACTCCACCGTGCGCTGACAGTCCTTCAGGGTCAGTTGCTCGCGGGCAACGTCAATGGCGACCTCTTCCTTTACTTCACGCGCGGCGGCCTGCGGCGCGGTTTCCCCCTCTTCCAGACTGCCGGTAACCGACTGCCAGAATTCAGGGTCATCGCGCCGCTGCAACATCAGCACCCGCTTCGTGTCTTCTGCATAAATGACCACCAGGACCGAAACGGGGAGCTTATATGTCATATCAGTTTTTCTCTTCCTTCTTCACCACCTCAATGCCCAGCTCAGCCAGTGCGGCCGGGTTGGCAAAGCTTGGCGCTTCGGTCATCAGACACGCTGCAGCAGTGGTTTTCGGGAAAGCGATAACATCACGGATGTTATCGGTGCCGGTCAGCAGCATGGTCAGACGGTCAAGACCGAAGGCCAGACCCGCGTGCGGAGGCGTACCGTATTTCAGCGCGTCCAGCAGGAAGCCGAATTTCTCGCGCTGCTCCTGCTCGTTGATGCCCAGGATGCCGAACACGGTCTGCTGCATTTCACCGCTGTGAATACGCACGGAACCACCGCCCACTTCGTAGCCGTTGATGACCATATCGTAGGCGTTGGCGACGGCCTCTTCCGGTGCCGCTTTCAGCTCGGCAGCCGTCATGTCTTTCGGCGAGGTGAACGGGTGGTGCATCGCGGTCAGGCCGCCTTCACCGTCGTCTTCAAACATTGGGAAGTCGATAACCCACAGCGGCGCCCATTTGCTCTCGTCGGTCAGATTCAGGTCTTTACCGAGCTTCAGACGCAGCGCGCCCATCGCATCCGCAACGACTTTCTTGTTATCTGCACCGAAGAAGATCATGTCGCCGTCCTGCGCGCCGGTGCGCTCCAGGATCGCTTCCACGATGTCCGCGTTCAGGAATTTCGCAACCGGGCTGGTGATACCTTCCAGACCTTTCGCACGCTCGGTCACTTTAATATAGGCCAGACCTTTCGCGCCGTAGATCTTGATGAAGTTGCCATAGTCGTCGATCTGCTTACGGCTCAGAGCCGCGCCGCCCGGTACACGCAGCGCGGCCACGCGGCCTTTGGCGTCGTTAGCCGGACCCGCGAAGACCGCGAACTCCACGTTTTTAACTAGATCAGCTACGTCCACCAGCTCCATCGGGTTACGCAGGTCGGGTTTGTCAGAGCCATAGCGACGCTCGGCTTCCGCGAAGGTCATGATTGGGAAATCGCCCAGCTCAACGCCTTTCACGTCATTCCACAGGCTACGCACCAGGGCTTCCATCACTTCACGCACCTGCTCGGCGGTCATGAAGGAGGTTTCCACATCGATCTGGGTAAATTCAGGCTGGCGGTCAGCACGCAGGTCTTCGTCGCGGAAGCATTTCACGATCTGATAGTAGCGATCGAAGCCGGACATCATCAGCAGCTGTTTGAACAGCTGTGGAGACTGTGGCAGCGCGTAGAATTTGCCTTTATGAACGCGGGATGGCACCAGGTAATCGCGCGCGCCTTCCGGCGTGGCTTTGGTCAGCATCGGGGTTTCGATATCGAGGAAACCGTGGTCATCCATAAAGCGACGCACCAGGCTGGTGATTTTCGCACGGGTTTTCAGGCGCTGAGCCATCTCCGGACGACGCAGATCCAGGTAGCGGTATTTCAGACGCGCTTCTTCAGTGTTGACGTGGTTGGAGTCCAGCGGCAGCGCTTCAGCACGGTTGATGATCGTCAGATCGGACGCCAGCACTTCAATGGCACCCGTCGCCATGTCGGCGTTAACGTTTTTCTCGTCACGCGCACGCACGGTGCCGGTGACCTGAATGCAGAACTCATTACGCAGCTCAGAGGCCAGCTTCAACGCATCTGCACGATCCGGATCGAAGAACACCTGAACGATACCTTCGCGGTCGCGCATATCGATGAAGATAAGGCTACCAAGATCACGACGACGATTGACCCAACCACACAGGGTGACCTGCTGTCCGACGTGGGACTGACGCAGCTGCCCGCAATATTCTGTACGCATGAGATATCCCTTAATTAGCCGCAGGCTAAATGTCGCCTGGTATGCAGGCTACTATGTCGCAGCTTTCTGTATGTCACAACTGGATGAAAAAAGGCGGCTATTATACTGGAAATTCCGCCGGACGATAAGAGCGAACCACGGCCAGGCGGTCGTTTGCTGCACTCTTATTGCGCATTCTCACAAAAATTAACAAAATTATGCGACCAATAACAGGCCATCGCGTCGTATGGTGTGTGGAAGTGATTCATTTAACGGGAGTAACGATGTTAACCCTTGATGCCAGCAAAACCGCGCTTGTGGTGATTGATTTACAGGAAGGCATTTTGCCCTTCGCCGGTGGCCCGCATACCGCGGACGATGTGGTCAGCCGAGCCGCCCGCCTGGCGGAACAATGCCGTGCCAGCGGTGCCCCGGTTGTCATGGTGCGCGTCGGCTGGTCTGCGGATTACGCAGAAGCGTTAAAACAGCCCGTTGATGCGCAGACTCCCGCCCGCGCCCTGCCGGAAAACTGGTGGACGTACCCGGTATCGCTTGGCAAACGCGACAGCGACATTGAAGTCACCAAACGCCAGTGGGGCGCCTTCTACGGCACCGATCTTGAGCTGCAGCTCCGCCGTCGCGGCATTGACACGATCATCATGTGCGGTATTTCCACCAACATCGGCGTGGAGTCGACTGCCCGCAACGCGTGGGAGCTCGGCTTTAATCTGGTGATCGCCGAAGATGCCTGCAGCGCGGCCTCCGCGGAACAGCACCAGGGCAGCATGACCCATATCTTCCCGCGCATCGGCCGCGTGCGCAGCACGGATGAGATTGTCAGCGCGCTATGATGTATGTCGGTTTACCCCAGTGGTCGCACCCGAAATGGGTGCGCCTTGGCATCACCAGCCTTGAAGAGTATGCTCGACACTTCAACTGCGTCGAGGGTAACACTACCCTCTATGCGCTCCCGAAAGCCGAGATTGTTGCACGCTGGCGGGAGCAAACAACCGACGACTTCCGCTTCTGCTTCAAGTTTCCGGCGACCATTTCTCACCAGGCCGCGCTGCGAAACTGCGGTGAGTTGACCGACGAATTCTTTGGCCGGATGGCGCCTCTGGCAAACCGCATCGGCCAGTACTGGCTGCAGCTTCCGGCCACGTTTGCTCCGCGCGACCTGCCTGCGCTCTGGCAGTTCCTGGATGCCCTGCCCCGGGAATTTACCTACGGCGTGGAGGTTCGACACCAGGACTTCTTTGCGAAAGGCGAAGCGGAAAAAGCGCTCAACCGCGGCCTGCTTGAGCGTTCCGTTAACCGGGTGATCCTCGATAGCCGTCCGGTGCACAGCGCGATACCGCATAACGAGGCCATCGTTGAAGCTCAGCGTAAAAAACCGAAAGTGCCGGTCCACGCCATCGTGACCGCGAAGAACCCAATGGTCAGGTTTATCGGCAGCGATAACATGCTGCAAAACCAGGCGATGTTCGCCGTCTGGCTGGAAAAACTGGCCTCGTGGGAACACACCACCACGCCGTATCTCTTTTTGCACACGCCGGATATTGCCCAGGCCCCCGAACTGGTCGATGCTCTGTGGCAGGCCTTGCAGGCTGCGGTGCCGTCCGTGGGCAGCGCCCCTTCCATCCCACAACAATCTTCTCTTTTCTGATATCACCCCCTATCATAGGGAAGTGCCATCTGCCAAAAACAGGGAGTTTGTATGGTCAGCGCGCTGTACGCGGTGTTAGGTGCATTACTGCTGATTAAGTTTTCATTTGACGTTGTGCGCCTCAGAACGCTCTACCGCGTTTCTTACGGTGACGGCGGCTTTTCCGAGCTGCAAAGCGCTATCCGCATTCACGGCAATGCGGTCGAATACATCCCCGCGGCCCTCATCCTGCTGCTGTTTATGGAGATGAATGGCGCAGAAACCTGGATGGTGCACATCTGTGGCCTGCTGCTTATCGCTGGCCGCCTGATGCATTATTACGGCTTTCACCACCGCTTAATCCGCTGGCGTCGTTCCGGCATAAGTGCAACCTGGTGTTCGCTTTTGCTGATGGTGCTGGCTAACCTGTGGTATATGCCGTGGGAGTTGGTTTTCTCCCTCCATTAGCGCACAATACGCCACTTTATTTTTCCCGGATTTTTACGTTATGTCAGATCGCGACACGCTTTTTTCCGCGCCTATCGCCAGCCTGGGCGACTGGACCTTCGATGAACGGGTAGCCGAAGTCTTCCCGGATATGATCCAGCGCTCTGTTCCCGGTTATTCCAATATTATCTCTATGATCGGCATGCTGGCTGAGCGCTTCGTTCAACCCGGCACGCAGGTCTATGACCTGGGCTGCTCGCTCGGCGCGGCAACGCTGTCGGTACGTCGTAACGTTCATCACGAAGGCTGCCGAATCATTGCCGTGGATAACTCTCCGGCCATGGTGGAACGCTGCCGCCGCCATATTGACGCCTACAAAGCCCCTGTTCCGGTTGACGTGGTGGAAGGCGATATCCGTGAGATTGAGATCCAAAACGCCTCGATGGTGGTGCTGAATTTCACCCTGCAGTTCCTGGTGCCGGAAGACCGCCAGCTGCTGCTGGACAAAATCTATCAGGGGCTGAATCCTGGCGGCGCGCTGGTGCTCTCGGAGAAATTCAGCTTTGAAGATGCCGAGGTTGGCGAGCTGCTGTTCAATATGCACCACGATTTCAAACGGGCGAACGGCTACAGCGAGCTGGAGATCAGCCAGAAGCGCAGCATGCTCGAAAACGTGATGCTGACGGACTCCGTAGAAACCCACAAGACGCGCCTGCGTCAGGCCGGATTTGAGCATAGCGAACTGTGGTTCCAGTGCTTCAACTTTGGGTCTCTGGTGGCGCTGAAAGCGGGGAAACCCGCATGATCGAGTTCAGCAACTTCTATCAGCTGATTGCCAAAAATCACCTCTCCCACTGGCTGGAGACGCTGCCTGCGCAGATTGCCGCCTGGCAGCGGGATCAGCAGCACGGCCTGTTAAAGCAGTGGGCAAATGCGGTGGAGTTTCTGCCGGAACTGACCCCGCATCGTCTGGATCTCCTGCACAGCGTCACCGCAGAGAGTGAAGAACCGCTTCCGCCAGGGCAGATCAACCGTATCGAAACGCTGATGCGCAACCTGATGCCCTGGCGTAAAGGGCCGTTCTCGCTGTACGGCGTGAACATCAATACCGAATGGCGCTCAGACTGGAAATGGGATCGCGTTCTGCCGCACCTTTCCGACCTGACCGGGCGCACCATTCTGGACGTGGGCTGCGGTAGCGGCTATCACATGTGGCGCATGATTGGCGCGGGCGCGCATCTGGTGGTCGGTATCGACCCGATGCAGCTGTTCCTGTGTCAGTTTGAAGCGGTACGTAAGCTGCTGGGTAACGACCAGCGCGCGCACCTGCTGCCGCTGGGTATTGAGCAGCTGCCCGCACTGAAAGCCTTTGATACCGTGTTCTCCATGGGCGTGTTGTATCACCGCCGTTCCCCACTGGAGCACCTGTGGCAACTGAAAGATCAGCTGGTCAGCGGCGGCGAGCTGGTGCTGGAAACGCTGGTGATCGAAGGCGATGAACATGCCGTTCTGGTACCGGGCGATCGCTACGCGCAGATGCGCAACGTTTACTTCATCCCTTCCGCGCTGGCCCTGAAGAACTGGCTGGAGAAATGCGGATTTGTGGATGTGCGAATTGCCGATGTCAGCGTGACCTCTATCGAAGAGCAGCGCCGGACCGAGTGGATGATCACCGAATCGCTGGAGCAGTTCCTCGACCCGGCCGATCACAGCAAAACCATTGAAGGCTATCCGGCCCCGATGCGAGCGGTGTTGATTGCGACGAAGCCGTAGCCTGTTAGCCGGGTGGCGGCTGCGCCTTACCCGGCCTACTCCCGATTTTCCAGATCCGGTAAGCGAAGCGCTACCGGGCGCAGGCGAAAAAAAGGCCCCTGTTGAAATTGCAGGGGCCTGGTACAAGCAAGCATCATATTGGGCGACATGATGCGCGGTAAAAATCGGTACGTTGCTACACGTGATAGCGCTCAATCAGCGACTTCATTTCCGCAACCGACTCTCCCTCTACGCCGTAGCGTGAATACTCATCCGCTTCAGCATCCGTCGACATAGACAATCCTGTATTGCGATAACGCATGGGTGACGGCATCCATTTGCCTGCCGAGCTGTGCAGCTCTTCTACCCCGGCGTTTAAAAACCGTTCCAGATTGCTGGCACGGACTCCCGCACCCGCCATTATTATTGGAACACCGGAATGTGCTTTTAGTTCCGTAATTAATTGCAGTCCTTTTTCAGCGGACGGCTGTTGACCCGATGTCAGAATGCGCGCCACGCCAAGTTCTCCAAGCGTTTCAAAGGCCTGAAGCGGATCTTTACACATATCAAATGCGCGATGAAAAGTGACGGCGAGCCCCTGCGCGGCGCTCATGACCTGACGCATGCGCGGGAGGTCGATATTGCCGTCTTCATCCAGCAGGCCGGTGACCAGCCCGGGGAACCCCAGGTCGCGCACGAGGGCGATATCATCAAGCATGGCACCGAACTCGCCCGTCGTGTAACAAAAATCACCGCCGCGTGGACGAATAATCGGGTGAACGGGAATCGTGACGGCCTGACGGGCAGCCTTCAGCACGCCGTAAGAAGGCGTCAGCCCGCCCTCTTTGGGTGCCGCACACAGTTCAATGCGGTCAGCCCCGTAATTTTGCGCGGTGACGGCACACTCCACGCTGTAACAGCAAATCTCCAGCAGCGCCATGTAATCCTCCTTAAATTCCACCAAACGCACCATCATGACATGCCGTCTGTTTTCAGTCCCGGCGGGAACTCACATCTCTTGCGCCTCACTGGCAACGATCTGCTCAATGGTCCAGGGATGAAACTTCACCGTGACCTGCCCGTCCGTGACGGCCAGCGTCGGGTTGGGTAACCGCTCGCGTTCGCCTTTGGGCGAACTGGTCTTCACAAAAATCCCCGGCTGGCTTAAGCCTTCGTCAGCTAACAGGGCCAGCGCGCGCGCGTTTAATGTTTCCGGCTCACCCGGCAGGACAATTTCAATGTGCTCCCACCCTTCGTGCGGATAGCGCTTCTCGCCCGGCCACGGCAGTTCAACCACGGTGAATTGCCAGTGGGCCACGTTCACCGGCTCACGCAGCCTGAACAGGCAGATGGGGCGACCGTTAATGATATTCTCGGACAGTAACTCGCCGCACTGTTCAAATCCGCGACGCCAGCGCTCTGCGGTAGCATTCTGATGGCAGCGCAAAGAGATGTGATCGGCCTCAAGCGGCGCGATATCCAGGCCGAGACGGGTGGCAAGTTCTGTGAACGCCTGGGTGAAGCGCGGTAAATCTGCGGAAATATCATGCAGTTCGTCAATGGATTGCCAGTTCTCCATAAGTCACTCTCTTTTCGTGTCGCAAAGCCGCTAATTTACTCTGTTGCTCTGTTTTGACCAACCGCAGAATCCGGCTTTTTACGACTGCATATTTATGCACACCTTCTTAGCCTGGATTCTGAGCAATCTTCAGGCCCCGCGATGCTGACGGCAGAAGGCATTTGCAGTATACTCCCGCCCTAAATTCTCTAACTGGCGCGGGTGGTTGTGAGCCCGCATCAAAAAAGTAAGGTATCCAGGTGAATATTCAGGCTCTTCTCTCCGAAAAAGTCAGTCAGGCACTGATTGCCGCAGGCGCGCCTGCGGATTGCGAACCGCAGGTTCGTCAGTCAGCAAAAGTACAGTTTGGCGACTATCAGGCTAATGGCGTGATGGCAGTGGCTAAAAAACTGGGTATGCCGCCGCGACAGCTCGCTGAGCAGGTACTGACGCATCTGGATCTCGCCGGCATTGCCAGCAAAACCGAAATCGCCGGCCCAGGCTTTATCAACATCTTCCTTGAGCCTGCCTTCCTGGCAAGCCACGTTGACGCGGCGCTGAAATCCGATCGTCTGGGTGTTTCCCAGCCGGAAGCGCAGACCGTCGTGATCGACTACTCTGCCCCGAACGTGGCGAAAGAGATGCACGTTGGCCACCTGCGCTCCACCATCATCGGTGACGCCGCGGTGCGTACGCTCGAGTTCCTCGGTCACAAGGTGATCCGCGCGAACCACGTGGGCGATTGGGGTACCCAGTTCGGGATGCTGATTGCTTACCTGGAAAAACAGCAGCAGGAAAACGCGGGCGAAATGGCGCTGGCGGACCTGGAAGGGTTTTATCGCGAAGCCAAAAAGCACTATGACGAAGATGAAGCCTTTGCCGAGCGCGCGCGCAGCTACGTGGTAAAACTGCAGGGCGGCGATCAATACTTCCTCGAGATGTGGCGCAAGCTGGTTGACATCACCATGTCTCAGAACCAGCTTACCTATAACCGTCTGAACGTCACCCTGACCCGTGACGACGTGATGGGTGAAAGCCTGTATAACCCAATGCTGCCCGGCATTGTGGCGGACCTGAAAGCGAAAAACCTGGCGGTGGAGAGCGAAGGCGCAACGGTGGTGTTCCTTGATGAGTACAAAAACAAGGAAGGCGAACCGATGGGCGTGATCATCCAGAAAAAGGATGGCGGCTATCTCTACACCACGACCGATATCGCCTGCGCGAAATACCGTTATGAAACGCTGCACGCCGACCGCGTGCTGTACTACATCGACTCCCGTCAGCACCAGCACCTGATGCAGGCGTGGACCATCGTGCGTAAAGCCGGGTACGTACCGGACAGCGTTCCGCTGGAACACCACATGTTCGGCATGATGCTGGGTAAAGACGGTAAGCCGTTCAAAACCCGCGCGGGCGGGACCGTGAAGCTCTCCGACCTGCTGGACGAAGCGCTGGAACGCGCCCGTCGTCTGGTGGCCGAGAAGAATCCGGACATGCCGGCCGACGAGCTGGAAAAACTGGCGAACGCCGTGGGTATCGGTGCGGTGAAATACGCGGATCTCTCCAAGAACCGTACCACCGACTACATCTTCGACTGGGATAACATGCTGGCGTTTGAAGGCAACACGGCGCCGTACATGCAGTACGCTTACACCCGCGTGCTGTCGGTCTTCCGCAAAGCCAATATCGACGAAAGCGTGCTGGCGAATGCCACCGTGACCATCACGGAAGATCGTGAAGCGCAGCTGGCGGCGCGTCTGCTGCAGTTCGAAGAGACGCTGACCGTGGTCGCGCGTGACGGCACGCCGCACGTGATGTGTGCTTACCTGTACGATCTGGCGGGTCTGTTCTCCGGCTTCTACGAACACTGCCCTATTCTCTCTGCGGAGAATGAATCGGTCCGCAACAGCCGCCTGAAGCTGGCGCAGCTGACGGCGAAGACCCTGAAGCTGGGTCTGGATACTCTGGGTATCGAAACCGTAGAACGTATGTAATACAAAAAACCCGGCAATCGCCGGGTTTTGTTTTTTTGCAGTCCTGACAATTCAACCGTCAGCGGTAGTTCACGATGACAGAATTACTCTGCACCTTCAGCGCCGGGATCAAACGTCCCCCTCCCGGCACTTCCCAGATGAAACGCAAAGGTTCAATAGCCGGCACGCCGTTGAACGCCTGCGTTGTTCCATTTTCGCCGTCGATTTCCGTGCAGCGCGTCTGAGAGCAGAGGCGCACCCGCAGGCCCGCTGGCGTTGGGCCAATCAGCCGGTAGTTCCAGACCACCAGACCCATCAGACCGGAAACCTCTTCAGCAGGCGCCAGCGGGTTAGATGACATGGCAACACCGCGGTTGCTGAGGGTCACCCCAATGCTGCTCGCCTGCCAGGTGCCTCCCCCGGCAGCCTGCGCCGCCAGCGGGAAGAACAGCAGCCAAAGCCATTTACGCATTATTTTCCTCCAATCGTCGCGGTCATGCGGATATGACGGTTATCCGACAGCTCGAGATTCGACAGCACGACCAGCTGGCTCAGGCTGCGGCGCAAGAAGCGGGACAGCAGCGGACGCAGCGCGTGGTTCACCAGCAGCACCGGCGGCGCGCCGAGCATCTCCTGACGCGCCAGCGCCTCCTGGGTTTGCGCCAGCAGACGGTCGGCCAGGCCCGGCTCCAGGCCGCCTCCGCCCTGCAGAGCCTGCAGCAGCAGACGCTCAAGCGGCGTATCGAGGCCAATAACCTGAACCTCCCCGGTTCCCGGGAACCACTGCTGGGTGATTGCGCGTCCCAGCGCCACGCGCACCACCGCCGTCAGCTCGTGAGGATCGCTCTGGATTGGCGCGTGCTCTGCCAGCGTTTCCAGAATGGTGCGCATATCGCGAATCGGCACCTTCTCGTCGAGCAGGTTTTGCAGCACCTTGTGCAGCGTGGTTAAGGTCAGCACGCCCGGAACCAGATCTTCCGTCAACTTCGGCATCTCCTGCGTGACGCGGTCCAGAAGCTGCTGCGCTTCCTGACGGCCAAACAGTTCCGCCGAGAATTGCCCAATCAGGTGGTTAAGGTGGGTTGCCACCACGGTACTGGCTTCAACAACCGTGTAACCCTGGATCTGCGCCTGCTCTTTCAGCGCGCTTTCAATCCAGATCGCGGCCAGACCAAAGGCCGGATCGATGGTTTGCTCGCCCGGCAGCGTGCCTGCGGCGGTGCCGGGGTTAATCGCGAGCCAGCGGCCCGGATAGGCATCACCGCTGCCAATTTCAACGCCTTTCATCAGGATGCGATAGCGCGCGGGCGGCAGGTCCATATTGTCGCGGATGTGTACCACCGGCGGCAGGAAGCCCATGTCCTGGGCGAATTTTTTACGGATACTGCGGATACGGCCGAGCAGCTCGCCGTCCTGCTGGAAATCGACCATCGGGATCAGGCGATACCCGACTTCCATTCCCAGAGAATCCTCCAGCTGAACGTCGTTCCAGGTCGCTTCGACGGCCTGATTATTCTCCGGCATTTTGACCGGAACAGGTTCCGCTGCCGGTTTGGTTTCACGGCCACGCATCCACCAGGCAAGGCCCAGCAGCGCCGCCGTAAACAGCAGGAAGACGAGGTTTGGCATACCCGGCACCAGACCGAGCAACCCGAGCACCGCCGCGGCCAGCAGCATCACGCGCGGGTTACTGAACAGCTGGCCCACCATCTGCTCGCCAACGTCCTGATCGGTGCTCACGCGGGTCACGATGACACCCGCCGCAGTGGAGATCACCAGCGCCGGGATCTGCGCGACCAGACCGTCACCGATGGTCAGCAGCGTATAGCTTTCCGCCGCGTGGCCCATGTCCATCCCGTGCTGCAATACGCCCACCAGCAGGCCGCCGACCACGTTAATCACCATGATCAGAATGCCCGCGATGGCGTCACCACGCACAAACTTACTCGCACCGTCCATGGAGCCGTAGAAGTCCGCCTCCTGCGTCACTTCCGCACGGCGCTTTTTGGCTTCATCTTCGGCGATTAGCCCGGCGTTCAGGTCGGCGTCGATCGCCATCTGCTTGCCCGGCATCCCGTCCAGCACAAAGCGCGCGCCCACTTCCGCAATACGCCCTGCACCCTTGGTGATGACCATAAAGTTGATGATCACGAGGATGACGAACACCACGATACCGATAGCGAAATTACCGCCCACCAGGAAGTGGCCGAACGCTTCCACCACTTTACCTGCCGCTGCCGCCCCGGTGTGGCCTTCCATCAGGATGATACGCGTGGACGCCACGTTCAGCGCCAGTCGCAGCAGGGTGGTAAACAGCAGAATGGTCGGGAACGCGGCGAACTCCAGGGTACGCTGGGTGAACATCGCCACCAGCAGCACCATAATGGACAGCGCGATATTGAAAGTGAAAAGCAGGTCGAGGATGAACGCCGGAAGCGGCAGTACCATCATCGACAGAATTAGCAGGATCAGAATCGGCCCGGCCAGGATCTGCCATTGGGTCGATTTCAGGTTGCCGGGCAGGCGCAACATTGCCACCAGATTAGCCATCAGTGTCCTTCTCGTTCATAAAATCCAGCGCGGCAGGCACCGGAAGGTTCTCAGGTTTCACAGGCCGTTGACCGCCGGCCAGACGCCAGCGCTTCAACTGCCATACCCAGGCCAGCACTTCCGCCACGGCGGCGTAAAGTTGTCCCGGGATCTGTTGTCCAATATCCGCATGGCGGTACAGGGCACGCGCCAGCGGAGGGGCTTCGAGGATCGGCACGCGGTGTTCGGTGCCAATTTCACGGATACGCAGCGCGATCAGCCCCGCCCCTTTCGCCACCACTTTCGGCGCGCTCATTTTGTTTTCTTCATAGCGCAGCGCAACGGAATAGTGTGTCGGGTTGGTAACGATGACGTCGGCCTTTGGCACATCGTCCATCATGCGGCGACGGGCGGCGGCACGTTGCATCTGGCGGATGCGCCCCTTCACGTGCGGGTCACCTTCCATCTGCTTATATTCGTCACGGATATCCTGACGCGACATCCGCAGCTTCTTGAAGTGGGTATAGAGCTGGAAGATCACGTCAAAACCCACCATCGGGATAATGCTGAGCACCACCAGCAGCGCGCAGAGCCCGACCAGATTCAGCGCGTTGCTCATCGCGGTGAGCGGCGACTCGCTGATAAGACGCATCATTTCCGGCCAGTGGTACCAGAGGTAAAACCCCGCGGAGCTGCCCATCAGCACCGATTTGAGAATGGCTTTGAGCAGCTCGGCCCCGGTCTGGGCAGAGAACATTTTCGCAATACCCGGCAGCGGGTTGAGTTTGGAAAATTTCGGCTGCAGCGATTTGGCGCTGAAGACCAGACCGCCGAGCATCACCGGCGAGACCAGCGCGACCAGCACAACCCCGGTGATCAGGGGCAGCAGCGCAACCATGGCCCCTTTAATCAGCTGAATAATCTGGCTGAGGATCAGATTCGGATCGTTGACCATACTGTGGTCAAAACGGAGGCCGGTTGAGAGCATGCCCGCCAGCTTGCGGGCGAGCGACTCCCCGCCCCACCAGATAATGCACACCCCTACGATAAGGATCAGCAGGGAGGTCAATTCTCGGGATCGGGGGATCTGCCCTTCCTCACGCGCCTTTTCTAGTCGGTGGGGTGTGGGGGCTTCCGTTTTGTCGTCGTTCTCTTCTGCCACTGTGCACGCTCAGCCCATTACGTCACGGGTATCATGCCAGCGCAGCGGAAATCCAATGGCGGGAAAAGCCCGTTTATTCGGGCTCTTTTCGGTGATTTTGTCGCAAACCGCCCCAGGCGGCGTTAACCCCCTGAAGCGGAATGGACCATCAGAAGCCGAGGCTGTCCAGCAGGTCGTCCACCTGATCCTGGCTTGCCACCACGCCCGCCTTGCTGGCGTCGAGCTGTGGACCATTGAGCAGGCTTTCGTTCTCGCGTTTTGGACGGGCTGCCGGTTCCGGGATGTTCTCCAGCAGCACCATCAGCAGCTGGCGCTCAATCTCCTGGATCACATCCATCATGCGCTTGATCACCTGACCGGTCAGGTCCTGGAAATCCTGCGCCATCATGATGTCCAGCAGCTGGGCGTTGGTGAAGCTGGTGTGGCCGGGCACATCCCCCAGGAACTGACGGGTGTCGGTCACCAGTTCGCGGGCATCCGCCAGCTCGATTGGGTTCTCAAACCACTCGTCCCAGCGTTTGGTCAGCGCTTTCGCACCCTTTTCCATCGCATCCTGGTGCGGTTGTGACGCTTCAACGCTGTTCAGCGCACGTTCCGCGGCCTGAGCGGTCATCTGCACGACGTAGTCCAGACGATCGCGTGCATCAGGAATCGCTTCCGCCGCTTCGGCAATTGCCTGATCCAGACCCAGCTCACGCAGGCTGTCACGCAACATGCGCGTCAGGCTGCCGATGCGGACGATAATGTCGCTCGGCGAGTGTTCTTCAACGGGTTTCATAGCAGGTTGCATCATAACCAACACCTCACATGCCGAGTTTCTCGAAGATCTTACCGAGCTTCTCTTCCAGGGTCGCCGCCGTGAATGGCTTCACCACGTAGCCGCTTGCGCCCGCCTGTGCAGCGGCAATGATGTTCTCTTTTTTCGCTTCTGCCGTGACCATCAGAACCGGCATGGACGCCATTCCCGCATCAGCACGAATGGTTTTCAGCAGTTCCAGACCGTCCATGTTTGGCATGTTCCAGTCGGAGATCACAAAACCAAACCCGCCCGCCTGCAGCTTGTTCAGCGCATCCACGCCGTCTTCTGCTTCTTCAACGTTATTGAAGCCCAGCTCTTTCAGCAGGTTGCGCACAATGCGACGCATGGTGGAAAAGTCATCCACAACCAAAAACTTAAGCTCTTTATCCGCCATAAAATAATACTCCTGAGTCAAATACGTATTGCCTGTCCGGCACTGATTTTCGCCAGCATCTGCTGGCTTACCTGGCTAAGATCGACCACTTCGCTCACGCCACCCATATTGATGGCCTCGCGCGGCATGCCGAACACCACACAACTTGCTTCATTCTGCGCAATCGTCCAGGCGCCAGCCTGGTGCATTGCAAGCATTCCGGCGGCCCCGTCGTTGCCCATCCCCGTCAGGATCACCCCCACGGCGTTGCGCCCCGCATGTTTCGCCACCGAATGAAACAGCACATCCACCGACGGACGGTGCCGGTTGACCGGCGGTCCGTCATGAATTTTGATTTGATAGTTAGCGCCGCTGCGCGCCAGTTCCATATGCTTGTCGCCCGGCGCGATATAGGCATGTCCCGGGAGCACGCGCTCGCCGTCTTCCGCCTCTTTCACGCTGATCTGGCACAGCTTGTTCAGGCGTTCGGCGAACGAACGGGTAAAGCCTGGCGGCATATGCTGCGTGATCAGAATACCCGGACTTGAGAGCGGCAATGGCTGGAGTACATGACGAATTGCCTCTGTTCCTCCGGTTGACGCGCCAATGACCAGCAGTTTTTCCGAACTGAGTAAGGGACCGGCCTTCAGGGTCGCAGGCGCGGCCATCGGCGTGTGGGCGGCAAGCTTTGCCCGCGACGCGGTGCGGATCTTCTCGGCGATCATCTCGCTGTACGCCAGCATCCCCTCGCGAATGCCGAGCTGCGGCTTGGTGACAAAGTCCACCGCTCCCAGCTCCAGCGCGCGCAGGGTGATTTCCGATCCTTTCCCGGTCAGGGAGGAGACCATCACCACCGGCATGGGCCGCAGCCGCATTAATTTTTCGAGGAAATCTATGCCATCCATGCGCGGCATCTCGACATCCAGCGTTAGCACGTCGGGGTTATATTTTTTAATTAAATCCCGCGCTACCAGCGGATCGGGGGCGGTTGCCACCATCTCCATGTCGCTGTGGCTATTGATAATTTCAGTCATGATCTGACGCATCAGCGCTGAATCATCGACGGACAATACCCTGATTTTACTCATGCTTTTTCCTTACTCAGCGCATATACCGTTTGCCCACGCAGGCTAAACTCACGCACGAGGTTGCTGAAGTTTTCCGAGTGCCCGGCAAACAGTAAACCGTCAGGCTTGAGCAACGGAACAAACCGACGCAAAATGTCCTGTTGCGTCGTTTTATCAAAATAGATCATGACGTTACGGCAAAAAATGGCGTCGAACGGCCCCGGCACGTTGTACTGCTTATCCAGCAGGTTAACGGGCGCGAATTCGACGCAGTTCGCCAGCTCCTGGCGTACGCGTACCAGGCCTTCATGCGGGCCCGTGCCGCGCATGAAATAACGCTGCAGCTGCTGCGGCGACAGCGTTTTCAGTTCATCCTGGCGATAAACACCGTTACGCGCCTTCTCCAGCACTTCGGTATCGATATCGCTGGCGTAGACCTTCCAGCGTCCCGGCGCCATCCCCAGCGTATCGGCAAGGGTGATCGCCAGCGAGTACGGCTCTTCCCCCGTCGAGGCGGCCGCACTCCAGACGCGATACTCCCCGGTGCGACGGCGCGCATGCTCGGCCAGGACCGGGAAGTGATGAGCCTCCCGGAAAAACGCCGTCAGGTTGGTGGTTAACGAGTTAATAAAAGCCTGCCACTCGGCGCTGTTCTGGTTCGCCTCGAGCATGCTCAGATAGCGACCAAAATCATCCAGCCCCAGCGTACGCAAGCGCCGCACCAGACGGTTGTAGACCATGTCCCGCTTATGATCCGCAAGCACGATCCCCGCACGCTGGTAGATTAACTGACATATCCGACGAAAATGCGCGTCGGACAGCGCGAGGCGCTGTGTCATCTGCAACAATAATGACGTTTGCCCAGGGGGCATTGGTGATGTCATAGCGCCTTCTTAATTACATTCAGGATACAACTGGCACGGCCTGCGACCGCCCGACTTCTGTTACTGCTTCAACGTGCTCTTTCACATTAAATACCGCGACCAGCCCGGTCAGACGATCCGCCTGGCTGGCCAGCTGATCGGTTGCCGCTGCCGCTTCCTCAACTAACGAGGCGTTCTGTTGCGTCACCTGATCCATCTGGGTGACCGCCTGAGCAACCTGCTCAATCCCGCGACGCTGTTCATCCGACGCCGAGGCAATCTCGCCCATGATGTCGTTCACCCGCGTCACGGAGGTGACGATTTCGTGCATGGTTTGTGCCGCCGTATCCACCAGGGCAGAGCCTTGCTGAACCCGTGACACCGATTCTTCAATCAGCACCTTAATTTCTTTCGCCGCGTTGGCGCTGCGGCTCGCCAGGTTACGCACTTCACCCGCTACCACCGCAAACCCGCGCCCCTGCTCCCCGGCACGCGCCGCTTCAACGGCAGCATTCAGCGCCAGTATGTTGGTCTGGAACGCGATACCGTCAATCACGCTGATGATGTCACCAATTTTCTGTGAACTGGTGGCGATCTCCTGCATGGTGCTGGCGACATGGGACGCCTGGTCGCCGCCCTTCTTCGCCGTCATCGCCGCCTGTTTTGACAGGTCAGATGCCTGACGCGCGTTATCGGCGTTCTGGCTAACCGTCGCGGTCAGCTGCTCCATGCTGGCTGCCGTCTGCGCCAGCGAGGCCGCCTGCTGCTCGGTGCGGGATGAGAGATCGTTGTTACCCGCCGCAATCTCTGAGATCCCGGCGTGCATGGCATAACTGCCCTGACGCACGTCGGATACCGTTTCCCTCAGCGATCCCTGCATCGCCTTCAGGCTGGCAAAAATTGCCGAAATTTCGTTTTTGCCGAACACCGCCACCGGACGCGCCAGGTCGCCTTTCGCAATGCTGTCGAAGTGGCTGCTGATAATCGCCAGCGGCTGCACAATCATTTTGCGTGACCAGAGCAGCGCGGCGCCGGTCAGCAAGCCCGCCTGAATCACCATCACGCCGAAGATGACGCCCGACATGTGATAGCTGGTGCGGCTTGCTTCACCGGCGCGCAGAACAGACTGATTGATATCCTGCTGCCATGCGTCAAAGCTGCCGTCAAACGCCGCCTGCGAGGCCTGAACCGGCGCGGTCATAAAGTCCGACAGCTGGTTGTTCTCAAGCCACGTCGCCTGATGGTCGAGATCGCTGTACCACTGTTCAAAATGGGTATTCATGGCGGCCTTCAGCGCTTTCTCTTTCTCGCTGCCGGTGGCCTGTGCCGCAAAGGCCTTAAACTGTGCGTCAGCCTGTTTCAGGCTGTCGCGCGCGGTGGCCATCAGCGCCTTAATGTCATCCGGCGGATAACTTAGCGCGGTTAAGGTTCCCGCCTTGTTCAGCGCAGTGCTTGCCTGCAACAGCACGGCACGGGTTTGTGCCAGTGCGGAGCGCTGCTGATTACTCGCCTCAACGTCCTGCAAATTCTGATAGCCATCGCGAAACGCCCAAAAAGACAACCCGTTACTGCCAACCTGCAACACACCGCAAAGGATCAGAATCAAAAACAGTGTGGTCGAGATACGAATACGATTTAACATCCACGCTCCCATCAAGCGGCAAGCAGCCGCGGTTTAATTGTCAGTCAAAATGTTTCCCAGTTTTCATCTTGTCCGGTCGTCGCGGTACGCGTACGGTTGGCAGCCGGTTCAGCGGCTGGCGCACGGTACGTCGCCTGCGGGGTGACCGTGTTTCCAGCGAGTGAAGCGAGACGAAACGCCGAGACGGCCATCTTCAGACGGCTCGCCTGGTCTTCCAGGGCAGCGGCCGCCGCAGCGGACTCCTGCACCAGGGCGGCGTTTTGCTGTGTCACGCGATCCATTTCCGATACCGCCAGGGCAACCTGGTCGATACCACGACTCTGCTCATCAGACGCAGAGGCGATTTCACCCATGATGTCCGTCACGCGGGTGACGGCATTCACGATGTCATTCATGGTCTCCCCGGCGCTTTCCACCAGCACGGAGCCGGTATCGACGCGGGAGACGGAATCTTCAATCAGCGATTTGATCTCTTTTGCCGCGTTGGCGCTGCGGCTGGCCAGGTTGCGCACTTCCCCGGCCACCACGGCAAACCCGCGTCCCTGTTCGCCCGCGCGCGCCGCTTCCACGGCGGCGTTCAGCGCCAGAATGTTGGTCTGGAAGGCAATGCCGTCGATGACGCTGATGATGTCGGCGATTTTCTTGGAGCTCTCGGCGATGTCGTGCATGGTTTTCACCACGCCATCCACCACGCGGCCGCCGCGCTGCGCCGTCTCGGAGGCGCTTTCCGCCAGCTGAGACGCCTGGCGGGCGTTATCGGCGTTCTGCTTCACGGTCGCGGTGAGCTGCTCCATGCTGGCCGCCGTCTCTTCCAGGGCGGACGCCTGCTGTTCAGTGCGCGATGAGAGGTCGTTATTGCCCATCGCAATTTCGCTGGTGCCGGTATAGATGGCATCCGTGCCGCTACGCACGTTGGCGACGGTATCGATAAGCGAACGCTGCATATGGTCAACGCTGGTTGCCAGCTCGGTGATCTCATTGCGCCCGGACACGGTCAGCGTTTTGGTCAGGTCACCGCCGGCAATGTCACGAATATGGGCGATGACGCGACCGAGAGGGTTCAGCAGGATATGGCGAATGCCGTACCAGACCGCGATCAGCACAATGACCAGCGCCAGCGCCAGCACCGCCATCTGCCATTTCGCAAAGCGGTAGTCATTCTGGCTTTCAGTAAACGCGGAGTGATACAGATCGCCACTGACCTTTGCATATTCCCCCAGCGCCGCGCCGAGGGCGTTTTGCATCCCCTGCGTCGGCTGCGCGAAATAGGCGTCCATGTTGCCGCTCTCCAGGAACTGAATCAGCTCTGCCAGACCGGCATGGTAGGCGTTGTATTTTTCGTCGATATTCTGGCTCACCTGCTCCATCGCAGGCTGCGGGGTGATTTTCTTAAAGGCCTCGTAATGCTTTGCGGCATCCGCAAGTGTCGCCCGGGCATTTTTCAGCAGATCGGTTTTCGCGCTGCTCTGCTGATTGTTGGGATCCATCATCATGCGCGCGGACGAGCGGCTCAGGTTGATACGCGTTTGCAGCATCAGATCCCACGTTGAGGTGAGTTCACTCTGCTGCAGGCGGAGATCGTTCGAGGCCGCAAAGCTGTCCTGGTTCTGTTTTAATGACGAGAAAAAAAGCCCGCCGGAGATAAGCTGAAGTAGTGCGAAAATGACCAGCACCATCATAAGCATTGTGACAACGCGGATACGGTTCAACATACAACACCTTCTCATAGATTTATTAACGGTGTTATCGGCACAGCCAACAGGAACTTTACATTTGAGAAAGGGAAAAGCGCGGGGTTAGAAAGCCACGTCGACAATCAGCGTATCGGTGTAGGTTCCGGCGGGTGGCGTGGCCTGATTAGTCAGCACTTTCGCGGTGTAGTTGTAGGTACGCAGGAGACCGTCGGTACTGACCTGCGACGACGTCGCGCTGGTCCAGCGTTCGCTGCCGCTGCCGCCCCAGCGGTTACCCGTGGCTTCTTTATAGATGTCATAACTGAGGTAGTTACTGCCGCTTACCATCCGGCGCACGTTATTCAGCGCGTTAGCACCGTTGTTAATGCCGATGGTATAGGTACTGCCTTTGGTACAGGTGACGGCTATCGCCTGTGAGACGGTGGGGAAACTTTGTACCAGCGGCGCGCTGTTGAAGTTGACGTCCGGCGTGGTCATGGCGCTGCAGTCGTTGGTGACGGTCATATCCAACAGGATGGTGGTTGTTGAGGTTCCCGTCTGGGCATTCGTACAAAGGCTTCCAACACCGAAGGCACAGACGCTGTAGCTGATGCTGAAGGTCAACTGCACCTGGTAGGGACCGGCAGTGACGTTTTGTCCAGCGACGGTGCGAAAATAGAGCGGAATGTTATACTGCCTTGTCCCCAGCAGCCCCAGCAAGGTATTCCCGCTCCAGGTATACGTTTTACTTATCTGCACCTCGCTGCTGCTCGCACAAGCCGATAATCCGCACAGCCGGGTGGGGATTACGTCCGTAATGGCGGCATTATCCGTACGTTTCATGGTCGCGCGACTGTTGCCCGAGACTGACGCCGCGGTGTAGCTCAGGGTCACCGAATCGTTGGTCAGAACGTTGAGCACGGTATCACACGCCACAACAAGCCTGCCGGTGGTTTCAACCTCCCCGGTTCCGCTGAGCGCGAACGAGGTGACGCTGCCAAACGACGCATTAACCGTACTGACGGTACACGCCGCCCAGCCGCCGCCGGAGAACAGCAACAGCATCAACAGCAGCAGACGCTTCATGGCGCCTCCCGACACACCAGCGGACCGTAGGTTTGCAGCTTGTTCCGGGTTGGCTCCCACGGTCAGGGTGACCTTGCAGCGTTTTCCGTCAGGCGCGATCACCTCCAGCGGATTCACATCGCTAAGGTTTTCCAGCCAGGCAATACCGTCATACCCCACCACCGCATTGCTGCGCGAGGCACGCCGGACCTGGCTTCCCACCGGCAGCGCCTGGCCGCGCGCATCGTGGAGGATGACGCTTGCCACCCTCTCCTGCTCCATCGGGAAATCGACCAGATAGCCGCTGTGACGCCGAATCGCAATTCGCCGCTCGGTCTCTTTCAGCCGGGTATCCGCCGGCAGGTTCAGGGTATCAATGCGGTAGCTTGCCGGGTAATACGCCGACACCCCGCTGACCAGCAGGTAACCGTTGTTATTCGTTTTGCCAACGGGCTGGTTCTCATAGCTGACGGGCACGTCCGGATGGCCGTCGGTACTGATGACCACAAACGCATCGTTGATCTTATTCGCCGCGAACAGCTCGCCGTCCATCAGAACAATCGCGCCCATCGCCTCGCCCCACCAGGTCATCATGTCCCTTTCGCCGTAGCCGCCGCCCTGCAGTTCAATATTGTTATTACGCCAGCCCAGCGTGCCCTGCTGATAGTCACTGGATTTTGACTGGTTGGCCCAGGCCATGTTCCAGCTAAAGCCGCCGTCAGACGGCATGGAATGGTTGTAGTTAATGCGCTGGGTGTTGCCCGCATCCGGGGTGTTTTCGACGGTGAACGCGGCGCTGTCGCGTGCCCCCAGCGGCACCTGTAGCGACAGCGCGACCGTCCAGTCTCCCCGCTGCTGGTCCCGGCTCCCGGCGAGGTAAATACTGCTCGCGCCCCACAAATTACGGCTCCATGAGAGATTAAGCAGCTCGGTTTTTTGACTGTCAAAACTCTCCACGCCAATCCAGGCTGCGCCGATGTTGCCGTACTGTACCAGGTTGAAGGTCAGAGAATACTGGTCCGTATTGCGGCTGAAGCTGGCGATGGGTTTATCGTTCTCGTCGTACACCGTAGGCTGGTCGTACAGGGCCAGATTGCCAAAGCCGCGGTCCCGACGCGTGTGCTGGGTGGCCACGCTGAACTCGCTGGTGCTGTACTGGTAACCCCAGTTGATTTGCCCGCCCGCCTCCCCGCGCATGCGGCTTTGCGAGTAAGAGGTATTCACCACGCCAAACTGGCCGAGTTTAATCACCGTCCCGGCCCCGCCCAGCGCCAGTTCCTGCGCCCCTTCGGCATGACCCTCCAGGGTCAGCCAGTCCGTCACCCCGTAGCGATACGAGCCGCTGCCTGCCGCCGGGCCGTAGTCAAAGTTCTTGATACCGTAATTACGCCGCAGGCTGCCCAGCGTCACGGCGCCGTCGCTTAGCCCTTTTTTAAGCAGGTCGCTGGAGACGTAAAACGGCAGCGTGGTGCTGACCTGGCGCCCTAATGCATCCGTCGTGACCAGTACCGCATCCCCGGCGCCGTTGATATAGGGCAGATTGGTCAGGGTGAAGGGGCCCGGCTGAAGCTGGGTTGAGCCGGACCGATAGCCGTTGATAAAGAGATCCACCGAGGTGGGTACCGCCGCTTCCCCCGCGAATTCGGGCAGCGGCCACGTCACCAGGTCAGGGCGCAGGGAGAAATCTCGCCCGACGCTGATCCCTCCCATCCGCACGCTCGAGCTCCAGCTCATTGCGTCATCCTCGTTAGTGAACAGCAGGGTCGTGTCATAGCGGACATACCCCTCCTGCTGACCGTCGTTACCGGTGAAATTTTCCCGGGCATAGCCGGTGGAGGAAAACGAGCCGTTCTCATTGAAATAGCGGAATTCATGCCAGAGGGACGCCTGTCCGCCGATATGCTCCGTGTGGTTGGTGTAGAGATCGTAATTGAGCAGCGCGCCGCGCCCGAAGTGCGGTTTGGCCTGCGCCGTTTGCGCGCCGAACGGCGTCACGCGGGATGCAACCCAGTCCCGGGGAACGGTCAGCAGCAGACGTTGCCCGGCGCTGTCGTACTCCACCCGAACCTGAGAAAGCGATGAGAGATTCACCTCTCCGGCAGGAACATGTTCCGGGGGCAGTCCCGCGCGCAGCAGGTCAGCGCTGGAGATAAAGAAAGCGCCTTTGCGCTGCGTCACGGGCACGACCAGACCGGTATCGTAGTGGTTGAGCACGAGGGCAAGCTGGAAGACCGCTTCATCATGTATCGCCTGTGCCTGGGGCGGCGGCGGAAGGCTGTCATCGCCGGACTCAGCCCAGGTCGCGGAACTGACGCAAAGCAGTATCATCATCGCCGGCTTCAGTTGACGGGCGTCGACTGCCATTGTGCGTCCCTGGCATTAATCTGCGCGCTCATCCGCTCTGGCTGACGAACGCCTGCGGGTACCGGCCAGCTGCGGGTGCTGCCGGGAAGTACGTAACCCAGCAATCCCTCCGCGACCGTGCGTTTCTGCCCTCCCTGCTCCAGCGCCACCTGGCTCAGCCTGACATGGACATCCCCCCGATTCCGAACCTCCAGTACCGGCTGCCCATCCGCTCGCGTCACCCGCCAGCTCAGGTTCCGGGTCTCCACCAGCGCGTGATGCGCCCCCTCTTTTATTGTCGGGATCCCCTGGCCATACACAAACAGCGGAATGGAGTAACGCATCTGCAACTTGAGGCCGATGGCGGGTTCTGCTTTGGCATCAGGCTGAGGAATTTCATCCACGATAATGCGGTAGGCCTGTTCGACGCCTGCGGGAACGGGGGCCTGCTTAATAAGACGGATAAGCTGCTTGCTGCCTGTGCCAATCGTGACGATGGGCGGGCTGGCGACCACATCCTGCTGCGCGGTGTAGCGCTCGTGTCCGTCCTCCTGCTTCCAGCGCACAATGCGCACCTGCATCGTGGTGGCGCTGTTTCCCTGGTTCTGGATCCACAGCTCCGTGGCGTTGGCGTCTGCCGCAAGCCACGGGTCGATAGGCCAGAGCAGAATGGTGGCAGCCGCCTGCGCCTGACCGGTTGCCACAGCCATTCCCAACGCGCCCGCCAGACAAACAGGTCTGAAAACTGGCTTCATCAACACTCTCCCTTTATTACCATGACAAGGTCACGGTGAGCTGATCGGAATACGTTCCTGCCGGGCTAAATCCGGTCAGTAGCGCCACGCCAAAAAGCGGCAGCGCGATGTTATTGCTGTTGCTATAGGTCACCGGTATCGCCTGGTTGACGCCAATTTCGCTGTTCGCGGCCAGCGAGCTGCTGCTGTAAAGCCGGTATCCCACCACGTCGGCGCCGTTCGAGCGCTTCATGCGGCGAACGGTTGAATAATTCTGTCCGCCATTAATGCTCATGCTCAGCGCCACGCCCGGCGTGCAGGCGATAGACAACGCCCCGTTTGGCACAAAGCTGGTGCTGACCGGTGCGCTCTCGACGCCGTTATGGGTGCCAAAATCCAGCGTCCCGAGAACCCCTCCGCTGCCGGTGGCCACCGCGCATCCCGGAACAATCGTCGCGCTGACCTTAAAGGACTGTGACGTCACCGCATCCGCCGCGGGCGCCATCAGCAATCCGACGATCAGCGCGAAAAAAGGCTGCACGTATCCCTCTGCGCATATGCGCAGACCAGTAAGAGTTGCCTTCATGGCGGTGCAGGACTAATAGGTGACGCTGACGTTAATCGTGTCGGTGTAGGTGCCCGGGACGACCGTCACGCTGTTACCGCCGCCGGTAATACGCCCGTAGAGGGTGTAACTGTCCACCCCTCCGGCCGTAGAGGCGATCGGCAGCGCGGTGTTATTGGCAATCACGCTGTTAAACCCGCTGTCGCTGTACAGGCTGTATGCCACGCCCTGTGCCGCGTTGGCGGTGTTAACCAGATAGCGCGCAGGGGTTCCCGGGGTGCCGACAACGGTGCCGGGTGCGGTGGAGTTGGTGTTGCCGGTGATCGCCACCGTATAGCTGGCGGTCGTACATTGAATAGTGAAGGTGTTTCCGCCGCTGGCGCCGGTGAGCTGCGTGGTCAGAGTGGAAAACGTTGCGGGATGGGTGCCGAAATCCAGTGTCCCGAAGTTAATACCGTTTTGCGTGGGCGATCCGTTTATCAGACAACCGTTCGTGAGCGTCAGCGTCGCGCCGATGGTGCCGCTACTGGTGACGGCCAGCGCCTGATGGACCGTTGTCGCAGTCAGTAAGGTGCCTGCGCAGATCAAAAGGAGTTTTCTTTTCATTTACCACCCTCCAGAAGACGTCTCCGTTCCCTTGCCACGTTTTATTTTTGTCGTTCAAGATGTTAGCCCCGCTTAATGTTCCTCTGAGGGGGGTTATTGAGAATTTAGTTTACGGATATCGCTTCGACCACCTGCCCCTTAACGCATAAGCACTTTGTCTTATTGACTTCCTATTGCCTTAAATAACAGAGAGTTAAACTATCTTTTTCTGCATTTTCATGCTATCAGGAGAGAATATATCCATTAAAGTGTGATGCGGATCACAATATATCGTCAGGGCAATAACAACAAAATTAATAAAACTTAAAAAGGAGTTGTATCCCCCTACGCTTTGCGTCAATTTATGTGCCGAATAATTTCCCGCGTCGTAATAAAAAATTTATATGTATCGGTGCGGGCTACATCTGAAGCGCATAGAGGGTCTTTTTTCGTGGCAAGTGCAAACAAACTCACACTCTTCATCGTGATATTCATGCTGGCGGGTATTCTTTCAGGGGCAGCAATTCATGAATATGCATCTGCGGATGCCATCAAAGCCTGGTCGGATAATATTACCCTTCTGACCGATATTTTCCTGCGACTGATCAAAATGGTCATTGCGCCGCTGGTCTTCAGTACGCTCACCGTCGGCATTATGAAGCTGGGCGAAACCTCCACCATTGGCCGCGTGGGCGGCAAAGCGATGGTATGGTTTATCAGCTCATCCGTGCTCTCAATTCTGGTCGGCCTGTTTATCGTCACGCTGGAGCATCCGGGCAGCGGACTGAACCTGACCGTTCCGACCGAGGCGGTGGATACCGGATTAGCCGTTGGGGGGATGACGCTGAAAGCGTTCCTGTCTCACACCATTCCGACCAGCATCGCGGGGGCGATGTCGAACAATGAGATCCTGCAGATTGTGGTGTTCTCCATGTTCTTCGGCATTGGCGGCGCGTCGCTGGGGCAGAAATTCAACGCCCCGCTGGTGGCTGCGCTGGACGTGGTTTCCCATATCATGCTGAAGGTCACAGGCTACGTGATGTACGTTGCGCCGCTGGCCATTTTCGCGGCAATCTCATCCGTTATCGCCACGCAGGGTCTGGGCATTCTGTTGAACTATGCCTCCTTTATTGGCGGCTACTACGTTGCCATTCTTCTCACCTGCATGGTGCTGCTGGCCGTGGGTTACATGGTGCTGAAAAAAGAGGTGTTCCGCCTGGTCAGCATGCTGAAAGATCCGGTTCTGGTGGCGTTTACCACCAGCAGTTCTGAAGCGGCCTACCCTAAAACGCTGGAGCAGCTGGAGCGTTTTGGCTGCTCGCGCAACATCGCCTCTTTCGTACTGCCGATTGGCTACTCCTTCAACCTGGTGGGGTCGATGGTGTACTGCTCTTTCGCCTCGATGTTTATCGCGCAGGCGTACAACATTCATCTGAGCTTCTCTGAGGTGACGGTGCTGATGCTGACCCTGATGCTGGCCTCAAAAGGGATTGCGGGCGTACCGCGCTCCTCGCTGGTGGTGCTGGCTGCGACGATCCCAAGCTTTAACATTCCGGTGGCCGGTATTCTGCTGCTGATGGGGATCGACCACTTCCTGGATATGGGCCGTTCCGCAATTAACGTCCTGGGTAATGGTATTGCGACCGCCATGCTGTCGCAGAATGAAGGCGCGCGGGACGCGGAAGCTGAAGCTGAACTGGTAAAGCAGGAAGCGTAATGGCATGAAAAAGCCGGGTGGCGGCTTCGCCTTACCCGGCCTACAAATGGCCCGAACGCGTAGGCCGGGTAAGCGTCAGCGCCACCCGGCTTTGTTTTAGGCTACGCGACTCGCCGCGATATCCTGCAGTGAAGACGGCCCCCGAACATTAACGTATGGGTGGCCACGGAAGCTGAGCAGGTGGAGCAGGATGTAAAAAAGCCGGGTGGCGGCTTCGCCTTACCCGGCCTACAAATGGCCCGAACACGTAGGACGGGTAAGCGTCAGCGCCACCCGGCTTTGTTTTAGGCTACGTGACTCGCCGCGATATCCAGCTGCGAAGACGGCCCCGAGCATTAACGTATGGGTGGCCACGGAAGCTGGGCTGGTGGAGCAGGATGTAAAAAAGCCGGGTGGCGGCTTCGCCTTACCCGGCCTACAAATGACTTGAACACGTAGGCCGGGTAAGCGTCAGCGCCACCCGGCTTTGTTTTAGGCTACGTGACTCGCGGCGATATCCAGAAGCGCCATCTCATCGCTGTTCAGCAACTTCTCAATGTTCACCAGAATCAGCATACGCTCGCCGAGCGCGCCCAGACCGGTCAGGTATTCGGTCGACAGCGTGACCGCAAACTCTGGCGCAGGACGAATCTGATCAGAGGTCAGGGAAAGCACGTCAGACACGCCATCCACCACGATCCCCACCACGCGCTGCCCCAGATTCAGGACGATCACCACGGTGTTGTCGTTGTAGTCAACGTCGCCCTGGCTGAACTTCACGCGCAGATCCACGATGGGCACAATGACGCCACGCAGGTTAGTGACACCTTTAATAAACGCAGGCGTGTTAGCGATGCGGGTAACCTGGTCGTAACCACGGATTTCCTGCACTTTCAGGATATCGATGCCGTACTCTTCATCGCCTAAAGTGAATACCAGAAATTCCTGTCCTGATGGCTCGCCCGCCAGTTTCGTTACATTACTCATACCGGTCATGTTATTACCTTCTACTTAATCAGGCGGCTGTGTACGCCACACGTTGTTCACGATTTAATCCCTGAAGCGCCGACACGTCGACGATCAGCGCCACGCTACCATCACCCAGAATGGTGGCGGCAGAAATACCCGGCACTTTGCGGTAGTTGCTTTCGAGGTTCTTCACCACCACCTGGTGCTGACCGATCAGCTGATCGACCAGCAATGCGTAGCGGCGGCCCGCGCTTTGCAGGATCACCACGATACCCTGCGTGGCCTCGGTCTTCGCCCCGTCCACTTCGAACACTTTCCACAGTTCCACCAGCGGCAGGTACTCACCGCGCACTTCGAGGACGCGCTCGCCGCCCGCCAGCGGATGCAGATCTTCCTCACGCGGCTGGAGGGATTCCATCACGGCGTTCAGCGGGAGGATAAAGACTTCGTCCGCCACTTTGACTGACATGCCGTCGAGGATCGCCAGCGTCAGCGGCAGCAGGATGCGAATGGTCGTGCCGGAGCCCTGTTTGGACTGGATCTCAACGTGGCCGCCCATCTCCTGGATGTTACGTTTCACCACGTCCATGCCCACGCCGCGTCCGGAGACGTCGGTCACCTGCTCTGCGGTAGAGAAGCCCGGTGCGAAGATCAGCATGCCCACTTCTTCGTCGGTCATGTTTTCATTGACCGCCATTCCCTGCGAAATCGCTTTTGCCAGGATGCGCTCGCGGTTCAGACCGGCGCCGTCATCGGTCACTTCAATGCAGATGTTTCCGCCCTGATGTTCCGCAGACAGGATCAGATTCCCGACCGGGGATTTCCCGGCGGCAATGCGGTTTTCCGGCAGTTCGATACCGTGGTCGAGGCTGTTACGCACCAGGTGCGTTAACGGGTCAATGATGCGCTCGATCAGGCTCTTATCCAGTTCGGTTGAGCTGCCCATCAGGGTCAGTTCAATCTGCTTGTTCAGCTTGCTGGCGAGATCGCGAACCAGACGCGGGAAGCGGCTGAAGACATATTCCATCGGCATCATACGGATGGACATGACCGATTCCTGCAGATCGCGGGCGTTACGCTGCAGCTGGCCCATGCTGGTAATCAAATCCCCGTGGGTGACCGGGTCGAGTTCGTTTGAACGTTGCGCCAGCATCGACTGGGTGATCACCAGTTCGCCCACCAGGTTAATCAGCTGATCAACCTTCTCAACGGCGACACGGATGCTGGTCGACTCGCTGGAGCGCGCGGCAGGTTTTTCACCACGGCCCGGTGCAGCAGCCTCTTTTGGCACCGCCTTGAGCGCCGGAGCCGCAGGCGCCACAGCCGGTGCGGCAGCCTGAGCGACAACAGCCGCCTCTTCCACAGCCGCAGGGGCATCAACCGCGACCGTTTCGGTTTCGAAGGCGATTTGATCGGCTTCAATCACAAAGCACAGCACCGCCACGATATCGTCCTGGCCAATACCGTCATCAAGCGTCGCGGCCAGGCTGTCTTTGCCTTTAACCACGTTGCTTAATTTCGCCAGGTTACCCAGCTCTTCTTCCAGCAGGTTAACTTCATTCTCTTTCAGGCGAGACAGCACCACGCGCAGCTTGCCTGCCGGTGCGTCAGCAGGGGCAGACGCCTGCGCGGCAACCGTGTCCACAACGCTCAGTTTTGCGGCAGGAACCACGGCTGCGGCAACCTCACCTTTGGCTTCCAGCGCGAGCTGGCGCAGCGCATTGCAGATGTATTCAAAGCTGGCGGCATCAGGCTCTGCCGAACTTTTATAGGCGTCGAGCTGTTCCTGCATAATATCTTTGGTTTCCAAAAACAGGTTGATAATGTCGGTATTGAGCTGCATCTCACCGCGTCGTGCTTCATCAAGCAGGTTTTCCATTAAATGGGTCGTTTCCTGCAGGATGGTAAATCCAAACGTTCCGGCTCCGCCTTTAATGGAATGCGCCGCACGGAAGATGGCATTGAGCTGCTCGGAATCCGGTGCTTCGGGCACCAAATCGAGCAAGTGTTGCTCCATATCGGCCAACAATTCGTCGGCTTCATCAAAGAATGTCTGGTAAAAATCGCTAATATCCATGCTCACGCTATCACCTCGGATTGGCTGGTGGCGATGTTGGAACGGCAGCCGAAGGAACGGCCCCAGGCTGTTTTAAATCGTCCAGTGACTCATTCTGACTTTCGGCGTTTTCATGCAGGATGGCCTGCTCCGCCTGCTGGTTCAGCACTAAAAGACTGATACGACGGTTGATGGCATCATCCGGCCCGCGGTCGGAAACGCGCATGGTTGCGGCCATGCCGACTACGCGCAGTACCTTGCCATCATCAAGCCCACCTGCCACCAGCTCGCGGCGCGAGGCGTTGGCACGGTCGGCAGAAAGTTCCCAGTTGCTGTATCCCTTCTCCCCACTGGCGTACGGGAAATCATCCGTGTGGCCTGACAGGCTGATTCGGTTAGGAATGCCGTTCAGCACCGGTGCAATGGCACGCAGAATATCGCGCATGTACGGTTCGACTTCCGCACTCCCGGTTTTAAACATCGGGCGGTTCTGGCTGTCGATAATCTGGATACGCAGCCCTTCCTGCACCAGGTCAATCTTCAGATGCGGTCGCAGCGCGCGCAGCTTCGGATCCGCTTCAATCAGCTGATCGAGATCGCCACGCAGTTTTTTCAGGCGCGCCTGTTCCATCTTTCGTTTCAGCTCGTCGATGTTCGGCTCTTTTTTCACCTCACCCTTCTGCTGGGTGTAATCATCGCCGCCGCCCGGGATCGGGCTTTCGCTGTTAGAGATACGCGGCCCGCCGGCCACCGCCGTTGCCAGCGGCGTGCGGAAATATTCGGCAATCTGGATCAGTTCTTTTGGGCTGGAGATGGAGATCAGCCACATCACCAGAAAGAACGCCATCATTGCGGTCATAAAATCGGCGTACGCGATTTTCCACGAGCCGTGGGCGCCATGCCCACCGCCCTTGTGCTTGCGTTTTTTTACGATGACGATCGGATGGGACTGGTTTTTCATGCGTCCTCAGTTGTCGTCTGTTGGTTTGGGTTTTTCACCGCACGCACGTGTTCTTCAAGCTCGATAAACGACGGACGCTCGCTGGAGTAAAGCGTTTTACGGCCAAACTCAACCGCGATCGGTGGCGCATAACCGTTGAGGTTAGAGAGCAGCGTGATCTTCACGCACTGCATCATTTTGGTGGTTTCCGCGCTCTTCTGGCGCAGCACGCTGGCCAGCGGAGAGATAAATCCATACGCCAGCAAAATACCGAGGAAGGTGCCCACCATCGCATGGGCAATCAGCGCGCCGAGCTCGGCTGCCGGACGGTCTGCCGAGGCCAGGGCGTGAACCACCCCCATGACCGCAGCAACGATACCAAATGCCGGAAGCGAGTCGCCGACCAGCGCCAGGCTGTTGGCCGGTACTTCCGATTCGCTTTCATGGGTTTCAATCTCTTCATCCATCAGCGCTTCGATTTCGAAGGTATTCATGTTGCCACTGATGATCAGTCGCAGATAGTCGACGATGAAATCCAGCATCATGGCATCAGCGAGAATGCGCGGATAGCTGGCAAAAATTTCGCTCTCTTTCGGGTTTTCAATATCCCGCTCAAGCGAGAACATGCCCTGCTGACGCGACTTCGCCATCAGGCGATAGAGCAGTGCCAGCAGATCCATATACATGCTTTTGGTGTATTTTGAGCGACGGAACAGCAATGGAATTGCTTTCAGCGTGCCCTTGATCGATTTACCGTTGTTGCCAACGATAAAAGCCCCTACCCCTGCGCCGCCGATGATAATAAGTTCAGCCGGTTGATAGAGTGCTCCAAGGTGCCCGCCGGTCATCATGTAACCGCCGAAAACTGTACCGAGAACTACCAGGTAACCTAATAAGATAAGCACGACATCATCCTTCCGCTAGTGACTATGGCAAGGACGTCCAGCTCGCAGCGTTGACCGTTCGCGGGGTAAAAAAAAGCAGCGGTAATCGCTTACCGCTGCTGGAATCTTTCCCACACGTTCGGGTTAAACAGCTTGTTCGATCTGTTCATCCAGCAGTTGTGGAATAATATCGGCAGCATCCCGGGAAAGTTTACGTCTTTTTACTGCACGGGAAGGAGGCTGACATAAACTACAGGCGAAGCTGCCTGCAGGTTGGTGAGCATGGGTAATGAAATTGCCGTTGCAGCAGTTGCAGCGCGACAGCTCAAGCATTCCGCTCTCAACAAAACGCACCAGCGTCCATGCGCGGGTCAGCGCCAGCAGAGGACCTTCTTCCTGCTGTGGGCATTGTTCAAGGTAAAGTTTGTAGGCTTTGATCACGGCGTCAACGCCGCTACACAAACCGGTTTTGAGAAGATACTGCCAGGCATTACAGAACATGGAAGCGTGAATATTCTGCTCCCACGTCATAAACCAGTCGGTAGAAAACGGCAGCATGCCTTTCGGCGGGGGACTACCACGTAACTCTTTGTACAGTTTGATGAGACGACCACGGCTCAACTGCGTCTCGCTTTCCAGCATTTGTAAACGAGCACCCAGTGTAATCAGCTCCATGGCCAACTGTATGTCACGCGCTTCCTGAACAATGCTTTTCTCGCTCATTGCTAGGCCCTTTTCTTACGGGCTACGTCATCAGGCTGGCTGATTTCGTTAAGCAAGCGAGTAGAGAGAAGAATACCGGTATGGATCTGTTGAAGATCGTCTACACGGGACTCCTGCGTCAGACGCGTTATAGTCTGAGAGTCATCGAAACGGAACTGGCAAACCAGTTGATTCGTTTCAGCCAGTTTAACCATCTGCGGGAGGGTTAAACCGCCCAGCATGGTTGCCATCTCTTCGTTAATACCCAGACGAAACATCGCGGACGCCTTGTCCTGACTAATCAAACGCTGCGCGAGCAGTAAATACGACAAATTGATGTCATAGATATGTTTTAGCAACTCGGATGTATGCATTGTTCCCATCCCGAATAACCAACTATTATTTTTATGCGGAAAGACCGCACCCCGTGATGTCGCCGGGAAATCACCCGGTATAAAAAAGAAAAGGCTAAATGCATAGTTGAATTTAGGTTTGTATTCATCGAAACGCGTAAGAGAGGAAACGCGAATGCGTCTCTTACATGTTTTATCATTTCTTACAAATAACTAAGATTTTTCCTAATTCGACGCAAACTCTACTCGTCAGTTTTGACACATACAATCCAGCCATCCTCAAATTTAAAAAAAATGTGATCTACGTCACACAATTTAAGTGAATATGACCCATAAATCCATCAGTATGACTTGTAATTTGTTCAAATATTAACCAACTGACACTGTTTTGTATTCTTAATTGACGAATACTCATGCAGAAGGGGGATCAGAACTGGCATGCAACGTGCTTTTCCTCGGGTGGGCGTCGCGCGGAAACATTTACATCATTCACCCCTCTGGGAAACATTTTTCTTACTGTGAAAAGACATAGAGTTATGCAGGCAGCCCAAAAAAGATGTTTCAGAGCGTGATCATTCGAAATGATTTTGTAACGCATCAAAACGACTCAACAGTCAAGGCATAAAATTGTGTGATTTACGTTAAGTTGTTAATTTTTTTCATTTAGGCGCATTTTTCAGTTATTCTTCTTATAAGAATAATTAATGAATAATTATGATAAGCTTCACACTAATGTCGTAATCAGCCCTTGCAGAACCCGGAAAATCGCGGTAAAGGTGATCAAACGCTGTCAGTCAGACACCCAAGGAGTGCGCCATGAGTTACTCCCATCTACTTGTTTCTGTTGCCGTTTCCCCAGAAAGCCATCAACTCGTCGCCCGGGCAGTTTCCATTGCCAGACCCCACAATGCCCGCATCAGCCTCATCACGCTTGCGGCCGAACCCGAGATGTATAATCAGCTGGCTGCCCCCATGCTGGAGGATATTCGTGAGGTACTTCAGGAGGAAACGCAGCAATTTCTGCGCGAGCTGGTCGAAAAGGCACACTATCCTGTCTATGAAACCGTAATTGCGACAGGAGAACTTAATGCCCATATTCTCGACATGTGTCGTAAACAGAATATTGATTTAGTGATATGCGGGAATCATAACCACAGCTTTTTATCGCGCGCGGCCTGCGCGGCGAAATCCATTGTCGCATCAAGTCAGGTTGACGTGTTATTAGTGCCGCTTGGGGGGCGTTAACCCCCCAGGGAAATATCAGGCAAGTTTAGGGAAAGTTGCGATCTTTTTTTGTAAATCGCCTTCATGGCTTTGTGGAGCGATATCGCGGAGATCCTGAATAAAACGCGCCTGCCAGTGGTTAATATCGTTCTTCCGGATCGTCTCCATCATTTCAGCATGGCGGGAAATACGTTCCGTGAGCGGCATGGTCAGCGCGCGGTTCAGGGCATTCGCCACGTCATCGCGATCGTAAGGGTTCACAATCAGCGCCGAGGTAAGCTCATTTGCGGCCCCGGCAAACTGGGATAGCACCAGAACCCCCGGATCGGCGGGGTCCTGCGCTGCCACATACTCTTTCGCGACCAGGTTCATCCCGTCGCGCAGCGGCGTCACCAGGCCGACGTCCGCGTAGCGGAAGACCTTCATCAGGATCTTGCGGTCGAAGTGCTGATTCAGATAAAACAGCGGCGTCCAGCCCAGCTGCCCGTAACGGCCATTAATGCGCCCGGCTTCTGTCTCCAGCTGATGGCGAATATCCTGATAGGCCTGAACCTCACCGCGCGACGTCGGCGCAATCTGGGTATAACGGATTTTACCGTGGTGCTCCGGATATTTATCCAGCAGCGTTTCATACGCCAGGAAGCGTTCCGGCAGCCCTTTAGAATAATCAAGACGCTCGACCGAGAAGATATTTTTCACGTGCTTGAGTTCATTCTTAAGCTGCGCCAGCTTCGGCGGCAGCGGGCCGGAGGCCTGCTCCGCGATTTCGTCAGGTTCAATCCCTATTGGATACACTTCGGTGTGGAACGTTTTTCCCCACGCCGTATGGGTTTTCCCGCCTTTGGTCACCAGACGCGCTTTCCCTGACACGGAGTCAAGGAATGCCAGGCGGTCATTTTCCGTCTGGAAGCCCAGCAAATCGTAGTCACACAGCGCCTCCAGCAGCTCTTCATGCGGCGGCAGCGCGGTAAAAATTTCCGGCGTCGGGAACGGGATGTGCAGGAAGAAGCCAATCCGGTTATTCACTCCCCTCTTTCGCAGCTCTCTCGCGAACGGCAGCAGGTGATAATCGTGGATCCATAAAATATCGTCTTCCTCTATCAATGGCAGCAGTTTATCCGCCAGCAGCGCATTCACGCGCGCGTAGCCTTCGAAGGATTCACGCTGGAATTTGACCAGGTCAAGACGATAGTGAAACGCCGGCCACAGCACGGCATTCGAGAACTGCGAGTAATACTCGTCGTAGTCTTTCTCTTTCAGTGCAAACGACGCCCACGTAATGTTACCGCGCGTCACTTTTGTGAGCGGTTTCTCTTCTTCACTGATTTCTCCGCTCCAGCCAAACCACAGCCCGCCAGCGGCTTTCAAGGCACCTAACACCCCTACCGCCAGGCCACCCGCACTGGCTTTTTTATCATCAGGCGGTGCGATTCGGTTAGAGACGACGACTAAGCGACCCATAATGGTTTCCCCCTTTGTTTTGCGCTATTTGTTGTTGTTGCTGGTTAGCGATATCAGATACCCACTGCCAGACGCTGGCGACATCCGCCAGCCGCCATTCGGCGACAGTGTCACCAGGCCCTACCTTAACGGCGATCCCTCCGGCCTGATTAACCACACGGAACCCGGCCTCGTCGGTCAGGTCATCCCCTAAGAAAACAGGCGTCCGGCCCTTAAATGGCGCCTCCGCCATAAATGCGGCGATGGCAGCGCCTTTATTAATCCCCTTCGGCTTTAACTCCACCACGCATTTGCCCGGCTGCAGCGCCAGCTGTGGATGCGCATCCGCAACCGTCTGAGCAAGCGCGAGCACGGTATCTCCGTGCTGCGGTGCCTGGCGATAATGCAGGGCAAAGGCCATGCCTTTGGCTTCCAGTTCGGTGCCAGGCAGGTCGGCCAGCGCAGCAGAGAGCCGCTTCTGGAGCGTTTGCGTAAGTGCGTCGGGGAGTGAAACGATATGCGTTTGATCATGGATGTCGCGGCGCTCCGCTCCGTGTACACCGGCCAGCGGAAAGTGGTATGGACTGGCGAGCAGATCCAGCTCGGCCATTGAGCGCCCTGATATCAATGCCAGTGCTCCCTCATTCATGAGCGAGAGCTGATGCAAATCCTGTAACACCGCCTCCGGAATAGACACCTGATCGGGGTGCGGTTTTATCCCGGCGAGCGTGCCGTCGAGATCAAAAAAGAAAGCATAATGTCCGGGCAGTACAGGCGGTGCGGTTAACAAGTCAGCCACCCTTTTCCTCCTTACGGTTGACGAGAGGTAAACGCCTTTACCTCTTTCATAGCCATGTAAGTATAGACAGTGTGACGTCGCTCGCCATTTGACAACCGCCCCGCCAGTTTTACTGGCGGGGCGGTGAAGGGGTCAACTATGGTTATAAGTTGAGCAATAAAAGAGGTGCAAAACGGTTACACGGTACGCTTCGCTTTTTGCTTGTAACGGTCGAAAATCACCGCTGCCAGCAGGATCAGACCACGCACCACGTACTGCGAGAACGGCGAAATATTCAGCAGGTTCATGGCGTTCTCTACCGTGCCCAAAATCAGGATACCGGCCACCACATATGAGATTTTTCCGATGCCTCCCTTGAGGGAAACGCCCCCTAACACGCAGGCCGAAATAACGATCAGCTCATAACCGATAGAGGTCATTGGCTGGCCGCTGGTCATACGCGACGCCAGAATAATCCCCGCCGCGGCAGAAACGAGCCCCGAGAGCACAAAGATAATAATCTTGGTGCGCACCACCGGCACCCCGGCCAGACGGGCGGCCTCTTCGTTACCGCCAATCGCCAGCGTATTACGGCCAAAGGTGGTCCGGTTAAGCAGGAAGCCGAACAGGATCAGGCAGGCCACGGTCAGCCAGATAGGCGCAGGCAGACCCAGCCAGTTGGCGTAGCCCAGCGTAAAGAAGCGCTCGTCTTCAATCCCGACCGCTTTACCGTCGGAGATGATATAGGCCAGCCCGCGGACAATTTGCATTGTCGCAAGCGTCGTGATCAGGGCGTTAATCTTCAGGCGCGCGATAACAAAACCGTTCACCAGGCCGCTGATGACGCCGAGTAACAGACCGGCAAAAACGCCAATCCACAGGCTCTCCGTCATGTTGATCACCACGGCCGTCGTAACGCCTGCACAGGCAATCACCGACGCCACCGACAGGTCAAAATCGCCGGAGGCCAGACAGAACAGCATCCCGCAGGCCACCATCCCGGACATGGAGATGGCGAGACCCAGCCCCTTCATATTAATGAAGGTGGCAAAGTTGGGGACAAAGATCGCGCAGGCGACGAACAGTGCGGCAAACACCACCAGCATGCCGTACTGATCCCAGATACGCCCAACGCTCAACGCCGACTTCGACTTCGGCACTCCGGATGTAGTAACAGAGGACATCATTAACTCCTTACTCAGGCGACGGCCTGGCTAACTTTAGGCATGGCGAGGTTCAACGCCTGTTGTTCATTCGCCTGTTCATGAAGTAATTCGCCGGCAATTTCGCCTTCACGCATCACCACAATGCGGTCAGCCACGCCAAGCACCTCCGGCAGATCGCTGGAGGCGAAAAGCACCGCCACGCCGCGTTTTGCCAGCTCATAGATCACGTTATAAATCTCGTGTTTTGCCCCCACGTCGATACCGCGCGTCGGCTCATCCAGCAAGATGACCTTCATATCCTCCGACAGCCAGCGGCCCAGAATGGCCTTCTGCTGGTTTCCGCCTGACAGATTCATGATCAGCTGTTCCGGACCCGGCGTTTTGATATTCAGTGAACGAATATGGTGGTCGGCATTGCTCGACTCCCAGCTATCGTTTATCAGGCAACCTGCGCGAATAAACTTACGGCGGGCGGAAATATTGATGTTGTCGCGTACCGAGTGCACCGGAATAATGCCCTCTGCTTTCCGGTCTTCCGGACAGAGCATCATTCCCGCCCCGATCGCGTGGGCCGGTTTCTGAATGTCTACCCGCTCGCCGTCAATGGAGACCTGCCCATCGGTAATACGGGTACCGCCGAACAGCCCTTTCATCAATTCGCTACGCCCCGCGCCTACCAGACCAAACAGGCCGACGATTTCACCGCTGCGTACGGATAACGAAATCGGCGTTCTGACGCCCGGCGCTTTTACGCTATCGAGGCGCAGACGCTCAGGGCCGTACTGGCGAGGCTGCCAGTGATAGATATCACCCAGATCGCGTCCGACCATCGCCTGAACAAGCTGGTCATGGTTCACCTGCGCCATGTCGGTAAAGGTGCGCACATAGCGTCCATCTTTAAACACGGTGATGGCATCGCTGAGAGCAAATATCTCTTCCATGCGGTGCGAAACGTACAAAATCGTCCGGCCTTCCTGACGCAATTCGCGGATCACGCGGAACAGATTTTCGATTTCACGCTTCGAGAGCGAACTGGTGGGTTCATCGAAGGCAATTATTCTGGCGTTACGCGCCAGCGCCTTGGCAATTTCAACCATCTGCCACTGGCCGATGGAGAGATATTTCAGCGGCGTCTGGGGATCGACGTCCAGCCCCAGGTGTTTTAGCTGCAGCCCCGCTTCATAATTAAGTAGCGAACGATTCACCACGCCGCCTTTGTGCGGGAGCTGTCCTAAATAGATGTTTTCCGCCACGGTCATCTCAGGGATGAGGTGCAGCTCCTGATAGATAATGGCCACCCCGGCATTGAGCGCCGCCGTGGTATCTGCAAAAGAGACCTCTTCGCCGCGGATCGCCAGCGTGCCGGTTGTTGGCGAGTAGTTGCCGCTGAGGATTTTCAACAGCGTGGATTTTCCCGCACCGTTTTCCCCCATCAGGGCGTGAACCTGGCCGGCATAGCAGTCGAAGCTGATATCGGTCAGCGCGTTCACACCGGGGAAGGTTTTCCCGATGCCGCGAAAAGAGAGATACGGATCAGACTGTCGCATAACGTCTCCGTGATTCCTGTAGTGTGTACGTCAGGCCCCTCACGCAGGATGAGGGGCACAATCACCGCGTATTACTTCCCGCCCAGTCCTTTTTTCGCCAGCTCCTCTTTGAAGTTGTCGCGGGTGATGAGCACCACGTCGGTCACTTCGGTAAATTTCGGCGGTTCAGCTCCTTTGGTGACCCAGTTGTAGAGCATCTCGCTGGATTTATAGCCGTGAACGTCCGGGCTTGGCAGCAGTGAGCCGTAGAAGCCGGTTGCCTGCGCTTTGGACAGCTCGCTGACGGCGTCAACGCCGTTGATGCCAATCCCGATCACGTCAGGTGCCTTGAAGCCCTGACCTTCCGTCGCGCGCACGCCGCCCAGCACGGTGTTGTCGTTCATGCCGACCACCAGCCAGTGTTTGACCTCCGGATGCTGAACCAGCATGGAGTTGGCGGCGTCGAAAGCGCCCGGGATATCGTTAGATTTGGTGGGGACTTTGTAGATCTGTTTTTCCGGGAAGCCGGCCGCCTTCAGCGCGTCCATTGACCCGGTCGTACGACGACGCGCCGTGTCCAGCTCATCCGCTGTAATAGCCATCACTGCGGTCTCTTTGACGTCCCAGCCGCGTTTTTGCATCTCTTTATAGAGTTCCTGGCCCTGACGTTCGCCGATTTTTGTCGCGGCCATCATGACCAGCGGGACGCTGTCCATCGGCTTGCCTTTGGCGTTCACGAACTGATCGTCAACGGCAATGACCTTCATGTCGTAACCGCGGGCTTTTGCCGCGATGGCCGAGCCCAGCTTTGGATCCGGCGTACAGATAACGAAACCTTTCGCACCGCTGGCCGCCAGGCTGTCGATGGCGTTCAGGGTTTTCTCACCGTCAGGCACGGCGATTTTAATCACTTCAAAACCTAAATCTTTCCCGGCCTTATCGGCGAATTTCCACTCCGTCTGGAACCAAGGCTCTTCGGGCTGTTTTACCAAAAAACCGAGCTTTAAATTCTCAGCAATAGCGGATTGTGACATAACGGCAGCCAGACCGATGGCCGCCAGCGCTTTAGTAAATTTGTGCATGGTAAACTCCAGCTTTAGCTTTCTTTTCTGTAGGGAATATGTGCGTGCTTCTTATTTAATCGGACTTAAAACAAGGCATTAGCGCTTACCTCGTTATAAGCGTTATTGCTGGTGATAGTTTTAGCGGGAAATTAATCATCCATAAGAGAGCCCCATCACACCGCAGAATTACAGTAATTGCGTACATAAATTCAGCGAAAAATGACATAAAAAAGGCAGTATTTGTCAGACAAATGAAATGAGGGTAAGCAGGATTATCCATAAGATTAGCTAAGATATCCCTGATGCCCCGGATCGGGCACGAGAACGCCGGACGTCAGAAAAGTGCAGTATGTTTTCCATCAAAAATGCCACACGCACTGAAACTTATTTACTCCACAGAATTTGATTTAGCGCAATTTTATTAATGCACCTGATATACGGAATAATTAATCCGTGATTCATTTTTTTACGGAGCATTATTCCGGTTTAATATTCCCGAAAGAGTAACAGCATATCTCTTCGAAAAAAATGTTGATTATCAGAGGATTATCTAAACACTGATCTATGGCGAGCTAATTGTATTTCTGTACTATATTAAAGTTTGTAATGTATGGTAAACACAGCCAATTTAAGAGTTTTCTTAGACCAAAGACAAGGGTATGCTTATTTATATCGAACACAGGAAGTGAATTTCGGTCGACTTCGTTTACTGCAGAAAGCGTATTTCTGCTCTTTTTCTTCGTACTTGCCTGGTGCTCAGGTTAAGCAACGGACATCACGTCCCACCGTCAATAAGGATATGAGTATGGCTACCCAAACGATGATGCAAAAACTTAACGCGCAGATGAACCTTGAGTTCTACGCCTCCAACCTGCACCTTCACTTAAGTGCCTGGTGCGCTGAGAATAGCCTCACGGGCTCTGCCACCTTCTTTCGCTCTCAGGCACAAAGTAACGTCACCCATATGATGCGCGTTTTTAACTTCCTGAAAGCTGCCGGGGCAAACCCTGTCGTTAAAGCCCTTGATGGGATAAACGAGAGCTACTCTTGTCTGGAAGAACTGTTTCAGAAAACGCTTGAAGAGTATGAACAACGCTGCAGCACCCTCAACAAACTGGCCGATGAAGCCAAAGCGCAGCAGGACATTACGACGCTCAGATTCTTACGCGATATGGATAAAGAGCAGCAGCAGGATGGCCTGCTGCTGAAGACGCTGGCGGATGAGCTGCATAACGCGCAGCAGGCAGGTTTATGTCCTGAGCAAACCGACCGTCACCTGCTCGACATTGTGGCGGTGCAGCACCACTGAGTTTCTGGCCTGCTTCCGTCCCGGGGAGCAGGTCCCCTTCCCCTCTCCAACCTTCTGCTTTTGCTGAAATTTAACAAATCAGATCTGGCTCCCAATGATTAACCACACAACGTGTGATGATTTATTTAATTACATAATCATTGACGAGGGAGCATCATGATCACCATTGAGTTTGTTGTCATTCTCCTCTGCCTGCTGACGGGTACGCGTTTCGGCGGTATGGGGCTTGGGTTAATCAGCGGTATTGGTCTTTTTATTTTATGTTTCGTCTTTGGTCTGCAGCCGGGTAAACCGCCGGTTGACGTCATGCTGACCATCCTCGCGGTGATTGGCTGTGCCGCTACTCTGCAAACGGCGGGCGGTCTCAACGTCATGATGCAGTTTGCGGAACGTCTGCTGCGCAAACACCCGCAGCACATCACCCTGCTCGCCCCGTTTACCACCTGGATGCTGACCTTTCTGTGCGGCACCGGCCATGTGGTCTACACCATGTTCCCGATTATTGCGGATATCGCCCTGAAAAAAGGGATCCGTCCGGAGCGCCCTATGGCCGTGGCGTCGGTCGCGTCGCAGATGGCCATCACGGCCTCCCCCGTTTCCGTTGCCGTCGTGTCGCTGGTGTCCATCCTGGCAGCCCAGCATGGGATCGGCCACGCGTGGGGAATTCTGGAAATTCTCGCCGTGTCGGTTCCCGCTTCACTTTTCGGCGTGGCTATTGCTGCACTGTGGAGTTTACGCCGCGGGAAAGATTTGGCGGACGACATGGAGTTTCAGGAAAAGCTAAAAGATCCTAAGCAGCGCGAGTTTATCTATGGCGGAACAGAGACGTTAATGAATCAGCGTTTCCCAAAACAGGCCTACTGGTCCACGTGGATTTTCTTTGCCGGCATTGCCGTGGTCGTTCTGCTGGGGGCCTTCCCTGAGCTGCGCCCCGCCTTTGAACTGAAAGGCAAAATGACGGCGCTGTCGATGAACCTTGTCATCCAGATGATGATGCTAATTGCGGGTGCCGTGATGCTGATGGCCTGTAAGGTCAATGCCTCCGCGATTTCCAACGGCGCGGTATTCAAGGCCGGTATGGTTGCGATCTTCTCGGTATTCGGCGTGGCGTGGATGAGCGATACCTTTTTCCAGGCGCATCTCGACGAGTTAAAGCTGGCCCTGGAAGGCGTGGTGAAAAGCCACCCGTGGACATATGCGATTGTGCTGTTTCTGGTGTCAAAACTGGTGAACAGCCAGGCGGCGGCGCTGACGGCGGTGGCGCCGATGGGGTTGATGTTGGGCATCGACCCGAAAATGCTGATCGCCTTTTTCCCGGCGTCTTACGGCTATTTTGTCCTGCCGACCTATCCCAGCGATTTGGCCTGCATCGGCTTTGACCGGTCAGGCACGACCCGCATCGGTAAATTTATCATCAACCACAGCTTTATTTTGCCAGGGCTGATTGGGGTAAGCTGCGCGTGTGCCGCGAGCTACCTGCTGGTCCAGACGTTCTTCTGATAACATCAAAGGGCGACGCATGCCGTCGCCCATTTCCCTGCGTCAGTGGGACTCACCCTGCGGCGTGAATCGCAGCTCGATCAGCGCGATGGCTTTCTGGATCGCACGAAGCGTTACCGGGTCAGCGGCAGCAGGATGGCTGGCGAAGTCGATGTTTTTCAGCTGGGTAGACATCTTCTCGCGCACTTCAACCGGCGCAATCACGTCCAGAACATCCAGGATTTGCTTGATAACCAACTGGCAGGCGACAACGTCAGAGACCAGTTCCTGATCGGCGCTCAGGTTTTGTGACATGGGGTTTCTCCTTATTTAAAGGCCGCCATAGTATCAAAACACGCCCCCTGACATCTTCCCTTCAACGTCTGCAGGTATAAAAAAACCTGCCGAAGCAGGTTTTTTTTATCAGAACATGGCGCCCGGCGGCACGTCTTTGAACGTGCGGCAGTAATTGGCCCACATACTTTTCAGGATTTTGCGCAGTTTCACAGTGATGCTCCATCAACTTGTTATACAACTTTATCGTCAATGCGCCTATAATATGACCACCATCACAAAAATCAATGCTTTTGTGATAGAAATCACAATTTAATCAGAATGGGGTCTGATCGCGTTCACCATCGACCCGTTGCGAAGAGTGAGGGCAGATTGTCCGGCTATTCCAGCCATTGCGGCGGGCATCTGCGGGTACGATAACGTATTTCCATCCACTCAGAGCGAACCATGAAAAGAGTCATTGTAGCCGGCACACTCCTCCTGCTCGCGGGGTGCAGCATTAACCGCCAGGCTGAAGTCAGCACCCTCGATGCGCCGAACGGCATCGTCCGCCTTAACTACGGTCAGGCAGCGCTGCAAAATGCGTATTCCGATGAGTATGTGAATAACGGTACGGCGGCAAAAGCGTGTCAGAGCATGGGGTACGCCACGGCCTCAGCCTATGGTCAGCCCATTAAAACCTGCACCCTCATTAGCGGCTCGTTGTGTCTGAACGAGAGCGTGACTATCCAGTATAAATGTATGGGTTATGCCGTGAGCCCTAAGTCAAACAATCCGTGGTATTAATCCAGACTGCCAGCGCAGGCTGGCAGTTTATTTCATTACGAACAAAAACAATTCTCATTAATAAATGATAAAATCGCCAATGCGTTTTATTCCCATTCGTATTTTAAATAAATAAAATAAATATTTTACGTTTTGCAAATAATTAAATAACAAATTATAGTGTCGCTCATTGTGAACCAGAAATAATAACCCGGAGCGCCACCATGCTGAAAACTGAAATGATCGACAAGCTCAACGCACAAATGAATCTTGAGCTGTATTCATCCCTTCTCTACCAGCAGATGAGCGCCTGGTGCAGCTATCACAGCTTTGAAGGCGCTGCCGCGTTTCTGCGTCGTCACGCGCAGGAAGAGATGACCCACATGCAGCGTCTGTTTGATTATCTGACGGATACCGGCAGCCTGCCGCGCATTGAAACCGTGGCATCCCCATTTGCTGAATATAATTCTCTCGATGAACTGTTCCGCGCCACCTACGAGCACGAGCAGCTGATCACCCAGAAAATTAACGAACTGGTTCATGCCGCGATGACCAGCCAGGATTATCCAACCTTCAATTTCCTGCAGTGGTATGTCGCCGAACAGCATGAAGAAGAGAAGCTGTTTAAATCCGTACTGGATAAATTATCTCTGGTGGGGAAATCAGGCGAAGGTCTTTACTTTATTGATAAAGAACTTTCCACGCTGGATACGCAGAATTAATTTCAGCGCGGTGCGGGTTCCCTGCACCGCGTTAATTTACATACACCCAGCGCAGCTGGTACAGCGCCAGTCGTGAGGATTCACGGCCTGGTAAAAATAGCGGTAGCTGGCCGTCTCCAGCGCAATACCCCTCTCGAAAAACATATCCGTCAACCAGTCGACATTCGCTATGATCCACTCATCTTCCTGTAAGCCTTGTGCAAAGGTCTCATCCTCAGGATCAATAACCGAATAGATTCCCCAGGTGCCCATATCTTTTTCGCGGCGGGACTCCGGAAGTATCAGGGGCTGGTTCTGCCAGTGGATTATCCAGTGGCCATGGCACAACAGGTTGCCTCCACGGCTCCATGCCGCGGTAAAAGGATTCTCCCCCGCCATAAAACCCTCACTTTATTTGATAATTTATATTTATTATTTACGTTACGCCGAAATGTTGCTCAGCAACATAGCCCTCATGTAGTAGGCGGAAGCCTATAAAGGGTCAGAGGAATATTAATGTGTAAAACATTCATTACACTTCTTGTAACGGTGATTTGACGAGTTACAGCTTTTCCCTTACTCTGCGCCGCAGATTTTGTCGCGGTTAAGAAGCGTTGTAGAGGAAAGCGTGAAAAACAGAACTCTGGGAAGTATTTTTATCGTCGCCGGAACGACGATTGGCGCAGGAATGCTGGCAATGCCTCTGGCAGCCGCGGGCGTGGGATTTGGCATGACCCTGCTGCTGCTGGGGACGCTCTGGGCGCTGATGTGCTACACCGCCCTGCTGTTGCTTGAGGTTTACCAGCATGTGCCCGCCGATACCGGTCTGGGTTCCCTCGCGGCGCGCTACCTGGGACGCTACGGCCAGTGGATAACCGGCTTCAGCATGATGTTCCTGATGTACGCCCTGACCGCCGCCTACATCAGCGGGGCCGGGGAGTTGATCGCCTCAAGCGTTAACGACTGGTTTGGCTCTGACATTACCCCGGCGACGGGCGCCATCTTCTTTGCGCTCATCGGCGGCGGCGTGGTCTGCGTGGGAACGTCGCTGGTGGATCTGTTTAACCGTTTCCTGTTCAGCGCCAAAATTCTGTTCCTGATTGTCATGCTGGTCCTGCTGGCACCGCATGTTCATCAGGTCAATCTGCTGACGCTGCCGCTGGAAAAAGGGCTGGCGCTTTCCGCCATCCCGGTCATTTTCACCTCGTTTGGCTTCCACGGCAGCGTGCCGAGCATCGTCAGCTATATGAACGGCGATATTCGCAAGCTGCGCCGCGTCTTTGTTATCGGCAGCGCGATCCCGCTGATTGCCTACATTTTCTGGCAGCTGGTGACCCTGGGCAGCATCGACTCTTCAACCTTTATTGGCCTGATGGCACAGCACGCAGGCCTGAACGGTTTTCTGCTGGCGCTGCGCGAGGTCGTCACCTCCCCGCACGTGGAGCTGGCGGTACACCTCTTTGCCGACCTGGCGCTGGCTACCTCGTTTCTGGGCGTGGCGCTTGGCCTGTTTGACTATCTGGCCGACCTGTTCCAGCGCCGCAATACCGCCGCAGGACGGTTACAGACCGGGGCCATCACCTTCCTGCCGCCGCTGGCCTTTGCGCTGTTTTATCCACGCGGGTTTGTGATGGCGCTGGGGTATGCGGGGGTGGCGCTCTCGGTCCTTGCCCTGCTCCTCCCTTCCCTGCTGGCGTGGAAGAGCCGCCAGCAGCATCCGCAGCAGGGTTACCGCGTGGCGGGGGGAAAACCGCTGCTGTGCATTGTGTTTGGCTGTGGGGTGGTGATTATTCTGGTGCAGGTGTTGATTGCAGCCGGGATGCTGCCGGAAGTGGGTTAATGAAAAAAGGGGCTGTCATCAGCCCCTTTTTTATCAGTGCAAACAGCAGCTCTTGAACTTCTTCCCGCTGCCGCAAGGACACGGATCGTTACGCCCAACCTTCGTGCCGTTCACCATCGGCTTCTTCACCTCCGGCTGCTGCGGATTGTTCACCCAGTAGTTATACAAGCGCAGCGCCGCAGGCTGAATACGTTCAATGCTGGCGGTATATTCTTCTTCGGTCAATTCATCCAGCTGGTCGCCGATCTCTTCGCTACCGTGCAGCGCAATCACATCCAGATCGGCCTTCAGCTCGTCCGGCAAGGCTGACCAGTCCGTCAGCGCCACGCCGCGCATGTAGCCGTAGCACCACTCTTCCACCACGGTATAGCTCTCACCGTCAATGTCGTTATAGCCAAACATCGGTTCAAACTGGTCCGGATATTCGCTCAGGCGCTCGGCAATATCGTTCATATGCTTAAAGCAAAGATCGATAAAACGGTTCATCTCGCGATCGTTTTTCCAGCGCGGAATGTATTTCTCGCCCCCCCACACCGCCACCAGCCAGGTATCTGGCTCAACGACAACAGGACCGGAAAGCACTGCGGTAAACATGCCGTCCAGTTCAGACACGTCAAGCACGGACGCATCGTCATGACCGTAAGAGATTAACGTCTCTTCAAGCCACGCCATTTCGCTTTCATTTAATGGGCCTTCAGTCATCGCTGACACTCCTGATAAAAAGGAAACGATCCTAACACATATCTCACGCCTCTCCGGGCTGAAGTTTAGGTCTTTATTGCTGCAAAAACGTGCAAATCGTGACCTTTGCACAACTTATGGGCTTTATTGTTAACGATATGTGATCTCCGCTGTAATTTCTTCTCCTCCCGCAAGGCGGCATAACGCGGCGCTCTATACTCAAACATGTCACAGGCCCGTCAATGGGTTAACCATTCTGGCAACGTTTTTGCTTAATGTTCTTCGCGCGACGCTGCGCAGGGAAACCTCGCCGTATATGCAGGATGCCGTCAGTATCTTGTTCGTTTAGTGCATTTTGTTCTTGCTCGTGTTTCGGATTGGCTGCGCCGTCGGGCGTTCGGGTTTACGCCGTGGTGCAAAAACCTCTTTGCTAAGGAACATAATAATGTCGCTGAAATTTATCAGAACTCCGCTTTCTCTCGTGTTGGCCGGTTGCCTGGTGACGGCGTTTTCCGCCAGGGCAGATATCGTGATTGGCGTGGCCGGACCGTTCACAGGTCCTAATGCCACCTATGGCGATCAGTACTGGCACGGCGCAACGCAGGCCGCTGAAGACATTAACGCCGCCGGCGGCATTAACGGCGAGAAGATCAAACTGGTTCAGGGTGATGACGCCTGCGAGCCTAAGCAGGCGGTGGCGGTGGCCAACCGCTTAGTCGACCAGGATAAAGTCAACGCCGTGGTCGGTCATTTCTGCTCCTCTTCCACCATGCCCGCCTCCGAGGTTTACAGCGATGCGGGGATCATCGCTATTACCCCCGGTTCAACAAACCCCCTGATCACCGAACGCGGCATGAGCGACATGTTCCGCATGTGCGGCCGCGATGACCAGCAGGGCCAGGTGGCCAGTGACTTCATCATCGACAAGCTGAAAGCCAAACGGGTGGTGATTATTCACGATAAAGACACCTATGGTCAGGGCCTGGCTGACGCCACCAAAGCGGCGCTGGCGAAACGCGGGGTTCAGGATGTGATGTACGAGGGGTTATCCCGCGGTGAAAAAGACTTTAACGCGCTGGTCACTAAGATCGGCGCGCAAAAACCGGACGTCGTGTTCTTCGGTGGCTGTCATCCGGAAGCCGGCCCGCTGGTTCGCCAGATGCGTGAGCAGGGCGTGCAGGCGAAATTCTTCTCCGGGGACTGTATCGTCAACGAAGAGATGGTGACCGCGGCGGGCGGCCCGCAATATACCAATGGCATTTACATGACCTTCGGTAAAGATCCGCGCCTGATCCCGGACGGCAAAGCGGTAATCGAGAAATTCCGCGCCGGTAAATTCGAGCCGGAAGGTTACACCCTCTACTCCTACGCCTCGGTACAGGCGATTGCCGCGGCCTTCAAGGCCACCGGCGGCAAGGACTCTGCCAAAGCCAGCGAGTGGCTGAAGGCCAATTCCGTCGACACGGTGATGGGCAAAAAAGCCTGGGACAGCAAAGGCGATCTGAAAGTCTCTGACTACGTGGTATACCAGTGGGACGACAAAGGAAAATATAAGGAAGTGGAGTAACGGGACGGAGTCACGCTCAACGTCGATGGGCTCGCCCGTCGGCGCGTAACAAACATCAGGCTGCGCGGCTCGCGCAGCCTATAAAACGAGCGCGCTAAAATGAGTACATTCTTCCTGCAACAGTTAATCAATGGCTTAACGCTGGGTTCCGTCTACGGCCTGATCGCCATCGGCTACACCATGGTGTACGGCATTATCGGCATGATTAATTTCGCCCACGGCGAAGTGTATATGATTTCCGCCTATCTCTGCGCCATTGGCCTGGCGCTGCTCTCGTTCTTCGGCCTGCAGTCCTTCCCGCTGCTGATCCTCGGCACGCTGGTGTTCACCATTGTGGTCACCGGGGTGTACGGCTGGACCATCGAGCGTATCGCCTATAAGCCGCTGCGCAACTCCACGCGCCTGGCACCGCTGATCTCCGCCATCGGGATATCGCTTATCCTGCAAAACTACGCGCAGCTGAGCCAGGGCCCGCGCCAGCAAGGGGTACCGACCATGCTGGACGGCGTGATTCGCCTGCATCTGGGCGAAGGGTTCGTGCAGATAACCTACACCAAAGTGTTTATTCTGGTGGCCTCGTTTGCCGGCATGCTGGTGCTCACCTGGATAATCAACCGTACCCGGCTGGGGCGGATGTGCCGTGCGGTGCAGCAGGATCGCAAAATGGCCTCCATTCTGGGGATTAACACCGACCGGATTATTTCGCTGGTCTTCGTCATCGGCGCGGCGATGGCGGGCCTGGCGGGGGTGCTGATCACCATGAATTACGGCACCTTTGATTTCTACGTCGGGTTCGTGATCGGCATTAAAGCTTTCACGGCGGCGGTACTGGGCGGCATAGGTTCCCTCCCCGGCGCCATGCTCGGCGGCCTTATCCTGGGCGTGGCGGAAGCGCAGTTCTCGGGCATGGTGAACTCGGACTATAAAGACGTCTTCTCGTTTGGCCTGCTGGTGATGATCCTGATTTTCCGCCCTCAGGGGCTGCTCGGGCGCCCGATTGTGGCCAAAGTGTGAGGGAGACAATGATGACGTCACACGGTTTTTCACTTAAACGCTGCATTCTGGACGCGATTTTCTCCGGGCTGATTGCGCTGATTATCTTCGGCCCCATTGCAGGTGTGGTGCTGGACGGATATAGCTTTACCTTCGCCGGGCAGCGCCTGGCCTGGATGGTCGGTATCGTCATGGCGGGGCGTTTTCTGCTGAGCGCTTTTTTAGGTACCGCTGCCGGTGCTCGTTTCCAGGCGCGCTTCGAGGCCGATAGCGCGGGCGTATATGTCCGCCCCCCGGAATACAAAAGCCGCATGCGCTGGATTATTCCCCTGGTGATTACCCTTGCGATTTGCTTTCCGTTTGTCGCCACCAAGTATGTTCTGACCGTCGCCATCCTCGGGCTGATCTACGTGCTTCTCGGTCTGGGGCTGAACATCGTCGTGGGCCTGGCCGGCCTGCTGGATCTGGGGTATGTCGCGTTCTATGCGATTGGTGCGTACGGCCTGGCGCTGGGATACCAGTATCTCGGCCTGGGCTTCTGGAGCATGCTGCCGCTCGCGGCAATCATGGCCGCTGCCGCAGGTGCCCTGCTCGGCTTCCCGGTACTGCGCATGCACGGTGACTATCTGGCCATCGTCACCCTCGGCTTCGGGGAAATCATTCGCCTGATACTGAACAACTGGCTGACCTTCACCGGCGGCCCCAACGGCGTGTCTGCCCCTCCCCCCACCTTTTTCGGTCTTGAGTTTGGGCGACGCGCAAAAGAAGGCGGCGTGCCCTTCCACGAGTTTTTCCACCTGACCTACAACCCGAACATGAAGTTTATCTTTATCTACGCGGTGCTGTTTCTGGTGGTGATGCTGGTACTTTACATCAAGCACCGCCTGACGCGCATGCCGATTGGTCGGGCGTGGGAAGCCCTGCGCGAAGACGAAATTGCCTGCCGCTCAATGGGGTTAAATCATGTTCTGGTTAAGCTTTCCGCCTTTACGCTGGGCGCGTCCACCGCAGGCATTGCCGGGGTGTTCTTCGCCACCTATCAGGGGTTCGTGAATCCGACCTCCTTTACCTTCTTTGAATCGGCATTGATCCTCGCCATTGTGGTGCTGGGCGGTATGGGTTCTACGCTGGGCGTAGTGCTGGCCGCCTTTGTGCTCACGGTAACGCCGGAGCTGCTGCGCAGTTTTGCCGAGTACCGCGTCCTGCTGTTTGGCATGCTGATGGTGGTGATGATGATCTGGCGTCCACGCGGTTTGATCCGCATTAACCGCAGCGGGTTTGCCGTGCGTAAGGGCGTCGCACCATGAACGAAACGATATTACGCGTTGAGCATCTGATGATGCATTTTGGCGGGATTAAGGCGCTAAACGACGTCAACCTGGACGTGCAGCGCGGCTCCATTACCGCCCTGATTGGCCCCAACGGGGCGGGCAAAACAACCGTGTTTAACTGCCTGACGGGCTTCTACAGAGCCTCCGGCGGCAACATTTTGTTTAATACCCGCCATAAAACGACCAACGTGATTCAGGTCCTCGGGCAAAAATTCCAGCCGGGTGACTGGATTAACCCCGCGCAGTTCGGGCAGCGTCTTTTCTACAAAATGTTCGGCGGAACCCACCTGGTCAACCGTGCCGGGCTGGCGCGCACGTTTCAAAATATCCGTCTTTTTCGCGAGATGTCGGTCGTGGAAAACCTGCTGGTCGCGCAGCATATGCGCGTTAACCGTAATCTGCTCGCCGGGATCTTAAATACGCCGGAATACCGGCGGGCGGAAAGCGACGCCCTGGACAGAGCCTTCTACTGGCTGGAAGTAGTGGATCTGGTGGAGTGCGCCAATCGCCTGGCGGGAGAGATGTCATACGGCCAGCAGCGGCGACTGGAAATCGCGCGGGCAATGTGTACCGGGCCGGAAATGATCTGTCTGGATGAACCCGCCGCCGGGCTTAATCCGGTTGAAACGCACAAGCTGAGCGGCATTATTCGCTTTCTGCGGGATCATCATGACATCACGGTATTGCTGATTGAGCATGATATGGGGATGGTGATGGACATTTCGGACGACATTATCGTGCTCGACCACGGCGATGTGATTGCCAGGGGGAAACCCGAGCAGATCCAGCATGATGAAAAGGTCATTGCAGCCTACCTGGGCACGGATGAAAGCGAGGTCTCCCTATGAGCGAACCGCTGCTGGCTTTTCGCGAGGTGGATGTGTTTTACGGCGTCATTCAGGCGCTGAAGCAGGTCTCTCTTGAGGTGAATAAGGGGGAAACCGTGGCGCTGATTGGCGCAAACGGCGCGGGTAAATCGACATTGCTGATGTCCATCTTCGGCCAGCCCCGTATCCGCAGCGGGCAAATCCTGTTCTGTGGTGAAGACATCAGCCATCAATCCACCCACTATGTTGCGTCCGGCGGCATTGCGCAGGCACCGGAAGGCAGACGTATCTTCCCGGATATGACCGTTGAAGAGAACCTGCTGATGGGGACCATTCCCATCGGCAATCAGTTTGCGGCTGAAGATATGCAAACCATGTTTGACCTTTTCCCTCGCCTTAAGGAGCGACGTAAACAGCGCGCGATGACCATGTCCGGCGGGGAACAGCAGATGCTGGCGATCGCCCGGGCGCTGATGAGCCGTCCGAAGCTGCTGCTTCTGGATGAGCCCAGCCTGGGCTTAGCCCCGATTGTGGTGAAGCAGATCTTCCAGACGCTGCGCGAGCTGGCCCGCAGCGGCATGACCATTTTTCTGGTGGAGCAGAATGCGCACCATGCGTTGAAGCTGTCTGACCGCGGGTATGTGATGGTGAACGGACAGATCCGGCTGAGCGGCAGCGGTGAGGAATTGCTGGGGAATCAGGAGGTGAGGAAGGCGTATTTGGGCGGGGTGTGATTTGACACCTAAGGAACCATTAGAAATATTTTCATATAAATAACAATGAGATACTCACGAAAAGTATAGCACGCAATGCCTTGAGAAGGCCTGAGTTTGTTGATTTATTAGTCTTTGACAATCACGTCAAACTCACTGAAAAGGAGCGTTCAGAATGGCTATACCCGCATATTTATGGCTCAAAGATGACGGAGGTGCGAATATTACAGGTTCTGTAGATGTTCAGCACCGTGAAGGTAGCATTGAGGTTTTATCGTTTGGCCATGGTTTACACATTCCAACCGATGGCAATACAGGGAAACTAACCGGTACCCGCGTCCACTCCCCACTAACAATCGAAAAAGAGTTTGATTCATCCTCGCCTTACCTTTACCGGGCTGTAGCAACTGGCCAGACCCTAAAGTCAGCTGAAATCAAATGGTACCGTATCAACGATGCAGGGCAGGAAGTTGAGTATTTCAACATGCTTTTAGAAAATGTGAAAATCGTAGGGATAACGCCTGTAATGCATAACGTAAAAAATCCCTCAATGGAAAAACACAATCACCTTGAGGCGATAGAACTGCGTTATGAGAGAATCACATGGAAGCACTGCGACGGGAATATCCAGTTTACTGACGGCTGGAATATTCGGGTTACAGCATGATTATTGCTCGCTATGCATTGAATGGCTTACCGTCATCTATTCTTACCGTTCCGGGTATAGGAAACTTTCCGGCATTCTCAGGCCAGCTCTATGGCAGAAACAATCCGACTATGGCAAGCAAACCAGAAATCGGACCTATCCCGCCAGGACGTTACTTCATCGTGAACCGACAGAGCGGAGGCAGGCTCGGAGGACTAAGTGATTTTGCCCTGAAAAATATTTATGGCACCGATCGCTCAAAATGGTTTGCCTTATACAAAGATGACTGGCAGATAGATGATCAAGTATTTGTTGAAGGTGTCCGGCGTGGCCATTTCCGCCTCCATCCGATAGGACCAAGAGGGTTAAGCGAAGGCTGTATAACCCTTCTTCATCTGAGTGACTTTGATTACTTGCACGAAGCTCTTATGAAAACAACTATGATGCCGGTACCTTGCACGAGCTTTAAAGCTTACGGGACAATAACAGTAACATGAGGACTTTTATAGAAATCACCTTCAGCCTTGCAATCGGTCTTATCAGTTTTCTTTTATATACGCGCTGGCTTTTTATTTTGATACCTGTCGAATGGGCTTATGCCGTGATGGACCATTTCGGGACATACGGGATAGAAGAACTGGAGGATACGTTAGTCGATATCGCCTCTTTGTTTGGATTGCTTCCGGCAATTCTTACAGGTTTGTTAGTAAGAAAAGCAGTAAAAAGAATGTGATTTATGAGCCTTCAGGCTTAGCCTCGAAGGCTTTTTTGACCCGGAAAAGCAAAACCCCGAAAGTTGGATACCCAACTTTCAGGGTTAACTTCATTTCGATGGTGACACGATAACGTCGTTAAATAAAACTATCGTCGTCATTGCTGTAGTCGTCATCTACATCGTCGTTCTGCCAGACGTCGTTATTACTGCCGAACGGATCGTTCTGGTTGAGGAAACGGGTGTCAGAGACGTTATTAACGTCGCCGTATTGATTACCGACAAACGGTTCACCACCGACGGGCATTGTCGGCTCTTCGATGATGTTCACGATCTCTTCCGGCCGCGACTGATGGAACATGCTGGTAAGCATCTCGGCAAGCGCGATGCCACCGGCCACGCCAGCGGCTGTCTGGAGCGCGCCAGCCATAAAACCGCCGCCGCGAGTAGCCGACGCTGGCGCCCGAGAGTAATCCTGCGCCGGCGGCTGTTGCGGCTGGGCATTCCAGCTGTTGTCAGGCTGCGGGTTACTTTTCCCGCCACCAAACAGGCCGCCGAGGAAGCTGCCGCCCGTCGAGGGTTTGCTTTTTTGCGCGGCTAATTCGCTTTCAAGCTCCTGAACCCGGGCCTGCAGACGTTTCAGCGCCGCTTCCTGAATCAAAATCGACTGCGCCATATAGTAGGGGGCCGCAGGCTGCTGTCTGACAAATTCAGCGATCTGACGCTCTGCATCTGCATCCCGTTGGCTGTTTTGTTGTTCGGCCTGTTTAAGACGCTCGAAAAGGCCGTTGATAAGCTGCTGTTCTTCATATTGCATGACAATAACCTTCCGCTCTCCAGGGTGGATACCGACCAGTTTATCAGCGGCGGCAACCTGTGTCTGGCGAGTGAAATGTTTGTTTAAGATTGGTTGCAGGTTAGCTGACAATCGCCCTGCTTTCCGGGCTTGATATTAGAGAGTCAGGCTTAACGTTCTGGTATGGCAGCAAATTCCCGGGCACAGCACGATCGTGATGACGATGAGATACGCTCACTTCGCGCTAAACTGGAGGCACAAAAAAACCACCTTTCGGTGGTTTCACGACACTGCTTATTGCTTTGATTATTCTTTGTTTCCCATGGTAGCCGGAGTGGGACTTGAACCCACACAGCGCGAACGCCGAGGGATTTTAAAAACTATTAGAGAGTCTTATAAAACATAAGCTTATGATAAATAAGACTCTCTTTGATGGTAATCGCTGGTAGTCACAGGTAATGGCTGGACTTTTGCTGCCACTATTTAGAGGGCCAAATTAAGCTGATCCCTCCCGTAGTGAGAAGCGGGGAAGGCATCGGATGGGATGAAATCAGCTGGTAACTTATCGCGGGGTGCGCGTTTGGTTACCAGCTTCTCAACGCTGTTAAGCGTGGTAAACGTAATACTGCATTCGAAATTCTGGCACTGGTGATAATGCCGGACTGTCATTTCACTAAGAGGGCGACTGGTGCGCGTACGGGCGACGGCACCACAAACAGGACACTTAAACATAATGGCCTCCCATGGCGGGAGTTGAACTCGCTCATATTATGGCCGCTATGATTCGGTTTCTGCAATCCATTCAGGTATTTTTGCTTCCAGCTCCAGACGTGTTTTAAACCCACTATCGTCAATAGTGTGGCTTGCCTTCGCAATTATCCAGTCCTGGCCGTCAATGACGTCTTTGAACTCCGTTACCGTTCCGTGCATCTCCGGATAAAGATCCGCGCGCCCGTAAGCCAGGGTTAGAGAGAACTCAGCGGCTCCGCGCTGGAGTTGTTGCCATTTTGCAGTTGCTGCACGTTGTGCGGCCATCTCGCTGCTGTACGTCGTACGGAGTACAAAAACGTTACCATCTTCACCGGCAATATAGTCCCCTTCCCGGCTGCTGCTGCGCGGCTTTTTGTCTGCGGTTTTTTTCCGCTTTTTAACAGTGACCTTTTTCTTTTTCCCGAAATCCATATCAAGCCAGTACGCCTGCACGCCAGTGTATGCGTCGCGATCTGCAATCCGGAAAGAATGGCGATCTCCGCTGCTGCGCGTGATGGAAAACTCCGGCAACGCTCTGCCATTTGCACTGACACCGCCACCAGGCAGGATGAAGAGCAGGTAACCATTTTTCACAGTTGCAATAGCACCCAGCATTTCCGCCATGCGCGTGAGAAACGACATATCGCTTTCCTGCGTCTGATCTGCATGATCGATCTCGGCGGACATCAGTTGCTCTGAGATGAGAGGTTTTAACTTGTACCTGTGAGCTATAGCAGAGACGATGCGCTCTACTGTAACGTCATGCCACGACACCTCCCGCTTAACGTTAAATTCATCGCGGAAATCTGCACTTCTGGCCGTGATCTCGATACGGTCCGGCGGTCCTGAGTGCGCAATTTCATCCACGATGAAAATCCCTTTGTGTACCAGTTTCTCTCCCTGCCAGCCTATCGCTACCGACAATTCAGCGCCACGTGGCGGTAACTCAATATCTCCCTGGCTGTCATCAACAGTGATAGTCAGTTCATCAGCATTAAAGCCCCTGTTATCTGTTAATTCTAACGAGAATAGTTTCTCATCCAGCATGATCAGCGCTTTGCCGCCAAGCATGACGTTAAACGCTGGCACACGTGACAGGTCGCCTGGGTAATTCTTGAATTTCTCAGCACCTGCATTCAGCAGGCTTTTCGCGCTCTCTATCGCGTCAGTTGTCAGTGTCATCGCTTTCTCCTCCCGCAAATATTTCCATGCGCGCGCGATAGGACAAACAGCCTTTTGTTGTCGCCTTTCTGCGACATCCATCGTGACGTGTCTGCCGCCCGGAATTCAGCGAATATCACCATGAACTCACTAAACATGATGGCGGTAGAGTATGACCGACAACTTTTTCCACGGGGCGCGCACCAAAGAAAACACCGACCTCCAGACCGCGATCAATGACATTGATTCAACGGTCATTGGTCTGGTTGCGGTGGCCGATGATGCCGATCCCCTCACCTTTCCACTTGATACGCCAGTCCTGATCACTCGCGTGATTAGCGTGCTGGGTAAGGCGGGCAAAACAGGCTCACTGTATAAATCTCTTAAGGCTATTTCCGACCAGGTCAGCACACGTGTAATTGTTGTTCGTGTCGCTGAAGCAAAGGAAGGAGAAAATGCCAAAACGCAATCCCAGCTCATTATCGGTGGCACGCAGGCTGACGGAAGCTATACCGGGATGTTTGCCCTGCTGACCGCAGAGCAGAAAACCGGTTATCGCCCTCGCATCCTCGGCATTCCAATGTACGACACGCAGGAAGTAACCGCACAGCTGCGCGTAATTGCGAAGCAGCTGCGTGCATTCTCTTACAGCTACTGCGATGGCTGCGAGACTATCGCCGAAGCGAAAACCTACCGCGAGCAGTTCGCAGAACGTGAAGGGATGATGATTTGGCCCAACTTCATCGCCTTCAACCCGCAGACCGGCGTTAATGAAGAATTCCCGGCAGTTGCCTATGCGCTTGGCCTGCGGGCACTGATTGACAATGAGCAGGGCTGGCACAAATCACTTTCTAACGTTGCGGTGAAAAACGTCCTGGGTATCTCAAAAGATGTGTTCTGGGCGTTACAGGCGGAGGACTCCGATGCTAACGAGCTGAACGCTAACGAGATTACCACGCTGATCAAACGCGATGGCTTCCGGTTCTGGGGTAACCGTACCACCGACACCGAAGAGTATATTTTCGAGGTGTTTACCCGGACGGCCCAAATTCTTGCGGACAGCATTGCGGAAGCGCAATTCACCACCGTGGATAAACCGCTTACCCCGGCTAACGTCAAAGATGTAGTAAGCGGGATCAATGCCAAACTTCAGGCGTTGGTCACTGCTGGCAAACTGATTGGTGCGGCATGCTGGTTTGATATTGTCGATAACCCGACCACCGGTATTCGCCAGGGTAAAGCCGTTGTTCGCTACAACTACAGCCCCGTACCACCGCTGGAAAACCTGACGCTGATCCAGACGTTTACCGATCAGTATTACGAACCAGCCTTTGCATCGCTGGGAGGTGCATAAATGGCTATTCCGAAGAAACTCCGCCTGTTCACGATGTTTGTTGATGGCGACAACTACATCGGGAAGATCCCCAGCGTCACGCTCCCGAAAATTACCCGTAAAACGGAAGATTATCAGGGTGGCGGGATGCTTGGCTCCGCTGCTGTTGACCTCGGCCTTGATTCAGGTGCACTGGATGCATCAATGGTTGTTGGCGGCATGGTCGAAGAGCTGATCCTGAAATGGGGCGGGGATATTGACGAACTACGCACGCGCTTTGTCGGTGAGATCTACAGCGGTGGGACAAGTTCCCTGCTTGAGGTCGAAATGCGCGGACGTATTACCGAAGTTGACCAGGGCGAAGCCAAGCAGGGTGATGACACCAGCCATACTTATGCGCTCAAAAATACGTATTACAAGCTCTCCGTGGATGACAAGCCTTTGCTGGAAATCGACCTGCTGAACTTCATCTACAAGCGCAACGGAAAGAGTCTCTACACGGACCGCATTGCGTCCGCCCTGGGTCTCGGTCAGTAATCTTTTTTACCACTACCAATGGCGGCCAGCCTGGCCGCCCGGAGAAAATATAATGCCAGTAACTCTCAGCCAACCCATTAAACGCGGCGACCAGGAAATCAAATCCGTCGCAATCACCGACACAATCAAGCAGGCTGGCTCACTGCGCGGGCTGCGGCTGGTTGACGTTCTTAACTTCGACTATGACGCGGTATCAACTCTGCTAACACGCGTCACCGCGCCTCAGCTGACAACCACTGATATTTCCTCAATGGCGACCGGCGACTTTACGGCGCTGTGTGAAGAGATTACGCCTTTTTTGACGAAAGCGGCGCCGTCCGCACCGAACGAGGCGGCGACGGCGAGCAAGTAAGAGAGGCAGTATTCAGCGATGTCGACGATCTGATCGCTGACATCGCAGTGATATTTCACTGGCCGCCCTCCGAAATGCACAGCATGGAGTTGCGCGAGCTGATGGCCTGGCGCGAACGGGCGGCCATCAGAAGCGGTAACCATGAGAAGGAGGATGACGACGATGGATCTTAGTATTCGCGTTGCGTTCAGTGCAATTGACAAGCTCACCCGCCCGGTCAGCGCCGCCAGTAAAGCCATTGGCGACCTTTCTGACTCCCTCAAAAAAACACAGTCCTCTATCAAAGACCTGGAAAAAAGCGCAACGTCATTTGATAAGCTGCGCTCGCAAGCCAATGACACTGCGCTGAAGCTGAAAAGCACCCAGCGGGCCTTTGACGGTCTCAACCAAAAACAACGCGAAGGCGGCCAGCTTACTGAAGCCCAGACGGCTCGACTTGAGTCACTTCGCACCAAACTTTCCCGGCTGACTGAAACATACGGCAGGCAAACGACGCAGCTTCGCACAGCTGCACAGGCAGTGCGCCAGCATGGCGTTAACCTCACCACCGGCAGCGGCGCCATCCAGAGTGCCATCAGGCGCACGGAGCAATACAACCAGACACTTGAGCGCGAACGCCGCCAGCTGGCTGCTACTCAGAAGGCCCAGGCCAGATACGATCGGGCAAAAGAGACTGCGGGCAAACTTCGCGGGGCGGGTATGGGGATGATGCTCGGCACCGCTGCTGCGGGTTACGCTGGCGGATCATTCCTGGCGCCTGCAATTGGTTTCGACGAGGAAATGTCACGCGTCCAGGCATTAACCCGCCTTAATAAAGACTCTTCCCAAATGGGGGATCTGCGCGCGCAGGCTAAAAAACTCGGTGCAGAAACTGCATTTACTTCACGAGATGCTGCCAGTGGGCAGGCGTTTCTTGCAATGGCTGGCTTTACTCCAGAAGCTATTCAGGCTGCATTGCCTGGCGTTCTGAACATGGCGCTGGCTGGCGGCATGGATCTTGGTGAAAGTGCCGACATCAGCTCCAACATTCTTTCGCAGTTCCGTCTCGATCCAAAGGAAATGGATCGGGTCAGCGATGTTTTGACCGCAGCATTTACCCGTACTAACACCGATTTAATGAACATCGGTGAGGCGATGAAGTATGCAGGAACGGGGATGGCAGGTCTTGGCGTTGATGTTGAACGCACAACCGCCATGATCGGCGTAATGGCGAACGTTGGCCTGCGCGGCAGTATTGCAGGTACGGGACTGCAAACCACCTTCTCGCGTCTGGCCGCACCAACAGGTAAAGCCCAGGCAGCCCTGAAAGAATTGGGCGTTTCTGTTGCCGATGCCACCGGGAAAATGCGACCGGCCGAAGTGGTCTTGTCTGATATTTATAAATCTATCAAAAAGTACGGCGACACAGACCAGTTGTCATTCTTTAAAGACATAGCGGGCGAGGAAGCGGCAAAGTCATTTCAGGCGCTGGTAAGATCGGCTGGTAGCGGTGAGCTGCAAAAACTCCTTGCCGATTTGCGCGGCTCTCAGGGCGAAGCGCAGAAGGCAGCGAAGGTCATGGCTGACAACCTCAGCGGTGATCTGAAAAACCTGGACAGCGCATGGGAAGGTTTCCGCATTCAGGTTGAGGAGACTGCCGACGGCCCACTGCGCTCTCTCACTCAGGGGCTTAGCGATATGATCACCGCTGCCAGCACCTGGGTAAAAGAAAACCCCCGCCTGACACAAACAATCATTCTGGTTGTGGGTGGGGCACTTGCACTGGTGGCGGCAATTGGCGCTGCATCACTGGCGATGGGTATTCTTATTGGCCCTCTCACCAAAATACAGCTCGGTTTTTCACTGCTGACCGGTGGTCGCGGGCTACTCGGTACCATTACAGCTTTTCGCACTCTCGGCACTGCCGCGGGCCCGGCCATGGCGAACGTCAGAGGGTGGTCCGTCTTACTGTCAGGAATCGCACCTAACCTGGGAAGAATTTCAGCTATTCTCCCCGCGGTTCGCTCTGGTCTGCTTACTGCATTCCTGTCTCCTGGCGCACTTTTGGGATCGCTGACTAAAAACATTGGCATGTTGCTGTTGCGCCTCACTGGCTTACCAGCAATCTGGGGCATGATCACCGGTGCGGTATCTATTCTTGGTGGGGCTTTATCTTTTTTACTCAGTCCAATAGGCCTGATTGGCGCCGCATTTGTCGCTGCGGGATTGCTAATCTGGCGATACTGGGAACCCATTAAGGCGTTTTTCCTCGGTGTGTTTACCGGAGTTATGCAGGCGATCTCTCCTCTCAGGGATACCTTTGCCACCTTTTCCCCCATCTTTGACATGATCAGCTATGGGGTTAAATCCGTCTGGCAGTGGTTTACGAACCTCTTATCGCCAGTGCAGACCAGCAAGGAGACGCTTGATAAATGCACGAGCGCTGGCGAGATCTTCGGTAACGTGCTCGGCGGTGCAATAAATCTCGTACTGACCCCAGCCAAGATGCTTCTTGATACCCTTGGCTGGATACTTGAAAAACTTGGTGTATTACCCGATGAAGCAGAGAGGGCGCGCAAGAAAATTGAGGATGCGCAACGCTCCGCCCTCCTTCAGGATAAGGTGGCTTTCCTTGCCGGTGATATGGCTAAAGTTGCCCCCAAAAAAGCAGAGTCGCCAGTTACTACTGGTGCACCACCCGCGGCCTCGCCACTGTCTGGAAATACCGGTACGCAAAGACGTCTTCAAAGCATCGCAGACAATACAAAAGCAACCGCTGACAACACAAAGAAAGTCGGGCCGGGTGACATTATTTTCAAAAACCTGCCGCGTGCTCTGGCTTTGCGTGGCGCATATCAGGAAGCTCGCGTTACACCGCAATCAGTACCGCGAGTGGCAACGCCCGCAGCTGGCGGCATTATTTCAGCGACAGCAGCCACACAGGCTCCGGTATCAGCTCCTGTTACCGCTCCGACTGGCGGTGCCCCAGTTTTTAACATTACCTTTAACGATGTTGGTAAGCGCACGGATCAGGAGCTGGAGAGAATGATGCGCAATGTTGTGCGTGATGCGATGGCCAGCACCGGCAGAATTAACCGTGGTTCTTTCCGCGACAGAGATTAGGTGACGATTATGATGATGGTTTTTGGAATGTTCGTTTTTATGCTTCGCACCACCCCTTACCAGCAACTCCAGCACTCGCAGGAGTGGAGGCACGTAAAAAACGAACGGGTTAACCAGTCAGCTGGCTGGCAGTACATTGGTACTGGTGATGACAATATAACGCTGTCAGGCGTCCTTTACCCGGAAATCACCGGTGGAAATCTCTCGCTGTCAGCCCTTGAAACTATCGGCTACGCAGGGCGCCCATGGCCCCTTATTGAGGGTACGGGGCGTATTTATGGTATGTACGTTTTAACACGTCTGGAGCGGGGCAAGTCCGAGTTCGACCGATTTGGGAATCCAAAAAAAATCGAATTTACCCTCAGCCTGAGCCGTGTCGATGCGGATTACAGGGAGAAGCTGCAAAGTTCGACCGTCAGCGATGCCCTGGCTGAGTTAAAGACGAGTGCAAATAATGCGATAAACCAGGTTAAAGATTCGCTCAACGGTCTGTTTTAATAATGCCTTAAGCCCCTTCATATTCCCTTCTTGTTGAAGGGAACTTTTTATAAAGTGTCAACATTCCGACATCAAAAATGATAGCCACCCGCTGTCGTTTTTCCCCTGCGGCGATCATGTTCCCATAGCTGCTCTGTCAGTTTTGATCGCCACCCTCCTATCCTTCCTTCTGTACGGGCTGCAACCAAACCGGCGCGGGTGCTCTCAACGATTAACTCACTCTATATCTGCCAATTCTCCCATAACGTGAAAGAAAGACCGCTTCAGAAGGTTTGACATGTCGATGCTGTCGACAGGGCACTGCATTGTCATCCATATCAAAATATACCTTAACTCGTTGACGATTATTTAATTTCAGTGCATTACATAATGCTTCTCAACAAAAGAAGCACCCATCCCAACGGAAAAAATACTTTTTTGAAAGGAGAAAACCATGCTACACACACTTATGTTCACCTGCCCAGTCAATCAGTCAACGGTTAATGCTTTGATTGGGAATTGCTTGGGAGCCATTAATCAGGGCGCGACAGAATTAAACATTTATATTTCCAGCCAAGGCGGTGATCTGGTTGCAGGATTCACTGCATATCACTTTTTAAAAGCCTTACCTGTCCCTGTTAGAACTCATAATTTAAGTAATGTTGAATCTGTCGCAAATATCATCTTTTTGGCGGGTTCAGAGCGTAAGGCAAACCCTGGTAGTAGATTTTTATTACACCCATTTCACTGGGGACTGGCAGGGCCAAGCGTGGATCACTCACGAGTCAGTGAGTGGACCGCGTGTCTTAATAATGACCTTGAGCGTTTCGTTGATGTTATCGAGGCTAGCGTTGGTAGCAGCAAGAATCGTGATGAGTGGAAGAAAATCATTTCTGCTGCCACTATTGCAGATGCCGCCATGGCCAGTGACTGGGGGTTGATTCACGATATCACAGTTGCTGGATACCCTTTGGCACCCGGAACATATTGGTGGATTAACTGTTAACATGTAACGCCTTTAATCTCGTAATTATCAGGCACGCTCCTCGCCATGGAGTGACAAGTCTGTTAAAGATAATGCGTCAATCTACTTTTAAACCCAAAAAGATCATGACGGACGCTTAGGCCAGCTGACATCCGGTGCAGTGGAGGTATCGACTGCCTTCACTGCTTTGATGTACTTCATCCAAGCCGTTAACTTCGCTTTGTCGTTATCGTCAATAATGCCCAGGGACAATTCAGTACGCCAGTCGGCGGTTATCTCATTCGCATGTGTGGTAAGGTTTTGTCTCTGTTGTTCAGCCTCGGCGATTTGACCGGCTTTTAGTGCGTCATAGTCCGTCACCCATGCTTTACCATCCCATTTATCGTATGCCGTGCCGGGTGGGATCAGAGTCGTTTTGTCTGGATAATTGCCGAGAGCTTTCACTTCAATCGGTTGACCATTCTCTGTGCTGTAAACCGTTTCACCACGATGGTCATCAACCATAACCCACTTACCATCCCCGCGTATTATCGCTTTTCCTGCCTCATAAACTGGCGGAGCATCAATGTATGCACATGCAGGAACGCCAGACGTTGCTGGAATAAATTCATCGACATAGCCAATATATTCACCATCTGGATTAGTGAGATAACAAACAACCCAGCCTGAGGTTTCTGCGAATCCCTGTTCATTAAGGGTGATGTAATCTTTCATTATTGCGCTCTCACAATGTAGTTAAATGCCACGTTTTTAACGCGGTTCTCTGCTGCTGTCGGTACCTGATTGGCTGCATTAAGTACAAGATTTCGATAATTGAGATTAACACCTGCTCCAGACTGCCACTGACCGAAACCACTCCCGGCATAGCTGAGTACCCCACTCGCTGTATTTGGATCGGCGGTATAGACGTTTGCCACGCTGCCGGTGATGTTTCTGATTGCGTCGCCCTGCTCGCTAAGCAGGGTACGTCCGGTATCAATCCCCCTGCCATCATCCCAACCCCTGATTGTTTGCGCTCGCATATCAGGCAAAACCCCGGACGGGTATGCCAGAGCAAGCTTAGGGTTTGCGACTTTATCGAATATTGCACCATTCATTTTCAGAAAGCCGGTCGGCGGGGTTGCCAGCGGCCATGGAACAGGCACCCCAACGGGCAAAGCGGAACCATCTCCCAAACCAAGGTTTTGGAGAAACTTCGCCACGTCAGGAATATCCGCGCCGTTTTGGCTTTTCTGCATCGCCCCGGTAATTCGAGCATCATCCCCCGAGGCTACCGTTCCGGCCGTTGTTCCAACATTTCGCGTCGAGCTGTCACCCAGTTCTAAATTCTGCCGTGCTAACGCGGTATTAGGTAAGTCCGACAGGTTGCGATCTTTTGCCAGCCGTGCGCTCCCGTTATCCATCGCAATTTTAACGGCCTTCGGTGTTGCAGCCTGCGATTCGCTGTCACTGGTCACACTGCTGCTGAGCTGCACAAACCCTTTCTCTGTCGTTGACGCATCCGGGTGATTACGTGACTGCTCATGCGCGCGCAGCTGGCTGTCAACATACTGGCGTGTTGCCAGTACAACAGCCGGATCAATCTTCAACGTAACGGCTTCGGTGCTGCTGACAATCAAGATCACGCGAATAACCTGAACGCGTCCGCTCCCCTCCTGCAACTGAGGCTTATAGGTTTCAGCGCAATTGGCAATCGCCACCATATCGCCATCTTTATCGAAAAGGCCGATCTCACGAATCCACCACCCGCCGACGTCTTCCGGTATGACCTGTTCCGCAATGATCTGGCTGGCGTTCGCCGGGTCCACCGTCAGCATATTCAAAGGGGCGCGGCGTAACTCATGTACGAGGGCAGTCTGTGCCGGATTCGGTGCAGGCAGTACACCATTGCCATCACCAACGGCCAGCTGGGTAATCTCAACTTTCGTACCCAACGCCGTGGCTTTTGCCAGTTTTGCCGCCCCGATATTGGTCAACAGGGCAAGATATTTAGTCGCCACTTGCGATCTCCACGGTATCAATTAAATGGATTGCTGCGCCGGTGTAGTCATTGCCACCCACAGCGATAGTTTCAGGAAAATAGGGATATACCGTCAGCGTATCGCCCACGTAACACCCCGCCCCTATCTCGATATAACCCTGAGACTGAAGCGAAAGCGAAAGGCCTGTGAGGTGACGGCTTCTGGGTTTTGCATCGTCAATCAGGCGCTCAAGCTCCCGATAAGTTTCCTCGGTGATCCCCTCATCCTGAATGCCGATTTCAAGCCGGAAAGTGCCTGGCTCCTCGCCGTTCTGCCACCACTCAATCACCCTCAGCAAATAGCCGAAAGGTTCAACAACGCGCCTCAGCGCTGAAATCGTGCCTTTGTGACGATGGACAAGCCAGGAGGCTTTGATTACCTGCCTCTTAGTCTGTTCAGACCAGCGCTTATCCCAGCGATCAACAGACAACGCCCAGGCAAGATAGGGTAAAAACTCCACGGGGCATTCATCCGGATTCCAGAGCTTTCGAAGGTCGACAGGAATACCGCTGATCCGCGCAGTCGGTTTCTCAGCGTTCCGCATGAAAGTGCTGGCTGAAGGCGGCAGGAGGCTGTTATTCATCCGTCCCCCCTGCATTGATGGTGTGCGAAATACACCGAGCCGCCTGGGTATCATCGATCACGATGTCTTCCGGAGGGTTCAGCAAGACTACGCGCTGCACCCCCTGCACATGAAGAGCGGCCATAATGGCCGAACGCGCAACATCGCGACCGATTTTCCCCTGCTCTGCCCGCCATGCCCGCAATGAATCATCTGCCGCACTCAGGATCGGCTCAGATTCCGGCCCCGGATAGAGATAAAGCAGTGCGTCAATTTCATAATTCACAATCTCCGCTGACTGGACTGTTAGCCGGTCGGCGACAGGCCGCTTATCATCCGCTGAGAGCGTGTCGTTTACCGTTGCGATCAGCTCGTCGCTCGCCGTGCCATCCCCTTCGGTAGACAAAATGGACACGACGACGACAGCGGGAGAAGGGCTGGTTGCCCTGGCATCAGCAACTTTACCGCTCGCACTTTTTGCAAAATATTCGTAAGCCCCCGTTGGGCCAGCAACGCTCAGCCCTTCAAAAGCGGATTGCGCCCGCAGACGCAGTGCGGTATCGCTTTCCATCTCTGCATCGGTGGTTTCGGTAGCCGGAATACGAACCAGACGTTCGGTGTTCAGGTTCCCCGCAAGGTTATCAAGATCGGTGGAGACGGAATGGCTCAACATGCAGGCCGCAGCACCCTCATTGATTCGCTGGCGCAGCATTAATTCCCGGTAGGCAATCACCTGCGCCAGTATGGTCAGGGGTTCAGACTCAAGTTTTAACGCAGCGGCAACAGAGGCCTGTTGTTCATCAGGGAAAGCCGCGATCATGACGGCTTTGACATCAGCCAGGATCACTTCAAAATCCAGCACTTCAATAATTTGCGGCGGTGGAAGCTGCGCCAAATCAACTGTTGCCATTGCTGCTTTTCCTGAGTGTTAAGGTTGTCGTCTGCTGTTCCATAGATTCCGTCAGTGCCCCTGACAATCCCGCCTCCACTGCTCCTGACTGCGAATAACGCACCTCCACGATGCTCAGCGTGATCCGCGGTTCCCATGTCGCCAGCGCAATAACCACCGCGCTCATCAGCTGCATGCGTGTAACGTCGTTTTGCGGACCATCAATCAGATCAGGAACAAGAGAGCCGTAGTCACGGCGCATGACCCGCGAGCCTATCGGGGTGTTAAGAATGTCACTGGCTGACTGCCACACGTGGGCGGCATCCGTCAGCGTTCCCGTGCCATCAGGATTCATCCCGGTATAACGCACCGTCATTTCGTGCCCTCCGTCCAGCTTCCGCCACGCTGCACGGCACCATGATCATGATCATCAACCTGGACACCGTTTGAGATGAACGCACCACCAGTGTGCGTAAAGTCCCCCTGCATTTTGCCGCCTTCCGTAACGGTGAAGTTTTTGGTTTTCAGCATCTCGGTACACTCGACCATTGGCGTTTCCAGCAAGACCTTAACCGACGCCTCAATCTTTGCTGATTTAATACCGCTGACCTGCAAAGCCCCTGCTTCTGCGTCATAGCGAAACTTCGCTCCATCCGGTGCGGTCACGATCATTTCTTTTGCCGATGCGCCTGGCGCCGGATTGTCGTTACTGTAAAGACTCCCCCCGATGATCGCAGCGGTAGTGTTACCCCCAAGGCACAGGAACCATACCTGCTCGCCAACAGACGGCGGCACCCAGACGCTGAAAGCGCCTGCACGCTGTGCACTCCAGCGCAACCAGGTGGAATCCAGTTCTCCGCTTTTCACCCTTACCCGCCATTTTTTCTCGTCAATCTCCGTTACCGTACCGGTGCGAACGATGTTTTCCAGCAGGCGAATGACTTCAGCCAGATTCATCAACTCACCCCCAGAGAATCAATGACCTGCCGGGCTATAGCCATGCGGTCCGCCTTGCTCAGGCCGAGCAACTCACGGCGCGGGTAGCTTGCCATCGCGCCACTGTCGTTTACCCGGTCCCGCAGTCCGTACTGGTGAACGCGGGCGATGCGGGCAGCAGCGCCCGAAAAACCAACTACAGCCCCCTCAGAAGTCGCTCTTGCTTTCAGAAAACGGGTTGTGCGCAGTCGGCGAAACATGGGATCGCTTTTCGTGGTATCACGGCGCGTCTCGCTGAAACTGATATCAAGATAACGCTCAATATCAGAGCGATAGAACGAGCGAACGGCCCCCTTCCCCTCATCAAAGCCTGTCAGCATGCGTCCCCGGCTTCCACGGGTTGCCCGCCAGTTCCGCAGACGACGCTCCTCACCTTGCCAGACAAAACCGATCCCAGCCTGGGAGCGTAAGACGCGGCGATGACGCTTCTGGTATTTCGTGCCATCCGGAGCTGTCTGCTTCCCGATGCGCTGGCTCTGGCTACGGCGTAATGTAGTCGCTATTCCGTGCGCAGTACGCAACCGGCTCGCTGGCGCCATTGCGGACAGAATGTCTGCAAAAACCTGATCGAGTTGATGAAACAGCGCTGCATCATCGGTCATGCCAGCTCTCCTCCGCCAAATACCACTCCCCACTCACCGCCATGGATGCGCGGACGGTCTTCGCTCAGGTGTTTCGCGACGGGCTTCCCGTCAACGGTTTCCACCATGACGCGCTCCCAGACCGGCACCTTGAACAGAAGATCGGCCAGGTCGTCGCTGATAATGTCAGCGTCGAACTCCACCTTGCGGTTATTGTCAGGATTCAGCAGTAAATCCGGCTGATATTGCCAGGCCCAGGCCATGATCGGCAGCATCAGGTCATCAACCGCCCCGGGGAATTCCACGGCGAGAATATTGATGGTGTAGAGGTACATGAAAGACGGTTCGCCGGTCGCTTCAATCCCTATATTGCCTTTTTCCACCCAGACGGTGATTTGCTCCGGATTGGCCTTACACCAGGTGTTACCGGCTATCAGGGCTTCACGCATCAACTCTGCTTTTTTCACTTTATCCCCCTGGCGATTCGCCGCAGTTCCAGCTCTCTGATACCCGCCTTATCGGCGTTGCATGTGTCCAGCGCATCCAGCAGCGCATCGGACCACGGAGCGAGGCTCCCGTATGTCATTGGTTTTGGCGGTGCTGGCGTTTCAGTTTTTGCCGTCAGGCTTTCCGGTAAAGGTTCCTGAATAATCACCGGCGCCAACTTCGGCGGCTCGCTGGTACAGGCTGTCAGCCACACGGCCAGGCACAGGCACAGCGGCGCATTTATCACCGGCCAGCTCAGTTTTGATATTTTCACGGCGCTTTTCCCCTGTATCGCTACGCTTCTGAGCCAGTGTTTTCAGACCAGCGGCCACTTCGTTCACGTCGTTACGTAACGCCCTGATCTCGGCCAGCACATCACCGGTTTGCTTAAGCTTCTGTTTGGCTTCTCCAAGGGCCGTCTCTGCGGCCTCTCGCTTACTGCTCTCCAGCGTCAGCCTGACACCTGCGATGACCAGCAGAAGGGAAATACAAACGGTAAATACACCCAGCGCTTTCATTTCGCCCCCTTCAGCTCAGGCTCTGAGAGGCACCAGTCCCGAAACTCTTCCCGGCGCTTTACCAGCCCCGGCAGGCGTTTTCCGCCGGAGTTGACAAAGTCTGTGAGTCGCTCGCAAACACCCTGCCAGTTACCATCCTGCGCATTGCGCCAGATTGTTGTTCTGACCTTCTGGCCCTTTTTGTTGGTGTACCAGCCAAGACCACCACAACCGACGTTAAATGCGCCGTCACTCAGCGCTTCGAAAACCCGTTGTGGTGCAGCTGCGCCATTAAACTCGCGGTTTACGCATTTCTCAGCACGAAACAGGTCATTCACCCATCGCTCGGCGATCTCGCGCTCGGCGTACTCGCGGTTCTGCACGTTGCTGGTCGACCCCATGCCTACGGTCAGCACACCTGCCGGGCAGTAATACGGCGTCTTTCGGCAATCCTCGTATTTCGCCATCTTCAGCTGCGCTTCAGGGCTTGTGCGCAGCATCTGCGGCCAGAGTGCCGCTGCGAGAGAGACAATCGCCGCAACAGAACAGGCAATAATTCCTCTTTTCATCGCGGTGACTCCCTGATAGTCCGGATTAACTCCTTCACGTCCTGCCGGTTCTCGGTATCGTCCCGAATCGCATCGATCAATTCATTCAGCAGAACATTATTGGTTTCATGGATGCGGGACATCCGGCGGCGATGGAGCTCACCCAGCACGGCAACCACGATCCCGGTGAGCGCAGCAATGAAAGCCAGCCAGTCCTTCTGCGTCATCATGCCGACGCCCGTCAGCAGCATCGACCAGAGGTACACCGTCCAGTTCCAGAGGCGGTTTATCAGCTCCATAATTGAACAGTCTCCTTTGTCGCAGAGGTGTCGACGGCAGGCAGCTCAACTTCCTGCCCTGCATCAAGAAAGATCTGACCGGCCAGCGCATGATTCGCAGCCAGTACGATCTCGGTCACGCCCTGGGTGATGCCGTAGTGACGCTGACACAACAAATCCACTGTATCGCCTTGCAATGCCTTCACCTTCATCAGAACGCCTCCGCAGAGTTACGGACCACGCCCTGAATATCCGAGATAGCCCAGCGCGCATCACGCCAGTGATCATTCGCCTGGGTTGCGAGTGCGGCGGCGCGCTTCTCGCCCGCGTCACCCGTGGTGTCAACATCGCGGAAAGTCTCGATCAGTAGGGCCCGCGAGATGCTGTAAACTGCGCGGCGCCAGCGATATACCTTTACACTCTCGTCGTTAATCACCATGGCCGGTACGGCGGCCAAACTGGCATATCCGGCCCCAATCTGTTCTGCCTGCCATTTCTTCAGCTGGTCAGCTGTGTGGGCTACGGCTTCAATAACCACCTGCTTTAAACGCGAAGTGGTAACCGCACCGGTGATCCGCATCTCCTTACGGACGTTGCTCAGCACTATCTCGGGCCAGAACTCCCCGGCGGTGACTTTCTCTCCGCCGTCATCCACGTCCGGCACATCCTCCGCAGAGGGGGTAACTGTGCGAGGGGCCACAAGGCTCATCGTGTAGTCTCCAGAAAAGGTTGGCGGTGAGCGGACGGAGAAAAGCTAACGCGATGTGTTGCAGATCTCCGCCCGCGCCGCCAGCGCACGGGGCGCAAGTCGGTTATTTTTTATCGGCGGTGGGCTTTTTCGTCGTTGTTTTGCGGGCCACCGTTTTACGTGTTGTGCTTCCGGGGTTGTTTTTGGCGGCTGGCTTTTTGGCAGCTGGCACCGTCACTTCCGGCGTTGCTGCAGCCTGATTATTGCCCTCTTCGCCCCCGCTCTGGTCTGCCCCCTCACTGCCTGATGCATTTTCCGCAGAGGCTTTTTTTACCTGCCTGGCAAGCTTATCGATCAGCTTTTTCACCCCGGCGCCGGAGTCGAGATTCAGCGCGCGGCGCAACAGCTCCAGCGCAGTCGCCTGTTCATCCGCAGTGCCGTTGCACAATGCAAAAGCACGGGCTTTATACAGCTTGGCCCGGACGACGTCTGGCATATCGCTGTTTTCAGTGATCTCCTGGACCTCATCGAGCACCGCCAGATATGGCTTAACATCAGTGCTGTCATCCGCCTTGACCTGCACCAGAATGGGATCGCAAATCTCATCGACCAGCGCTGTCGCTGCCGTGCGGTTAAACCGGTCTGGCATTGCCAGATTGTGCGCGATGACATACCGCCCGATGCGCACCGCCAGCGGATAATCCCGAATATCAATCGCCCAAATCATTAGGCGCGTGATCACTTCATCCTGTCGCCCGCTGTCTCCCTCCAGCGTCCCTTCAATCCACCCCTCGTAATTGGGTAGCAACTGGCGTTTAAGCGCGGCTTTTGCCTGTTCGCCCTGAATTTTCTTCAGCGCACTCATATCCATACGCATGCGGTGCAGAATTTGCTCGTGCGCAGTACGCGCCGTTTCTGACAGATCATCTGCCTTGCCATGGCGCTCAGCCATGACGCGTTGAAAATGTCGTTGTGCCGGTGTCAGCATTGTTTCTTCCCCGATGAACGGCGGGCCGAAGCCCGCCAGTGTGCGGTTATTCGCCGCCTGCCGGTGCCTCGGCAAAGGTAATGCCGTCAATGAATGCGACGTTGCCGTAGTCCTCGATCACAAAGTCATCATTCGATGACTGATAGGTCGCAATACGGTTGTACTCCGGCTCCTCCTTGATCGTCCGGCGCATTCCACCGCGCTGGTAGTACACGGACAGGTTTTTAAACGGCGTGATCAGTACGCCATTGACCGGGAAGTACGGCGCGATGAAGGTCGGCATGTTGCCGACACGTTCCTGCGCAACAATCAGCTGACCGGCCAACATTTCGGTGTTCGGGTTGGTCTGGCTCATGGCGTTAATCGCCGGGAAGTTGCCGGTGGTCAACAGGTCGCCCGCCAGGATCACCACGTTGTCAGGATTACGTTTATGCCACTCATCCATCAGGCTGTTTTTGGCGTCGTACACCGCCGCGCCCAGGTTGCCGTAAGTCCCTTTCGCAATAACCTTGTTATCTTCATCACGGGAAGTGATCGTGACGCCGGAAATCACGCGATGTGAGGCTTCGGTACGGATTTTCTCCAGCCAGCCAATACCACAATCCTGCAACAGCGGGTTAGCCGCGCGGTCTGATGGATCGCTGTATTTGGTGCCGTTGAAACCGATCATGATGCGGTCAAGTGACATCTGGCGAGCCATCGCCTTGCTGATCAGGGGCTGGAATTCCGGCATATGCGCCCAGGCATCAAGCTGTTCATAGCTGATCCCGTAGTCGTAGTTGACCTTACGGCACATGTAATCAAACGGCTCCATTGAATGGTTAGCCCCTGGATTACGACGGTTGGTGGTGCTGTTGTTAACGCCAGCCATCGGGCCTTTGCTGCCAATCAGCACTTTCTGACCAATCTGCTGATTAACGCCAAACACGTTAATTTTGCTCAGGAAAGAATCACTCTCCTGTGCGGCCTGCTCCATGCGCTGCTGGCGCGCAGGGTCTACCGCAAATTTCGCAGCGACTGCCGCAGTCGATACGCCGTTTAAGCGCGCCTGTTGCGCGATGTACTGATCAAACAGCTGGCGGGTATTGTTTTCCATGTTCTCTGCTCTCGTAGTGGATATCAGTAATCAGCCAGCTGCGCGTTAGCGCCGCCGTTCGCAGGTGGTCGCTGACTGAAGGAAGCTTCAGTGCTTCCCAGCTTCTGGCGCAGCTCCGCAAGCTCAGTGGTCAGCTTCTGGATAGCGGCCTTATCCTCCTGGCGCTCCTGTTCTGCGGCACTGAAGCGATCAATTTGCTCGGATTGCGATTGCGCCACGGCCTCAACGACCTGATGCATCTGACTGAAGCGCTGATCGTCCGTTTTCTGACCTTTGCCAATAATGCTCATCACGCGGTTAAACCACTTAGCACCTTCATCGCTGCGCTGGGCGGTCAGCTCGATCACCTCTGCTTCAAGCGCTTCGGTGAACATCGGCGCCTCACCCTGCTGGTTATTGAAGGCCATCACCGATGCACGCTGCTGTGAGGCAAATTTAAGACGCTCAGTACCCAGGCTCGCCGGGGTATCGGTCATTGCCAGCCCGACAACATAGGCTTTGCCGTTGAGGGCAAACTGCGGATGCAGCTCAATACTGGAATAGACTTTTTGCCCTTTGTCGGTCATCTGCACCATGCGCTCGGATGGTTCGATTTCGGCATAAAGCGCGGTACGCCCCGCCAGCGCACCTTCGGTGATGTCTTCAGTGCTGAGGGCTACCACATCCCCCATCGCGCCAAAATCGCTATTCGGGAACATAGAGAGATAGTGCTCAATGTTGACCCGCGCGCCATAGACCTCAGGGTTGTAATTTGCTGCCGCATCGCGAAGGTGCTGCGGTTGAATTTCGCGCCCGTCAACGGTATTTCCGGAGACGGCCACGCGAAACTTCTTACGTGGTTTTGCTGTGCCTGCCATGTTCGTTTACTCGCTTGTTTTCTGAGTTCCCGGAGATGATGGCAGGGGGACGCATCCCCCCTCAACGCGTTGTTGTTGTGAGCGGAGCACTACAACCTAAAGCGAGCGCAAGGGTACGCGCGCGCGGGTTAATCTCCCCGGCAGGAAGCGAGGAGGATTAATGGCGATTGAAGAAGCATTCATCATGCAGCGTGCACGACAGCTTTACTGGCAGGGCTACCCGCCAGCAGAGATCGCACGCCTGATGGGGATCAACCAGAACACGGTTTACTCATGGAAAAAGCGAGATGAATGGGACGCCACACCGCCGATCCAGCGCGTGACAACATCCATTGATGCCAGACTAATTCAGCTCACTGGCAAAGACAAAAAGACCGGCGGTGATTTCAAAGAGATTGACCTGCTCACCCGTCAGCTGAAAAAGCTGGATAACGGCACAGCAGCCACCCAGCCGAAGAAAAAGATCCGCAAAAAGCAAAACTATTTCTCAGAGTCGCAGATTGCCGCGCTGCGGGAGAACATTCTCGGCTCTCTGCACTGGCACCAGAAAGGGTGGTATGACAATCACCACTGGCGCAACCGCATGATCCTGAAAAGCCGTCAGGTTGGCGCGACGTGGTATTTCGCACGTGAAGCTCTGGTGCGCGCCCTGTCTGAGGATGTGAAATATAAGCACCAGCGCAACCAAATCTTTTTATCGGCAAGCCGCCGCCAGGCGTACCAGTTTCGTAGTTTCATTCGCTCGGCCGCCGAAGAAGTTGACGTGGAGCTCAAGGGCGGCGACATGATCCAGCTGTTCAACGGCGCCGAGCTGCATTTTCTTGGCACGTCAGCGGCTACCGCTCAGTCATACACGGGCAACCTGTATTTCGACGAATTCTTTTGGGTAGGCCAGTTTGCCAACCTGAAAAAAGTCGCGGGCGCCATGGCAACGCTAAAAGGCCTAACGCGTACCTATTTCTCCACCCCTTCAGCCGAAAGCCATGAGGCTTATCCATTCTGGACAGGTGAAGCATTTAACAAAGGTCGCAGCCATGGCAAGCGCATTGAGTTTGATACATCCTGGAAAACGCTTAACAGCGGCCTGATGTGCCCGGACAAGATCTGGAGGCAGATTGTCACGTTGCAGGATGCTATCGACCATGGATGGGATCTGACTGATATCGACGAAATCCGGGAAGAGAACAGCCCGGAAGAATACGACAACCTGTACGGATGCCAGTTCATCAAAAGCGGTGAAAGCGCCTTTGACTATAACAGGCTACTGGCATGCGGTGCTGATGGTTATGACGACTGGCCCGACTGGCGGCCATATGCGGCCCGCCCCATGGCTGATCGTCCCGTCTGGATTGGCTACGACCCGAACGGCGCCAGCGGCAAGGGGGACAGTGGAGCCATATCCGTTAACGCTGTGCCGATGGTGCCCGGCGGCAAGTTCCGCACGATTGAGACACTACGCATACGAGGGATGGAGTTCGAAGAGCAGGCCAATCTCATTATCGGCATGCTCACCCGGTACAACGTGCAGCACATTGGGATCGATGGCACCGGTATTGGTGAAGCGGTTTATCAGCTGGTTAAAAAGCATTTCCCGGCAGCGGTTTGTTACCAGTTCTCACCGTCCAGTAAGCGAATGCTCGTGCTGAAGATGCAACAGCTGATTCGTGGCGGGCGCTGGGAGTTTGATCGTGGTGAGCTTGACCTGGTAGGTGCATTCAACTCTGTCCGCAAGATCGTTACCCCTGGCGGCGTTGTCACTTACGACACGGACCGATCTCGCGGCGTCAGTCATGGCGATCTCGCATGGGCGACGATGCTTGCCACCATTAACGAACCGCTGGGACAAGAAGGCGGCAGCAGTATGACAGTTACGGAGTATTAACCTTGAGCAAACAAAGACCCACACGCGGCAGGAAGTATGCCAGGGAGCAGGCAGATCTCGCCGCCTCACTGAAAGCGTCACCGGAGCTGAACTCATTCACCTTCGACGGCCCATGGCCGGTGAGTGGTGCCAGCGACCTGCTTGATAACATGTATTGCGCAGACAACGGGCGATACTACGAAACCCCCATTGACTGGTATGGTCTCGCCCGTCAGTTTGGCTATGCGAGCTGGCACCAGTCGGCGCTTTATTTCAAGCGCAACGTCCTTGCCGGATGCTTTATCCCGCACAAACTTCTTTCCCGCCAGGTGTTCTCCGCCTTCGCGCTGGACTGGTTTGTCTTCGGGAATGGCTATCTTGAGATGCGAAAAAACCGGCTTGGTGGTTCCTTTGGCTTTCGTCACTCGCTGGCGAAATACACACGCCGTGGTTCTGACCTGGACACTTACTGGTTTATTCAGGCCGGGCTACAGGATCACATGTTTTCAACGGGCTCGGTATGCCACGTTCTCAGCCCGGATATTCACCAGGAAATATACGGCATGCCTGAGTATTTCGCTGGCCTGCTGTCTGCAAACCTGGCCCATTCTGCTGACAAGTTCAGAAAGCTCTACTACGACAACGGCTCACACGCTGGCTGCATCGTCTACGTTAACAGCGCGATGGCCGACCAGGAGAGCCTTGATAAGCTCAAAAAGACGCTGACGGACACCCGGCGCGGCGGTGCGTTTAAGAACATCCTTCTGCACGCACCTAACGGCGGCAAAGACTCCGTGCAAATACTGCCATTCAGCCAGATATCGGCTAAGGATGAGTTTGTGGGGGTGAAGTCTTCCACCCGCGATGACATGCTGGCAGCGCACCGGGTACCGCCGCAACTGATGGGCGCCATTCCGGAAGGGAACGGTTCATTCGGTGATATTGAGAAAGCGGCTCGCGTGTTCGCCGTCAACGAGCTGACACCCTGCATGGAGGCCATGAAGCATGTTAACGACTGGCTGGGTGAGGAGGTGATTCGCTTCAACCCTTACGCATTGCTTGAGCCCACGAAGTGATCTCCTGGCCGCATCGTCATTTCTGGCGGTGCGGTACCACCCGCAGCACCATCATTTCCGGCCATATCGGCCACTCGCTAAACACAAATAAACCACACCCCCAACCAGACGCAGCCAGCGGGCTTCTGGCGCGACTTCTCTCGCGCTGCCGCTTCGCTCAACCATCAACATGAGCGCCCGACAGGCGGCGAATGGCGGAGGATATGACCCCCTGCATGCCCCCCCTTTGCGCGCGCTTGCTCCCCCGCCTCGCCTGCGCGGTAAACCGACCTCTTTTTGTGCACTTTGTGAAGACCCTCAAGGCCTCACCAGCACTGAGGCGGCAAAGCAAAAGCAGCCTTTCGTAAACTGTGCAAATTTGTGCATGATTGTGCTCTTACTTGATTCCTCGTATTGCTTACTAGGCTTTTACATGTAAACTCCATACTAAGTTTGATTTACTTCCAAAAGGTGGAACAAAATGGCATTTACAAAAATTAAAATCGACAACCTTTTTTGCTTTGCAAACAGCACTCTTGACCTCAGTTTCTCCAGAGCGCCAGTCAATAGCACCTTAGAGGGCGAGCATATTGAAGGGTATGAAAAGTTTTACTTCAAAAAGGTCTGTGTAGTATCTGGAGCCAACGCATCAGGAAAAACCTCGCTTGGCAGAGTCATGTTGGCAGTTTTGCGTTTTCTCAGTAATGGGGTTTTCAATCCAGACCCGTTAAAAATCACAGATAAAACAAAACCTGCATATATTGAAGTTGACTTCTTTCAAAGCCACTTGAAGTGCCTGTTTAGGACGGGTGTTTGGTTACAAGCTACGGATGATACTGTCAGTGTAGAAAAAATCGCCATGGCATCAGTTGACCTTCGTAAAATGGATTCATGCGCAAAAACGACTAAAAGACTAGATGCGGTCTGGGAGGCTCAAAAATTCGAGCTAAACGGACCCAACAGGTATTTCTCAACTGAGAATACAAATCCAAAAGACTTTACAAAACACTTAGTTGATTTGGACTTTGTCCTTGGTTGGCATTTTATTTTATCTGAAAACCAAGAAAACACTGATAAGATTTCTCGTATTAAAAAAAATGTTCTCAAGAGTATACTTAAAACCTTCGACAACACAGTTAAATCAGTTTCCGGTTTGACAGTTAAAGACGATGAAGGCAAGGAAGACCTGCAAGGCTATTCAGTAGTATTTAATAATGGTGATAAAGTTATCATCGATATGGAAGGTGAAATCACGAATAAAGACAGACTGTCTCGCGGTACTTATGAGGCTGTGAAAATATCTCATCTTCTTTCAGGCGTGTTGGAAGATAAAGCAGAAGAAAGTGAACTAAATTTCCCATGCAGCGGGATTTATTTTTTAGATGAAAAAATGGCCTTCACTCATACTGAATTAGAAAAAATGATGGTCACTTTAATAATATCGAAGCTTTGCAGGTATGGGCAGTTTATCTACACAACTCATAATTATGATATTTTAAGTCTCGACTTGCCTACTCATTCTTATACATTTACAAAGAAAATAGATGGGTTAACAACCTTTGTTGAAGCAACGTCACAACATAAAAAAAATGATAGAAATCTATTGAGTAAAGTCAAAAATGATTGTTTTACTACTATCCCTGACGTTTCATTAATTGAAGAAATGCTGTTTGAGGATTGATTATGACGGCTAAGAAATTTGCGATTATCCTTGTTGAAGGAGAAACAGAGAAAGCATTGTTTAATGATTTTAAAACATTGCTTGGATATCCAATCAAAAAAATAGTGATTGCTAACTTATGGAATGTCAGCATTAAAAAACTAATGCCATCACTAACTGAAAAAAGTGATATTCTTGTCGTTTATGATACCGATAGAATTCAGAACATTGACAGATTTAAAGAAAACATCAATCTACTAAAATCAAAAAAACATGTAATTCACTTATTCCAACAAACTGATAATTTTGAAGGCGAACTAGCTTTTGCATGTGGTATCAGTAATCACAGACTTTATTCTTGCTTCTGTCCTAAAATTATTTCAGCTGACAATTTCAAGAGTGAGTTTATTGCTCTACGCAACAGACTAACAAAGCTAGATAGTCTAAACATGAATAAGACACTGCTTTGGAATAGAGGGTTAATACCCCAACTAGCTGAATTTAACCCACACAACTCATCTCACAACATATATTTCCCATAATTCATTTACACGTAACCGCCAATACGGCGGTTTTTGGACTATTGACAACACAAGAATTAAAAACAAAGTTAATAAAGAAACTAAAAACACTAAAAAAAATGCACCCCTAGCAGGGTGCATTTTCATTATAGGAACCACTAATATTATTCGAAAACGAATAATCCTTAGCTTTTTGCATCCAAATATTTTTGATATGCTTTTTTATGTATTTCGTTATTATTGACAACCCATGTCACGACATCACTGCGCGACTGAGTACCTGCTGGGAGAAGATTTCTGATTGACCATTCAATACGCTTTTTAGTTTCGATTGAAAGTTCGTCACTGTTAGAAAATCCCTCATTCAAGAGATATAACATTTCATATCCCTCATGGCGACTAAAACGCTCTCCATCAGATTTCTTTTTCTTCGGATCATCGCCCTGTTGTTTAGCTTTCCAATTATAATCGTCGTACAAAAGATCGTCTTTCGTGATATCGGGCATAACGCCTCCATTTGCTGTGTATTGTCTAGTCCATTGCACATAAAAAAACAATAATCAGACAATTACAATCACCGAGTTTAAGTAGGTGCTACAGTCATCACATTGCCGTGATAAAAATTTCGGCAACGCGAGCGCGACTAAAAACTTGATGAAAATCCCGCAAATTACCACCTTAACAACTGAACTTCATTTAATTCCCTTTCGCATCTAACCCCGAAATTTTCATTTTTTCCATTAATTTCAGCTTGTTACTTAAACTTAACTGCCTTCTTCCAGCGCGTGACCAGGTCACACACCGCCATGTATTCAGACGTCGGTTTATCTTTCTCACCGGCACGCCATGCTTTTACTTCGTGCAACCGGCCATTGCTCATGGCGATCAGTCCGCCGCCGTGGCGAACGCGGGCTCCACCAGCAATCGACCTCACAACGTCATCGCTGACGAAAATCCGGCAACTACGCAGCTGCGCGCCGATGCTGGCGACGGTTTCCTCGCTGACTCCGTCTTGTTTCGCAGCATCCCTTTGCTGTGCCTGTCGCAGTGTCGCTTCGGCTTTTTTCTTCTGGTATTCCGCAACTGCGGCGGCATAGTTATCCGCACGCCGTTCCGCTTCGGTCCGCAGCTGTTCGCGCCAACGCTGTTCTGCCTCTTCCGGTGTCAGGCTCATATCTTTCGCAGCGGCCACGTTTGGCCCCCACGTCAACGCAGTTTCATCATCAACAGACGTGCGCAGGCCGCGCGCGGTACGCTCGAAGGCTTGATCTGAGCTTTCGTGGCCAAAGTTTTTCAGTCTGCTGGTGATTTCCTGCCGTTGCTGGCGTGAATATCGGCGCAAATCTTCGATATTCAGCGGAAGTTCTGTCATCTGACTGTCCGGGTGATCAATACCGGCATGCATTGTCGGTTTTGACGGTGTGGTACCAGCTGGCACCGCCACTTTTAACGGTGGTTTTTCGTCCGTTCCGGAGCACCCCGTACAGTTATTGACAGAACTCCGAGGGGCCGCTGCGCGGCCTTCTAAGGTCAAAATCTCGACCGACGACGGCTTACGCTTAGGCACAATCTTGTAATCGGTGGTACGGGTGAAAATGACTGATTCGCTGCCCGTATAAGGGCAATAAACGCCAGTAATTTTGGCGACCGTGTCACCATAATCATTGCCGTTTTCGGTGAATTCATAGTTAAGCCGAACGCGCAGGCAATCGCGCGCGACAAATGGCCCGCCCTGAGCGTTGGTATATCCCGGCCAGTCTGGCGCATCGGCTGCGGCGCGTGCCGCTTCCAGCTCCGGATGCAATACCAGCTCACGGTCACCTAACCGACGCAGCTCCCGCCAGGTGGTCACCGGCGCGCCGCCAATCTGCTGAAACTGGCGGATATTCCATCGTGAAGCCCAGGCACGCACGCGCTTTGCCATATCCCTGACTGGCTGGCCTGACTCAAGATCAAGCTCACCATCCATGCCGTATCCATCGATATTTTTGGAAATGTATTTGGCGATGTAGCCCGTCGCCGAGCCAAATTGCTCGTCGATTGGCTTAACGGTAAAGCGGTGCTCCTGTGCCCCCGGCTCCTGCCCGTCTTCTCTCATGGCATGCTTACGGAAAATGGCTGTTGCATACTCCACCTCCTCAGGACGGAGGAAGAGCAGCAGGTGCCAGTGAGGGGTTCCATCGTGGTGTGGCTCTGCAACACGAAAACCAAACGTGCGGATACCTTCACGACTCCATTTGGCTCTGACGCGCGCCCAGACTTTGCAAAGGTATTTTTGCGTCTGTCGCGGGCTGGTGTGCTGGTACTTATCGTTTCGTCTGCCTGACTGGACATGCGTTGAGTGGTAACGCGACGGCGCTGTCAGCGTGTAGAACATGCCAACCAGCCCCATTTCATTCGCCATATCCTCAAACCCGCGCATGCGCACCATCAGCTCATGCCGCGCGATCTTCGGGTTGGAAACACTACCCATCACCTTATCCAGTAATGAGCTGCGCTCGCCGGTGTCCTGGTCTTCCAACTCCATCGCCTGAAGGAATTCGAAGTTCGCTTTTTTCTGCGCCACCCATTCCCTGAAGCAAGGATCAGAGCAATATGGTGAAGCCACTTTGCTGACGTAGCCGGTCGCGATCATTAGATGTTCGCGCCAGCAGTCATGGATGCGGCGGATTTTGTTAAGCCACCATTTTTCGGAATGAAGTCTGCCAGCGGCACGCAGCGCCTCGTCGGCGTCCAGTTCTTCGTCGCAATAACGCGCCCATCCGGGGATCGCGATATTGAGCGTCGCCGCTTTGCTCGCTATAGCCCCGTACGCGTAAATCGACGAAAACTCGAGATCGGATGTTTGCTCATACTGAAAATCAAACTCGCGCATAAACTCGCTTTTCATCAAGTTCGCAAGCTTATACGCCAGTCTTTTCAGACGCTTTTTGTCCGCCCACGGCAGCAGGTGAAATTCATCACGCAGCGGAAGAAGAAGCGCCGGGAGCGTACTTTGTGGGAGGTATTGCGCGTTAACCGCATCAACACGGCGTAAGACATGACGCTCAAACGTACCGAACAGCCAACGCACGACGTCTTTTGGTTTGCTGCGTTCGAGGTTTTCAAGGTGCTGCGAGAAGCGCTTACGGATAAACGCCGGGAGCGTTTGCACCCGGCGGCGGAGGTAGTTAGCGCGGCCATTTCGATCAAATGCCTCACGCGCATCGCCCTCGCGCGGGCGCAATGGTGCGCGGTAGACCGTATCAACCAGATCACCATAAGCGAGCGCCCTGCGCTCGCCTTTCGGTGTCAGATACTCAATGGCTGAACTTTCGGTTTTATGGGGGTTGATGGCCTGCCGTTTGGTATTCCATTCCCATGCTAAGGCGGTGAGATCTGACATACACCACCTAAACCGTCACTGTGTCACCGGGCTGAACCTGGCGAGCATCTTTTTCGGTATCACGGATAATGGTCGTACGGCTGTACCTGCCCCAGCTCAATACCTCCACCTCAACGATCCAGAAATGGCGGTATGGGCGAACGTCGAGCACGCGAGTGATCACTGCATCAACTGTGTTCATCGGGTGGCGACCTCCCGAATCTCTTCGATTGAGTCAAGCAGCAATCGACGGCGGGTATGTTCGGCAAAGTGACGTTTGCCGGTGTCTTTCCGGTAGCACTCTGTTTTGCCGACTACCCACATGGATTCCGTCTGGTGCAGCTTCTTGCGCTGCGGGCCGTCTTTGGTTATAACGATGCCCGTATGAGTCTTTTTAATGGTCATCAGAAAGGCTCCTGCGTTTCACAGCCCTTGGCAGGGTCGAAGCCTAAAAACATCTCGCCGTAAGTCGCATTCCCCATTACCGGCCCACAATCCGGACAGCAACCACCGCCAGCACGATCGCAGCCATCACACACGCGAAGAACGCCAATAACCTCGCCAGCCATATCGCGGCTTTTGGCGCTCACAGAGCGGCGGACACTCAGGGAGTGAAGGTTGAAGGCGGAATAAATTTCGCGGGTATCAGGCGTGTCGCTGTTTGAGATGATCGAGCGGGTGGCGTACTGACGGTTAACAGCCACAAGAGCCGCTACCAGAGCGCGATGATCATCTAGGGTAAAGGGTTTGCCGTATGCGGTGAAATTGGCGGTGTCGCTCGCAGGGATATAGGGTGGGTCACAATAAATCACCGCGTCATGCGCGAGTTGCATAACGTCAGGGATAGATTGGCGGAAATCACTATGGATAAAGACCGCTTTTGTGTCGCTGGCCTTTTCGGCGAATAAGCGCATTTCCGCTTCAGGAAAGTAAGGTTCGGCATACTTACCGAATGGAACGTTGAATTCACCCTTCTGGTTAACGCGATACAGACCGTTATAGCCATGGCGATTCAGATACAGGAAATACGCGGCATAAAGCATTGCTGCGTCCGGATCGGAGTCAGCCTGGCGGGCCAGTGAATTGAACTCTGTGCGCCGTCTGTAGTATTCCTCCGCACTGTTTCCGCCTTTGAAAGCCCAGCGGCAGGCGGCAATAGCGTCTTCTTTGCGGCCGGTTAATTGTCGGAAAAAATTAATCAGCGCGATATTGCTGTCGCAGAGAACGTAGCGGCGGTAATCCGTGTTCATAAACACAGTTCCACTACCCACAAACGGCTCAATCAGACAATCCGCTTTCGGCAAACGCTTAAGCAGCTGCGGCATAACGCGGGTTTTTCCTCCCACCCATTTAATTGGCGATCTGATCATTTGCGAAACTCCTGGTTGTAGGTTTCATGGGTCATGAGTCGCCACTGAGCGCCGCCGTTCTTGCTAAGCAACCGCCAGCGGCGGCCAATACGGATCACGAGATAGGCGTGCGGCTTGATGCGGGTGAAGTTGCGCTGACCACGTGAAAAACATTTCAGGGCGGCAATCGCCCTGGTGCATACAGGCAATGGCGCGCTGCAAACGACTGAAAGACGCGGATGCATGGCTGGCCTCACAGGGATTCAAAGTGAGGACTGGTCAGACGCTGCCAGACCTCGCAAACCTGCTCTGCCCGATATACGGCATCGGTCAGCATGTAGGTTGCCGTCGAGCGGCGCGGGTGTGGTGTATATCCGGTGATACCGGCGATGTGGATTAACGTTGAGAGATGCCGAATTTCAAAAGGAGGCAGAAGCTGCTCTGAGATGCCATAACGAGAGAGAGCATGAGCCAGCGTAGCCACATCAGCTGAATTGGCCGCAGACCAGCAATAGAGGTTTTCGTGTTTTGATGCGGTGGTGTTAATAAACTGGCAGGCTAACCGTATAGCGCTTACCTCGCTACATGCCGCACTGATAACCTCAGCACGCTGCGCGTTGTCCCCCTTCATGAGCTGCAAAACAGCTTCAGGATAAATAGCCCCTATCGTCCTGATATTTATAGCGCGATAGAATTGCGGGCCAATCTTCCCCGTTGATGGCTCGAAGAATACGCACTCAATAGCAAAGATCGGCGAGTCTGGCGCTTTCCCCAGCGCGCGAATATCTAACATGAAGTTATTCATTGTTTGTTACCCTCGTTAATGGTTAATTCGCGGCTTGCGATCCACCGCTCGACTGATGAATAAATCTCTTCTGGTGTGGCGCTTTCCTTTTTCAGCTGGCCGACAAAAATACGAAGCAACCCCAAAAGGTGGGCGCGTTCGTGTTTTCGTGCGTTGGTGCTTATCTCTACAAACTCCGGATCACTTATTTCGCCATCCAGCTTTATTGACTTAACCGACATGCAACCTCCTGAAAAAGGCAAAACGAATCCCCGGCAAAATAAATGCCGTTAATTTAAGCCTGCTTAATTAGTGGTTAGGGCGAGGTTTTCTTTTAACCTGTTTAAACAACCTTTCGTGCCAGTAATAAAGAAAATCAATAAAGGTCATTCGCGCTCGCTCGTGATTACCTCGGATTGTTTTCTCTAGCCCGTAAATAATCAGATCAATAGATGGGCTATCTGGCGAAACGATAATGCGATTTCCGTTTTTCAAAATTACGGTAAAACCCTGCTCCGCATTTTCTACCGCCTCGCGGATCAGCATTTCCCGTTCCCACGATGTTTTCTCTTCAGTAAACATGTAAGCCCCTTTTCTTGTTACAAGAGTTTTTTAAATGCTCTTGCCAGAGTAGCCAGCACACCTTTATTTATCTTTTTTGTATAAATAAAAGGTTTGCTCATACCCTTAACAAAACGAACCTTATTAGGTTCCGGCTTAAAGAAACGCCCGTCCGGGCATTCAATCCAGCCCCGCGTATTACGGTAGTGCGTTATCTGACAACCATTTTTCAGGAGGCTTGCGAGTGAAGGGCTCTCTTCGTTCATATCGTATACCTGTTAAAGTTGCCCGCGTGCTTTGCGCTCTACCTCTTCCCGACGCGCTTTAAATTCTGATAAGGCTTTTTCTCTTTTCTGCCTTACTTTCTTACAGTGTAATCTGAGTAGAAACTGAATAATGCTCAATACCACGATTGAGAAAAATAAAAGCCCAACAATCATTTCAAGCTTCATTTTTTCCCCCACTTCTTAGTTTATCAATTGTCTGCATTGCCTCTGCTAGTGCAAAGTCTCTGCCGAAATAGTTACCGTCATTTAAAACGCTATACGCTCTCTGCATAGTTCGTGATCTTCTTGGACACATATGAATCGTGAATCCGCGATAAACATAACTATGCCGACTAAGTTGAATGAGCTGATGCATGGTTTTCCTGTTAACTGTTTGCGATAGCATCCTTGAGCATGGCTATCATATTCACTTCCACCTTGCCCCCCGTTAACTCTTTAGGTCTGATAATTATTCTCCCATCACGAACCATTAGCCGACATGTTTCGAATGGAATCCCGGTTATTCTGGAATACTCCTTCAGAGATATATAAGGAGCTGCAACATTCATATTGATGGTTACGCCCGTCATTTTTACCTCGGTGTCCGATGTTAATTACCAGAATGCTGTTGCGGCTCAGATTTCATGGATTCAAGGCCACGCAAAAAGACGATGCGTACCATGTTTGATGCTGAACGGCACTCAGCCTCTGCCATGGTCTCGATCTCTGAGCGTTCTTCAGGGGACAAACGCAGTGGCAAAGAACCGCCAGCTACGCTGTTTTTGGGCGTACGTGCCCGCTGTGTGTTTTGTACTTGTGTCATAGTGGTATATTGTGATCTGCTAAGTGTCTGTGGAAAACATTATGAGATCTATAGATCTCTTTTGTCAAGGTGGTAAATGTGAGCTTTACATCTCATTGCGTCATTAGATTGAAATCAGAAAGGAAGCGTTTAGCCCTAAGTCAGGCTGAGGCAGCGGCTCTGTGCGGTGTTTCGCGTGAAACATGGGGAAAATACGAGAGAGGCTCAATAGTGCCCGGAGGAGATGTTTTACTCTCATTTGCAATGAATGGGGCTAACGTCCAGTTCATTTTGACGGGGCAAGAGTCAGGAGGAGTTGCACTAACAAGGGACGAGCATGAGCTAATTAATCATTTCAGAAACGCTCCATTAGCTATCAAAGCTGCTGTATTTGCAGCCTTAACAGCTGGCAACTCAGTTTCAAACTCAGTCAACGTGTCAGGAAGTGGCAACCGTGTTGCTGGCAGGGATTACAACGAAAACAATAAATAGGGAAGTAGTATGGAAGTGAATTCCTCAGGAGATCTAAACCGGACAGCTGGACGCGACTTCACAGAAAACCGCGTTCAAATACATAAATTTGATGGTCGTCACACCATCAACATTGCGATCCCCTCAGATGCTCATGACGAGCGGCCGCTCGTCAAGGCGCAAAGAAAAGAACTGAATGCCCTTGTTGCAGAAGTGTCAGAAACCTCTAATTCTGAAGCGTATGAAGTTTGGCAAAAAGTGCACGCAGAGATTGGTGTGTCAAGCATAGAGGAAATGACCGTCAATCAGTACCAGACGGCACTTAGCTACTTGCAGGCGATGGTTGAGCGATGTAAAGAAAAAGATGCCAGCAAAGCTTTAGTCAGTCTCCTTCTTCGTAATAGTGAAGATAGCGAGCTACGACAAAAGTTGATTCATTACTGCCACGTCAACTTTGGCACTGGGCGTTTAAATGATCTCACTCGTAATCAACTTCAAATGGCTCTTTTATGGCTTGATCAACAAAACAACTCAGTTCTCCCTATATCTAAATCTAGCGGAGAAGAAGTTTCCCGACTCGGTTTTGTTGCATTACTTCAAAGATACCCTAATGAAATCGGACTTACGTTCCTAGTTGGGTTCATTTTAGGCGCTCTTATTTTTTAAGGACAGGATCATGAGTGAAGAAAAAAGGCCTGAACAGTTAAAACGCTTATTGTTCTCACGACTAGAAAAGGTAACTCCTGAGCTGTTCGCTGAGTTTTTGGATGCAAAGGTCGGCAAGGACATCAAGTGCCTTAGTTGCGGTAGTCTCGATATTGGCATTCCTCAAGCTCAAGTGATGACTGCTGGACCAGAAGGTGCCTCCAACGAAGCATACGTCAGCTTTGTGCAAATCGAATCGTTTGAACCACAGTACTCTTTGCTAAATTATGAATACCGATTGATTTGTAAAAATTGCGGGTTTACCAGTCATTACGCGGTTTATCCAGTGTTAAACTGGATAGAGCAAGAAAAAGGAAGCTTCTGATGGCTAACAATGCAGAATCTAGCAACATCTTGAACCTCAAGGATTTTCCACGTGATAAATGGAAAAAAGGAGGCTCAGACGGCAACGATGGGGGTAATGGTATGGACGATCTGAAGAGACGCGTAGAGCGAACTGAAGAAAACATCACTCAGATAAAAATCGACCTAGCCAAGCTCAATGCGCGTGCTGAAGAATTTTCAACAAAAAGTGATGTTCTGGCACTCAAGACGGAGCTGAAAACAGAAATAGCCAGCCTACGGAACGAACAAAAAACCGAAACCGCATCTCTGAAGTCAGAATTACAAAAAGAGCTTATTTCAGTGCATAAAGAGATAGCAAATCAGACTAAATGGATTGCGGCGACCATGATTGGTACAACCGGTATCGCCTTGGCCATTGCCAAATACTTATTCAGTTAATATGACGGTTCGAAAACTTCCCTCTGGCAAATGGCTTTGCCAATGTTTCCCCTATGGGCGCGATGGAAAGCGCATTCGCAAACAGTTCGCCACCAAAGGCGAGGCGCTCTCATTTGAGCGTCGCACTATGAATAGTGCCTCAAGCCAGGCGATAGGCGACAATGCTTTAACGCTAGCGGCATTCGTTGAACGCTGGTACGAAATGCATGGCAAAACGCTCTCTTCTGGCGATGAGCGAAAAGTGAAGCTATTGGCTATCTGTGAGCGCCTCGGTAACCCTCTCGCCTCCCACTTCGATAAAAATACGTTCGCCGTATACCGCGAACGACGATTAAGCGGGGAGTGGAATCAGAAAGGCAAGAAGAAGCTAAGTGAAGCGACAGTAAATCGCGAGCAGTCATACCTGCATGCTGTATTCTCGGAAATGAAACGGCTGGGTGAGTGGGAGGGAGATAACCCGCTTTCAGGTATCAGGCAGTTTAAGGAAGGAGATCAGGAGCTGGCTTTTCTTTACGAGGGGGAGATTGCTCGTCTACTTGAAGCATGTGACCAGTCAGCAAACAAAGATTTGGGAATTATCGTGCGTATTTGCCTGGCCACAGGTGCACGCTGGAGTGAAGCGCAGGATTTAAAACAATCTCAAATTCTTCCCGGACGTCTGACCTTTACACAGACCAAAAGCAAAAAGAACCGAACAGTACCCATTTCGCCGCAGTTACAAGAAATGCTTCCCAAAAAACGCGGTTCACTCTTCTCCCCTGCATATGAGGCTTTCAAATCAGCACTTACACGGGCTGGGATAGAGCTGCCTAAAGGTCAGCGCACCCATGTGCTCAGACATACCTTTGCCAGCCACTTTATGATGCGAGGAGGAAACATTCTGGTATTACAGCAAATTCTCGGGCACAGCACGATCATGATGACTATGAGATACGCTCACTTCGCTCCAAATCATCTTGATGCAGCCGTTGCACTCAACCCCTTTGATAATCGTGCAGAGTAAATTTAAAGGTGTGCTGCCATGCTGCTGCCATTTTGCTGCCACTGCCCCAAATTGAAGACATAAAAAAACCACCTTTCGGTGGTTTATACGACACTGCTTATCATTGATTTTATTCTACTTTTCCCATGGTAGCCGGAGTGGGACTTGAACCCACACAGCGCGAACGCCGAGGGATTTTAAATCCCTTGTGTCTACCGATTCCACCATCCGGCCAGGGAAGAAAGTGGAGGCGCGTTCCGGAGTCGAACCGGACTAGACGGATTTGCAATCCGCTACATAACCGCTTTGCTAACGCGCCGTAAAACTTTTCAAACTGACACCCGCTGTTGCGCATGTCTTTAATCTGGAGCGGGAAACGAGACTCGAACTCGCGACCCCGACCTTGGCAAGGTCGTGCTCTACCAACTGAGCTATTCCCGCATGTCATCAAGTAAATGTCTAACCACTTGATTTCATTATCGTCCGGCTTGCTGTGCCGCCGTTCGATGCGTTGCATTCTACTGATATGACGTTATGAGTCAACGTTATTTTTTGCATCCCCGGATCGTTTGCTGAAAATTACGGCGAAACGATCACTGATCAAGCAAATCTCCGCGCGCAGCGTTCAAATATTGCAGCATTGACCACAGCGTCAGCACTGCCGCCACCCACAGGAGGCCAATCCCCGCCCACTCAACCCAGGCGTTCGGACGCCACAGCATCCAGACCAGCGCCGCCATCTGCGCCGTCGTTTTCACTTTACCAATCCAGGAAACCGCCACGCTGCTGCGTTTCCCCAGTTCCGCCATCCATTCGCGCAGCGCAGAGATAATAATCTCACGGCCGATCATGGTTGCCGCAGGCAGCGTCACCCACCAGGTGTGATAGTGCTCAGCCACCAGCACCATCGCAATCGCGACCATCACTTTATCCGCCACCGGATCGAGGAAGGCGCCGAAACGGGTGCTTTGATTCCAGCGGCGCGCCAGATAGCCATCAAACCAGTCTGTTACCGCTGCAATAAGGAAGATCAATGCGCAGGCAAAGGGTGCCCAGACAACCGGCAGGTAAAACGCCAGCACAAAGAACGGGATGAGTACGACACGAAAAAGAGTGAGCAACGTAGGGATGTTATATTGCATAGTGACGGTAACTATTTGTTGTCAGTAAAATTTAGCTCTATGTTGCTACAGAGCCCTCAATGTTTCAACGAGTAGTAGATCTTTTCTGCCAGCCCTTGCGAAATACCCGGCACTTTTGCAATTTCCTCCATGCTGGCGTTGAGTAATCCTTGCAATCCGCCCATATACTTCAGCAGCATCTGGCGACGTTTTGGCCCCACGCCTTCGATCGTCTCGAGTGAGCTGGTGTTTTTCACCTTCGCCCGTTTTTTGCGGTGACCGCTGATGGCGTGATCGTGCGATTCATCGCGAATATGCTGAATGACGTGCAGCGCCGGAGAGTCCGGCGGCAGGCTGAAGCCCTCACCTTCCGGCTCGAAGAACAGTGTCTCCAGACCGGCCTTACGATCGGCCCCTTTTGCGACGCCCAGCAGCAGCGGATGGTTTTTATCCCAGCTGACATCAAGCGATTCAAATACCGCTTTCGCCTGGCCGAGCTGCCCTTTCCCGCCGTCAATCAGGATCACATCGGGGATCTTGCTCTCTTCTATGGCTTTACCATAGCGACGACGCAGCACCTGATTCATCGCCGCATAGTCATCGCCCGGCGTGATGCCGGTGATGTTATAGCGGCGATACTCGGCGCGCAGCGGACCGTTAGCATCAAACACCACGCAGGACGCGACCGTCTGTTCACCCATCGTATGGCTGATGTCGAAACACTCCATCCGTTTCACTTCCGGCAGCTTCAGCAGCGCCGCCAGGGCCGTTAAACGCTGGTGCACCGTCGACTGCTGCGACAGCTTCGTGCTCAGCGCCGTTGCCGCGTTGGTCCGCGCCAGCTTCAGATAACGCGCGCGATCGCCGCGCGGTTTGGTTTGAACATTGACCCGGCGCCCCGCCAGTTCAGAGAGCGAATCGGCCAGCAGGGTTTTATCGTCAAGATTAAAATCGAGCAGGATTTCAGAAGGCAGCGTGCGCATCTGGCTGCCCTGCAGATAGAACTGGCCGACAAAGGTTTCCACCACTTCACCCAGTTCGGTACCGCCAGGCACTTTCGGGAAATAGCTGCGGCTGCCGAGCACTTTGCCCTGGCGAATAAACAGCACGTGCACGCAGGCCATTCCGGCGTCAAAGGCCACGCCGATGACATCAAGATCGTCACCGGTATTTGAGACAAACTGTTTCTCAGTCACTCTGCGCACCGCCTGGATTTGGTCGCGGATACGCGCGGCCTCTTCGAACTCGAGTGCGGCGCTGGCTTTTTCCATCCGCGCGATCAGCTGCGTTAACACCTGATCGTCCTTGCCTGCTAAGAACAGGCGCACATACTCCACCTGCTGGGCATACTCTTCTTCACTCACCAGCCCGGCCACGCACGGTCCCAGGCAGCGTCCAATCTGGTACTGCAGGCACGGGCGCGAACGGTTACGGTAAACGCTGTTTTCACACTGGCGGATCGGGAAGATTTTTTGCAGCAGCGCCAGCGTTTCTCGCACGGCATAGCCGTTGGGGAACGGCCCGAAATATTCACCCTTCGCATGTTTTGCACCACGGTGCATAGCGAGGCGCGGATGGGTGTCGCCGCTCAGAAAGATAAACGGATAGGATTTATCATCACGCAGCAGGACGTTGTAGCGCGGCTGGTAGAGCTTAATATAGTTGTGCTCAAGCAGCAGCGCTTCTGTCTCTGTATGCGTGACGGTAACATCAATATTCTGAATGAGTGAGACCAGCGCTTCGGTCTTACGGGAGGCCAGGTTACTGCGAAAATAGCTGGAGAGACGTTTTTTAAGATCTTTTGCCTTCCCCACATAGATAACCGTACCGCCAGCGTCATACATGCGATAGACGCCAGGCTGGCTGGTTACGGTTTTCAGAAATGCTTTTGAATCGAACACATCACTCACTGACTTAACAACGTCTCCGCATTACACAAACCATGTCGGATGGCCAGATGCGTCAGTTCGACGTCACCATGAATGTTCAGTTTACTGAACATCCGATAACGATAGCTGTTTACCGTTTTCGGGCTGAGATTCAGCTGTTCCGAGATCTCATTCACCTTCTGACCTTTGGTGATCATCAGCATAATCTGCAATTCACGCTCGGACAAACTGGCAAAGGGTGATTCGGTTTTCTCGGGCTCGATCTGACTCAGCGCCATCTGCTGAGCGATGTCGGACGCAATATAACGCTGTCCGGCAAACACGGAACGGATAGCATTGACGACTTCCTGCGGTGCAGCACCTTTACTCAGGTAACCCGCGGCCCCCGCCTGCATCACTTTCGCGGGCAGTGGATTTTCGGTATGCACAGTCAGCATGATGACTTTGGTGTCTACAAAGGTACGCGCGATTTTGCGTGTTGCTTCAAGACCACCGATACCGGGCATGTTCATATCCATCAGCACCACATCGGCGGAGTGGGTACGGCACCATTTTACCGCATCTTCGCCACAGCATGCCTCACCGGCAACTTTAATACCTTTAATATCTTCAAGAATGCGTCGTATCCCTGCGCGCACCAGTTCGTGGTCATCAACAAGAAGGACGTTGATCAAAGGAAATGTCTCCAGAATAGGGATAACGCTACTGTGTGATAATTTGGTTTATATTAACGGTTTTCCTGACAAGATTAAAACGTTAAAAAACCGGCTATTCGATTTTGCTCTCGTTTTTGGAAATTAGGCTGTACAGGCGGTGGAAAGAGAGCCCGTGCATTCAGGGCTCTTGCAGCTTTTTTTAACCATCTGTATTCAAAAAGTTACAAAAAACGGGCTGGCTTAACCTGCGCAAAAACAGGGTTCAACTTTTTGTAACAATAATTAACGGCAAGCGAACCCGACCTAAACAATTAATAATCATTAGCGGAATGAGTTTACCGGTACGATCTGTTTACGCAATTAAACATCAGCATAAAAGTACGAAAAACAACCGCTGCATTTTTTGCTTCAGCTTGTGGTATACTCCGCCGCCTTGACTTTCGTCGTCGCGCTTTAGCGCCGTTTAATAATGAGGAAAATAAATGAGCACACCTGAATTTGCCACTGCGGAGAATAACCAGGAACTGGCACAGGAAGTAAACTGCCTGAAAGCGCTGCTAACGCTGATGCTGCAGGCGATGGGCCAGGCTGATGCCGGTCGTGTGATCATTAAAATGGAAAAACAAATCGCGGAGATGGAAGACCAGGCTGAATCAGCGGTATTTGCTAACACCGTTAAGCAAATCAAGCAAGCGTACCGTCAGTAACAAAAAACGGCTGGATGCAGTGCATTCAGCCGTTCGCTCGTCTGTCACGCAGAACGTTTTACTGCGTCAAATCAGTCCCGTTGCCGCCGCATAGCACGCGATCTGCGTCTTGTTGGGCGCGTTGAATTTCTTCTGCATATTCTTCTGATGGAAGTTAACGGTATTCTCTGAGATCGAGAGAATGATCGCTATTTCCGCTGACGTCTTCCCTTCCGCAGTCCATTTCAGAATTTCACGCTCGCGCTTGCTGAATTTCATTTCCGGCGGCATGACCATCTCATCGTCAAAACGCATCAGCGAGGTTAAGGCCATTTGCACCAGCATTTGCAACCGCAGCTCTATTTCTTCATGGGCTAATGGCCCTTCCTGTACACGCGTACGAGACACGGACAGGAAACCAAGCGCATGATTTGGCAGCATCAGGCACTGCGTTATTCCCGAGCGTAAACCGTGATCCTGGGCGCTGTGCCATAATTCCTGCGCCTCGGCGAATAATGCATCTGTCCAGGGGAGATGGCCCTGAATGAAATTCTCCGGTTTTAAAACCGGATCAATCGCGAAATAGTTCGCGGATTGATATTGCGCCATCCACAACTTTGGGTAAGTGGTTTGCAGGGAGATTTTAGGGCGGGTAAATGGCACGGGATGGCGCACGCAGAGCGCGTAATAATCGAATTCCAGCGCCTGAGTTTGTCGCTCCAGCTCCTGATATACCTCGGCGGCACAGGTCAATTCCTGAAACCGGAGGGAGCAATCCCGTCGCCAGGTGAAAAAGTCTAAATCCTTCATACTTACTAAATGAAGCCTCTGAACAGATAATCATTATTATGGTGAATATAAGCTAACACATAAAACTTTTTTCTAGCCACAAAATATCGGCAATAGCACAATTAACTTTACTATCGATAAGGTTTATCCGATCTGGATGGAATAAAAAAACAGAAGCCCTCGCGCAGAGGGAGAATAATTTGCTCCAGAGTCAATTTCTGGAGCAAATGCGTGCAAAAATGCTACTGCATAAGGAATTTTTCAAGGAATTGACGGGTTCGCGGCTGTTGAGGGTTAGCGAACAGGCTTTTCGCTGGCCCCTGCTCCACGATCCGTCCCTGATCCATAAAGATGGCTCTGTCAGCGACATCGCGCGCAAAGCTCATTTCATGGGTCACGATCACCATCGTACGTTTCTCCTGTGCCAGCTGGCGAATGGTGTTCAGCACCTCGCCCACCAGTTCCGGATCGAGCGCAGAGGTCGGTTCATCAAACAGGATCACGTCCGGGCGCATCGCCAGCGCGCGCGCAATCGCCACGCGCTGCTGCTGCCCGCCCGACAGGCGACGCGGATAGCTGGTCTCTTTCCCCGCCAGCCCTACTTTGGCGAGCAGTTCGCGAGCCCGCGCCGTCGCTTCTTCTTTTGGCTCACCTTTAACGATCACCGGCCCTTCGATGATGTTCTCCAGCACAGTACGATGCGGGAAAAGGTTGAAGTTCTGGAAAACAAAGCCGACATGCTGGCGCAGTCGGCGAATCAACCCTTTCTGTTGGCTGATGGATTTCCCGGTATCAATCGTGATCTCCCCGACGCGGATGGTACCGCCTTCCGGCTGTTCAAGCAGGTTAATGCTGCGCAGCAGCGTCGTCTTACCCGAACCGCTCGGTCCAATAATCGCCACCACTTCGCCCTGCTCGACTTCCAGATCGATCCCGTGGAGCACCGTTTGACCGTGGAATTTTTTCACCAGGTTTTTGACGTCAATTGCACTCATTTTGGATCACGCTCCTGGCGGTTAAGCTGGTTTTCGAAATAGTTTTGCAGAGCAGACAGCACCGTCGCCATCACCCAGTAAATCAGCGAGGCGGCCAGATACATGGTAAAGACCTCAAGCGTACGGGAGGTAATGAGCTGTGCCTGACGGAAAAGCTCCGGAACCTGAATCGTTGCCGCCAGGGAGGTATCTTTCACCAGGCTGATAAAGCTGTTGCTGAGCGGCGGAAGCGCCACGCGTGCCGCCTGCGGCAGGATGGCCCGGCGCAGCGTCTGCCAGGGCGTCATCCCGATACTGGCCGCCGCTTCCCACTGCCCTTTGTCAATGGAGGAGATGGCCGCACGCAGGGTTTCGGAGGTGTACGCCGCGGTATTGAGCGACAGGCCAATCATCGCCGCCGGAATCGGATCCAGCTCGATTCCGAACTGCGGTAAGCCGTAGTAGATCATAAAGAGCTGGGCAATAAGCGGCGTGCCGCGAAACACGGAGATATAAAAGCGCGCCAGCCAGCGCACCGGCAGGACAGGCGACAAGCGCATTAAGGCCAGTATAAATCCCAGTACCAGCCCAAAGAACATCCCGCCGATACTGAGCTGCAACGTAAATACCGCACCTTTCAGCAGGTACGGCAGAGAATCAATAACCAGTTGAATACTTTCTTGCATTATTATTTTTCGACCTGATTTTTAGACATGAGGATGATAGGCAAACAGCGCAGGCGCTCCGCCGGTATGGACAAATAAAATCGGCCCTTCATCCTTAAAGCGTTTTTGCGCAATGCCGTCGATCAGTCCGGCCATCGCTTTGCCGGTATAGACCGGATCGAGCAGTATGCCCTCGAGGCGCGCCAGCAGTTTCACCGCTTCCATTCCCTCATCGTTCGGCGTGCCGTAACCCGGCGCAAAATAGTCATCCCAGAGCAGAATATCGGCCTTGGCCTTCAGCTCCAGCTGCTCTGCAACCGCCTGCTGTAGCGTAACCACTTTCGGCTTCTGATCCGCCACGCTGCGGGACACCGTCACGCCAATCAGTTCGACCTCCGGAAGCAGTTGCTCCAGCCCCACCGCCAGCCCGGCATGGGTGCCCGCACTGCCGGACGCGACCACGACGGAGGAGAGACTCACCGCACCCTCGCACTGCTGCACGATTTCCAGCGCACTTTCCACGTACCCCAGCGCGCCCAGCGCATTCGAACCGCCGACGGGGATAACGTAGGGGCGAAAACCCTGCGCTTCCAGACGCGTCGCCAGCTCATCGAGCTGGGCGGTCGGGTCGGTCAGCGCGTCAACCATCTCAACCTGCACGTTAAACAGGTCTAACAGCAGGCGGTTACCGTTGGTGAGATAGTTTTCAGCCCGCGTGCCAATCGGGTTTTCCAGCAACGCCACGCAGTGGAGCCCAAGCTTCGCCGCCACGGCCGCCGTCTGGCGAACGTGGTTGGACTGGATGGCCCCGGCAGTGATGAGCGTATCCGCACCTTCGCGCAGGGCGTCCGCCGCCAGAAACTCCAGCTTGCGCAGCTTGTTGCCCCCCATCGCCATGGGCGTCACGTCATCACGCTTAATAAAAATATCGCGCCCTAAATAATCAGAAAATCGCGGGAGATACTCCAGCGGCGTCGGCGCGCCGATGAACTCCAGGCGGGGAAAGCGCGTTAAATTCTGTAGTGACATGGATGCTCCGGTAACTCAGACAAAATGTGATATTTTTCATTATGCACGCAGACGCGTAAGAAATAAAAAAGGCGCTTTTAAAAGCGCCTTTTTTTACGTCAGAAACTTATTTCGTGACGTCTGCCCCGAACCACTTCTCGGAAAGCGCTTTCAGGCTACCGTCTTTTTGCATGTCAGCAATCGCGGAATCAATCGCTTTCACCAGGTCTTCGTTACCTTTACGAACGGCCACGCCGGATTCCTGACGAGAGAACGCATCACCCGCTACCGCCAGGGTGTTGTTGGTTTTCTTCACCAGATCCAGTGCTGCCAGGCGATCAACCAGAATGGCGTCGGTACGGCCCACGCGCAGATCCTGGTATTTCGTCGGGTCATCATCATAGGTGCGGATATCCACGCCCTGAACGTTCTGGCGCAGCCACTCTTCGTAGTTGGTTCCCAGACCGACACCGACTTTCTTCCCTTTCAGGTCCGCAGCCGTTTTGATGGTGCCTTCGTTGCCTTTCTTCACCAGCGCCTGAATACCGGACACGGTATACGGGGTGGAGAAGTCATACTTCTTCTTACGCTCGTCAGAGATGGTGACCTGGTTGATGACCACGTCAATGCGTTTCGAATCCAGCGACGCCAGCATACCGTCCCATTTGGTCGGTTTCAGGGACGCTTTCACGCCGAGGTGTTTCGCCAGCTCTTCAGCAAACTCCACTTCAAAACCGGTCAGCTTGCCGTCATCGCCCTGGAAGCTGAACGGAGGATAGGTTCCTTCCAGCCCGACCAGCAGCGTACCGTGCTCTTTTACTTTATTCAGCAGGTTTTCTGCGGCGAACGTTTTCACGCTCATGCCCGCAACCAGCGCAACGGCCATAACACCCATCAGCGCCTGACGACCCAGAAGTGCAAATTTCATAAATACCCCGATATAGTGGAATTTTTACGTAGTGTAGAGAAATCGCCTGCAACGTCAAAGGCGACTGCGCTACATCTTATTCTTTTTTAATATATATCAGAAGTTGTTCCGGCGTGGGCTTTCTGCTTTATGGCACCCGGCATTTGTACCTTATATTGTGCGTACTTGCGCAGCGCAATCCGGTAGTTGTTGGTGCTGGTCGCAGGCAGCCACGGCTCCAGGTTCTCGTCGAGATAACCGGTTTTGAGCAGATCGCGGGAAATGTTGTTCACGGTCAGATGCTGCCCGAGGCGGCGCAGGCGAACCACGTATTCGCGAACGGTGCCGTGGCTCATCTCCGTTTGTTCAAACAGGAACTGCTTGAAGCCGATAATGTCGAAGAAGTCGCTTTGCTCTTTGCAATGGAGATCGCCACAGAAACGGCAAAGCGCCACCCACTCTTTTTGCTCTTCGAGCCATGCTGCTTCGTCCATCAACGTGTCGAGGCGCGAAATCGCGATCTTATTGACGATTTCGCCGCGGCGAACCAGCGTGATACGATCGAGTAACTTGTTACAGTGGGCGCAATGCGTCTGGCTGTGTTTAAAGTCTTTCAGGTAGCGGCTTAAAGGCCGTCTTTTAGATTGCTGCACCGTCATGATAACTCCTGGTTGTCAATACGTTGTGCGGCATTTTTAAGGTGAATCAATCACCTATAACTTACCCAGCTTGGTTCGTAAGCGTTTAATGGCCTGGCTGTGCAGCTGGCTCACCCGCGACTCTCCCACCTCCAGAACAGCGCCAATCTCTTTGAGGTTAAGCTCTTCCTGGTAATAAAGGGTCAATACCAGCTGTTCGCGTTCAGGCAGAGCTTCAATAGCTTCCATGACGCGCTGGCGTAAATTCCCTTCCATTAAATGGTGTAACGGGTTTTCTTGCTGGTGCTCATCCGTCACCAGCTCGATGCTATCGCCATGCTCTTCTCGCCACTCGTCATAAGAGAAGAGTTGACTATTATTGGTATCGAGCAACATCTGACGATACTCTTCAACAGCAATGCCAAGACGATCCGCCACTTCGGTTTCCGTTGCGTTGCGTCCCAGTTCCTGTTCCAGCTGCCCCATCGCATGCGCCACTTCGCGTGCATTGCGGCGAACACTACGCGGTACCCAGTCACGGCTGCGCAGCTCGTCCAGCATCGCACCACGAATACGCTGAACTGCGTAAGTCGTAAATGCCGTTCCTTGCAGAGCGTCGTATCGGTCAACTGCATTCAATAACCCGATACCGCCCGCCTGTAGCAGATCGTCGAGTTCCACGCTCGCCGGCAAGCGCACCTGGAGGCGCAATGCTTCGTGACGCACCAGCGGGACATAACGCTGCCACAGCGAGTGTTTATCCATTACACCTTCAGCGGTATAGAGTGAATTCACGATAAACAGCCCTGCGTTAGTTGAGTTATCGGCATGATTATCCGATTCTGGAGGGCGTTCAATTGGATGAAAAAGGGGGATAAAGTGAGGTTATTCTGAGGTTGCCCACAACCGGGGCAACTTTTCTGCCTAAATTAACAGTTGCAACAATGAAAGATCGTCGCCCAGTTTGACGCTATCTATATGTTGATGAAAGAGCTTTCCCGCTTCCTGATTATGCTGGCTAAGGGAATGGAAGCTGTAAATAACATCAATGATATTATCTTGTTTAATTTTCCCCGCCACGATAGCCTGACCGGCAAGTAACGTTTTCAGGAAATAGTACTCCGCAACGATTAAATAAAGGTTATTCAACATGCTGCGGCCGTTGTTCTGCGGAAAGGCCTGCTCCCAGAGTTTGTATTTAAAAAAGTTCTTAAATAAATGGTCATTGGTCGCCAGGTAACCGCTTGCCACATCGCGCCAGACGGACTCGATGTTTTCCATGACCTTCTCTGCCGGCACGGTGTCACCCGCAGACTCAAACTGTTGATAAAGCTGGGTAAAATAACGATTTAATACCGCACCGCCGCGGGCTGTCGCTTTCTTCGTAAAATAGCTCTGGATGAGCGAAATTAGCGCGAATTTCAGGCTGTAGTTCTGATTAAACCCGCCAAGCTCCGTCTTGATTTTACCGCTCACCAGCTCGTTAACCAGCGAGAAATAGACCGTTTCGAGCGTGCCGATATTCTCTTCGAGATTATCGAGCTTTTCAGCCACCATGAGGAATTTCACCATGGCGTAAACCTGTTCTTCAACGCTAACACCTTCAACGCTGAATATATTCTGGCAGAAGAGATTGATGACCTTGGCCTTCAAATCAATCATTGGCGCGTTATTGACGTCCTGCTGGACAATAACCGATTCCATCATCGACATAGACTCCCGATCGTTCAACAGAAGTCGGGTCACTTCCGGACACGAGAGATTGAGCGATTTTTCGATTTCATTTTTATAGACCCGGTTTGTCCGCGGGAACGTCGAACAAGTTGGGCTTAAGGCCTGGACACCCATCACGCTGTGAATATTGCAGAGCTTTTCGGTATCCATAAACGGGCAATTTTTGCTTTCCGTATGGAAAATCACTTCGCCCCAGTGGCCATAGTGTTTTTTGGTGACTTTTATCGCCGTTTTCGCCGTCTGACGAATCGCGGCATTTTTACTGTTCAGATAGCGGTTAACGGAGGATTTATCAAATGCGATGGTCCAACCCTGACAACAATGTTCACGGCATTCCCCACCGACACATGAAAAATCTGCGACCAGTTTAGGCTGGGTAATAACGATCTGTTTCACAGGCGGATCCTCAAATAGCAGAGATAAAAAAACCCCGCCGAAGCGGGGTTTCGTGCGTAAAATTAACGCAGCAGAGACAGCATAGTCTGAGGAACCTGATTCGCCTGAGACAGAACTGAAGTACCGGCCTGTTGCAGGATCTGGGAACGAGACATGTTAGAAACTTCTGTTGCGTAGTCAGCATCCTGGATACGAGACTGCGCAGCAGATAAGTTATTCACTGAATTGTTCAGGTTATTAATGGTTGACTCCAGACGGTTTTGAATTGCACCCAGGTTACTACGTGCACCGTCAACTTTTTTCAGAGCATCGTCAACTGCAGTAACAAATGCTTGTGCTTTGGTATTGTCACCCAGGTCAATTGAACCGTCTGATTTCAGCGCAGTGTTCAGATCAGAAGAAGTCGCTTTGATCAGTGCATCTTTAGTAATTTTAATGGTGTCATCTGTTGTTGCACCTGCCCCCACCTGGATGGTGACATCTGCATCATTGAACAGTTTTTTACCGTTGAAGGTTGCAGAGTTAGCCAGACGATCAATTTCTTCCAAGCGCTGGGTTATTTCAGCTTCAATTGAATCAATGTCAGTGGTGTCATTCGTGCCATTCGCGGCCTGGACGCTAAGTTCACGAACACGCTGCAGGTTGGTGTTGATTTCGTTCAGATTGCCTTCAGCAGTCTGAATTAAAGAAATACCGTCGTTTGCATTACGAGATGCCTGGTTCATACCTTTAATTTGGGCATTCATACGGTTCGCGATCGCCTGGCCGGCAGCATCGTCTTTTGCGCTGTTGATACGCAGACCAGAGGACAGACGCTCGATCGCAGTACCCAGGGAAGACTGAGATTTATTCAGGTTGTTCTGAGTAGTGAGAGACAACAGATTAGTATTGATAACTGCCATAATTTTAATTCCTTCCAATTAGTTTCAAGAGTCGGTGCCTCAAGCTCTCGGCGTTGCTCACCGTCAACAAGGTTATCGACGACCTCTGGAAAGACTTTAGAATCAATTTCAAAAAAAAAACATCCATATGATTTTTATAAGAAATAAATCATACATCTCCTATATCTAACAGCTAATTGGATGTTTATTTAACCTATAACCATATCTTTTTTAGTACCACTGGCTTGACATGATTAGCTTACGCCAACGGCAATCCATTCATTTAGCACTCTTCGATGCTGCTATTCGTCGGATACTTTTTTTTATTGACCGGTAAACTTTTGTCTCAAGAGGCCGATAACTGTCGTGAACGATTTCTTCGCATTGAAAAGGATATGAATATGGCGACTATCAGTAACCTCGGCATAGGTTCTGCTGGACTTGGAGATTTATACAATCAGTTAGAAGCGGCTGAGAGAACCAAACTTACTACAATCACAACACAGCAATCGAATTATAATGCACAACTTAGCGCCTACGGAAAATTGCAGAGCGCGATGACATCTCTGCAAACAGCAACTGCAGCACTGGGTAAAACAGCGACCTGGAACTCTACTTCTGTTGGTAGCACCAATACTGCGTTTACTGCAACCACCACTTCCGAAGCATCTACCGGTGCTTTCGTTGTTAATGTTAACAAATTGGCGCGTGCACAGGCTCTTTCTACAGGATCCTATTCGACAAATACCGAGAAATTAGGCGACATAACGGGTACAACCCGTAAGGTCACCGTTACGCAACCAGGGACAAAAGATCCACTTGTAGTCGAACTTTCTGATGCAGATACCTCAATCCAGGGGATTGCAAATGCAATTAATAAAGCCAACGGTAACGTCACGGCGAGCGTGATTAAGGCGAAAGAAGGTGACTACCGCTTAATGTTGACCTCTAAGTCAACCGGCACAGATGGTGAGATGACAATTAGCGTTAACGGTGATGATAAACTGCAAGCAGCGATTGGCTATGACTCGACAAATAAAACCGGCGCCCTGGTTTTGAAAACACCAGCGCAGAATGCTGTAGTTGTAGTTAACGAAATCGAAATTGAGCGTCAGTCCAATACCATTACCGACGCTTTGCCCGGTGTCACATTCGCGCTCAAGGCAGAAAGTAAAGAAGATGAAACTCTTAATATTGACCGAGCCACTGACATCAACCAGAAAGCGATTAGCGACTGGGTTACAGCTTACAACTCACTGCAATCGACGATCACGTCACTGACAAAGTATGTCGCCGTCGACCCAGGTTCAAAATCTCAGTCTAACAGTAACGGAGCTCTTGTTGGTGATGCGAATGTACGTGGAATTCAGTCGCAACTTCGTGGACTTCTGACACAAGTTCAAAGTGGTTCCGTGCAAATCATGGCACAGTTGGGTATTACGCAGGATCCAACTAAAGCCGCAGATGGCAGCACGGGGAACCTGAAAATTGATGCCGAAAAACTTACAAAGGTTTTGACAGATAATCCTGATGCTGTGCAGCAATACTTTATCGGCGATGGAAAAATAACCGGGCTTGCTACACAGATGAGCAAAACGCTGGATGCAATGTTAAGTACAAGTATCGGAAAAGCAGGTGTTATCCAAAACGCTAAAGATGGAATCAATAAAACCCTGAAAAGCCTTGGGGAGCGATATGATTCAATGGAAGCTTCCATTGAAGCGACTATGGCACGTTATAAAGCACAGTTTACGAGCCTTGATGTAATGATGACAAAAATGACAAATACAGCCAATTATCTTACTCAGCAGTTTTCACAGCGTTAGAATGTGTTTCAGGAGTAAATATGTATAACACATCAGGTGTTCAGGCATATCAACAAGTAGGGCTTGAAAGCGCAGTAATGAATGCAAGCCCTCACGAGTTGATAGTCATGTTGTTCGATGGAGCGCTTAGCGCTCTTGTTCGGGCTCGCCTGTTTCTTGAGTCCGGACAAATCGCTCAAAAAGGCGAAACGCTTTCAAAAGCGATTGCGATTATAGATAACGGATTAAAAGCCGGTCTAAACATGGAAGTCGAAAGTGAATTACCAGGCAACCTCGCTGCTTTATATGACTATATGGTTCGACGTTTGTTATATGCAAATTTACGCAACGACATAGACGCAATTGTTGAAGTCGAGGGTTTATTAAACAACATTGCGGATGCGTGGAAGCAAATCGGCCCCAATGCGTCCTCTATTTCAGGATAATTTTGATGAATAATCCCAGCGCAGCGCTTAGCCACTGGCAGGCGTTACATGCTCAGAGCATTGCTATGCTAAATCTCGCACATTCTGGTCAATGGGATGCGCTTATCGAGCAGGAAATGCATTATGTACAACTGGTGGAGAGGATTTCTCAAACACCCATTATGTCATGCCCTCCGGCTCAGGTTGAGCAAGCGCGTGCGCTGCTGGAAATGATCCTTGAAAATGAGAATGCGCTAAAAGCGCTGCTGAAAGTCCGAATGGACGAACTGCGCAATCTGATCGATCAAACCGGCAAACAGCAATCCATCACGTCTACCTATGGAAAGCTGTCAGGGAATATTCTTTACCCAGAAAGTTTTACCCGCGACACACAACTATGATTTCTTCATCCATACTCCAGAAGTCTGCCAATGGCTTCTGGAGCAAGGATGATGAAAAACCCCACCCTGTTACAATGTTTTCACTGGTACTACCCTGCTGGCGGTGAATTGTGGCGAGAGGTCACGGCGTTAGCCCCCAATCTTAACGAAATCGGCATTAACATGATCTGGCTCCCGCCCGCCTATAAAGGCGCGTCAGGCGGGTATTCTGTCGGCTATGACTCCTATGACCTGTTCGATCTGGGCGAGTTTGACCAGAAAGGCAGTATCGCCACGAAATACGGTGACAAAGCGCAGCTGCTGGAAGCCATCGACGCCCTCAAGCGCAACGACATTGCCGTACTGCTGGACGTGGTGGTGAACCACAAAATGGGTGCCGATGAAAAAGAGCCCGTCCGCGTTCAGCGCGTGAACGAGCAGGATCGCACGCAGATCGACGATGAGGTCATCGAGTGTGAAGCCTGGACCCGCTATACCTTCCCTGCCCGCGCCGGGCAATATTCGCAGTTTATCTGGGACTACAAATGCTTCAGCGGCGTCGACCACATTGAAAACCCCGATGAAGACGGCATTTTTAAAATCGTCAACGATTACACCGGCGAAGGCTGGAACGATCAGGTTGATGATGAGATGGGTAACTTCGATTACCTGATGGGCGAAAATATCGACTTTCGCAATCACGCCGTCACCGAGGAGATCAAATACTGGGCCCGCTGGGTCATGGAACAGACGCGCTGCGACGGTTTTCGTCTGGACGCCGTCAAGCATATTCCCGCCTGGTTTTACAAAGAGTGGATTGAGCACGTCCAGGAGGTCGCCGACCAGCCGCTGTTTATCGTGGCGGAATACTGGTCTCACGAGGTGGATAAACTTCAGGCCTATATCGACCAGGTCGAAGGCAAAACCATGCTGTTTGATGCCCCCCTGCAGATGAAATTCCACGAGGCGTCACGTCAGGGCCGGGATTACGACATGAGCCAAATCTTTACCGGCACGCTGGTGGAAGCCGATCCGTTTCATGCGGTCACCCTCGTCGCGAACCATGACACCCAGCCTTTGCAGGCGCTGGAAGCCCCGGTCGAAGCCTGGTTTAAACCGCTGGCGTATGCGCTGATCCTGCTGCGGGAAAATGGCGTGCCGAGCGTCTTTTATCCTGACCTCTTTGGCGCCAGCTATGACGATACGGGTGGAGACGGTGAAACGTACCATATTGATATGCCTGTGATTGAGCAGCTCCACGAGCTGATCCTCGCGCGCCAGCGTTTTGCCCACGGCGTGCAGACGCTCTTTTTTGACCATCCTAACTGCATCGCCTTCAGCCGCAGCGGCACGGAAGACGATCCTGGCTGCGTGGTGGTCATGTCAAACGGGGACGACGGCGAGAAGGTAATTTGCCTGGGGGAAAACTACGGCAACAAAACGTGGCGTGATTTTCTCGGCAATCGCGAAGAAACGGTCACCACGGCGGCGGATGGCGAAGGGACGTTTACCTGCAAAGGCGGAAGCGTGAGCGTGTGGGTAATTGAGGATGCGTTGTAGAAACAATGCCGGGTGGCGGCTTCGCCTTACCCGGCCTACTGGAAGGCACTTTTGTAGGCCGGGTAAGCGTCAGCGCCACCCGGCAACAAACGGCTACGGTAGTTTACTCTCCAGCGGATGCTTGCTCAGGTAATCGGCACACTCAACCGTTGGGCGATCGACCTTCTGCAGCTCCAGCCCGTCGTACTCAAGCGTCGAGCCATCGCGCTCCAGCGGATAGATATCCAGCTTGCGCGTCACGTTGTAATAACTGTCTGAACGCAGCATGATTTTACCCGGCACGGCAATCACGCGCTGCCACTGACGGCAGTCCAGCGTATTGCCCTCTTCCGTCACCACCAGCGTGGCAATCGCTTCGGGGCTGACCATTTTGCTCTGCGGCCCTTTTGACTGCCAGTATCCCGCCAGATGCGCCGGGACAGGATGCTTGATCACCTCTTTATAATTATCGACCTGAACGCACCCGGTCAGTGCCAGCAGCGCGCCAGCAATTGCTATTTTTTTCATCATCTTTCCTGCATTCGAAGAAAAAAATATTGTGGCATTAAAGCGCTGTGGCTGCCAGCGAAGATCGACAGGTCTTAGACCTGCATCCCCATCACTTCCTGATAAGCCGACACCAGCTTGTTACGCACCTGGATCCCCATCTGCAGGGAAACCGAGGCTTTTTGCAAATCGGTCATCACATCATTCAGCGCCACGCCCGGCTCGCCGAGGGTGAACTTTTCTGCCTGCGTACGCGCTGCGGTCTGGGTATCACTGATACGGTCAAGCGCGGCATGCAGTTGCCCTGCAAAGCTGATGCTCGGCTGCTGATCTGCCACATTCTGATTACGGGCCGTCATCGCCGTTGCCTGCAGCTGACTGATTACCCCTTCAATGCCCTGTATAGCCATGACTCTCCCCTGGATGGTTTTTTACGCGGTCAAGACTAACAGCTTGTCAATAAGATAATGGCGGTAAATAGCATGAAAAAACCAGGTTATTTGACGCATAGAAAATCACGAATCATCAAATAATGGCAGGGCCATCAATATGGAACATTTGTCGTGTTTGCCGACCCGGGAGTCAGTTTTGTTTCTCTACACGAATAACGTAAACCACCAGGATTTAAGAGGTGCGCAATGAGTGCAACAGCATCGACAGCGCCGCAGAATAAATCACTCGAGTGGATGAACCGCCTTCGCGCGAATCCTAAAATCCCGTTGATCGTGGCAGGCGCTGCCGCAATTGCGATCCTTGTAGCGATGGTCCTGTGGGCGAAAAGCCCTGATTACCGGACGCTCTACAGTAACCTTTCCGATCAGGATGGCGGCGCCATCGTCACCCAGCTGACCCAGATGAACATCCCTTATCGCTTTGCCGATAATGGCGGTGCGCTGGAGGTCCCGGCAGATAAGGTGCACGAACTGCGTCTGCGTCTGGCCCAGCAGGGGCTGCCAAAGGGCGGCGCGGTAGGCTTTGAGCTGCTGGATCAGGAAAAATTCGGTATCAGCCAGTTCAGCGAGCAGGTGAACTACCAGCGTGCGCTGGAAGGTGAGCTGGCCCGCACCATTGAAACATTAGGCCCGGTGAAGAGCGCCCGCGTGCACCTGGCGATGCCTAAACCTTCCTTATTTGTCCGCGAACAGAAATCGCCTTCGGCTTCCGTGACCGTGAAGCTTGAGCCTGGCCGCGCGCTGGACGAAGGGCAAATCAGCGCGGTGACGCATCTCGTCTCCAGCGCCGTGGCCGGTCTGCCGCCGGGTAACGTGACGCTGGTTGACCAGAGCGGTCACCTGCTGACGCAATCCAATACCGCCGGTCGCGATCTGAATGACGCGCAGCTGAAATATGCCGCCGATGTGGAAAGCCGTCTCCAGCGCCGTATCGAAGCGATCCTGGGTCCGGTGGTGGGCAACAGCAACGTGCACGCGCAGGTCACCGCGCAGATCGACTTCTCGAATAAAGAACAAACAGAAGAGCAGTACAGCCCGAACGGCGATGCGGCGCAGGCGGTTATGCGTTCGCGCCAGATCAACACCAGCGAGCAGATTGGCGGCGCAAACCCAGGCGGCGTGCCGGGCGCGCTGTCTAACCAGCCTGCCCCGGCTAACGCGGCGCCGATCTCTACGCCGCCGGCCAATCAGCAGAATGGCCAGCAGAATAACCAGCAGACCACCTCAACGGCGACGAACAGCGGTCCACGAAACAGCAGCCGTAACGAAACCACGAACTACGAAGTGGATAGGACGATTCGCCACACTAAACTGAACGTGGGCGATATTCAGCGTCTCTCCGTTGCGGTAGTGGTGAACTACAAAACGCTGGCGGATGGCAAACCGTTGCCGTTGACCGCCGAACAGATGAAGCAGATTGAAAACCTGACCCGTGAAGCGATGGGTTACTCCGAGAAGCGCGGCGATACCCTCAACGTGGTGAACTCACCGTTCAACTCGGTGGAAGAGACCGGCGGTGAACTGCCGTTCTGGCAACAGCAGGCGTTTATCGACCAGCTGATGTCCGCTGGACGCTGGCTGCTGGTGCTGATTGTCGCGTGGCTGCTGTGGCGCAAGGGCGTTCGTCCTCAGCTCCAGCGCCGTGCTGAAGCCGAAAAAGCGGCTCGCGAGCAGATGAATGCGCGTCAGGAAACGGAAGAAGCGGTTGAAGTGCGCCTCAGCAAAGATGAACAGATGCAGCAGCGCCGCGCTAACCAGCGCATGGGTGCCGAGGTGATGAGCCAGCGCATTCGCGAAATGTCAGATAACGATCCGCGCGTCGTGGCGCTGGTCATCCGTCAGTGGATGGGTAACGAACATGAGTAATACGCTTACGGGCACCGATAAAAGCGTCATCCTGCTGATGACCATTGGCGAAGATCGCGCGGCAGAGGTGTTTAAACACCTCTCCCAGCGGGAAGTGCAAATTCTCAGTGCGGCGATGGCCAACGTGCGTCAAATCTCCAACAAGCAGCTGACCGAAGTGCTGTCGGAGTTTGAGCAGGAAGCCGAACAGTTTGCCGCGCTCAACGTCAACGCCAACGACTACCTGCGTTCCGTGCTGGTCAAGGCGCTGGGCGAAGAGCGTGCCGCCAGCCTGCTGGAAGACATTCTGGAAACGCGCGATACCGCCAGCGGTATCGAAACGCTTAACTTTATGGAACCGCAGAGTGCCGCGGACCTTATTCGCGACGAGCACCCGCAGATTATCGCCACCATCCTTGTCCACCTCAAACGTGGTCAGGCGGCCGATATTCTGGCGCTGTTCGAAGAGCGTCTGCGTCACGATGTGATGCTGCGTATCGCCACCTTCGGCGGCGTTCAGCCTGCCGCGCTGGCGGAGCTGACCGAGGTGCTGAACAACCTGCTCGACGGCCAGAACCTCAAGCGCAGCAAAATGGGCGGCGTGAGAACGGCGGCAGAAATCATCAACCTGATGAAAACGCAGCAGGAAGAGGCCGTCATTACGGCGGTTCGCGAATTCGACGGCGAGCTGGCACAGAAAATCATCGACGAGATGTTCCTGTTCGAAAACCTCGTCGAAGTGGACGACCGCAGCATCCAGCGCCTGCTCCAGGAAGTGGATTCCGAGTCGCTGCTTATCGCCCTCAAAGGCGCCGAGCAGCCGCTGCGCGAGAAGTTCCTGCGCAACATGTCTCAACGTGCGGCCGATATCCTGCGCGACGACCTTGCCAACCGCGGTCCGGTTCGTCTGTCTCAGGTGGAAAACGAACAGAAAGCCATTCTGCTTATCGTTCGTCGTCTGGCGGAAACCGGCGAGATGGTGATTGGCAGCGGAGACGACACCTATGTCTAATGAGCTGCCGTGGAAGCGCTGGACGCCGGACGATCTGGCCCCTCCCCTCTCCGAGTTCACGCCAGCCGCGATCCCGACCGAGGCGCTTGACCCGGACGTCGAGCAGCCCGAGCTGAGCGAAGAGGAGCAGCAGGCGCAAATGCTGGCTCAGCTGCAAATGCAGGCGCACGAGCAGGGCTACAATGCCGGTCTGAACGAAGGTCGGCAGAAAGGCCACGAGCTGGGGTATCAGGAAGGCCTGGCGAAAGGGTTAGAGCACGGTATCGATCAGGCGCGCCAGCAGCAGGCGCCGATCCATGCCCGCATGCAGCAGCTGGTCAGCGAGTTTCAGCACACGCTGGACGCGCTGGACAGCGTGATTGCCTCGCGACTGATGCAGATGGCGCTGGAAGCCGCGCGTCAGGTGATCGGCCAGACGCCCGTGGTGGATAACACCGCGCTAATCAAACAAATTCAGGGTCTGCTGCAGCAGGAGCCGCTGTTCAGCGGGAAGCCGCAGCTGCGCGTCCACCCGGACGACCTGCAGCGCGTGGAAGAGAGCCTGGGCGCGACGCTAAACCTGCACGGCTGGCGTCTGCGCGGCGACCCGTCGTTACATCACGGCGGCTGCAAAGTTTCTGCCGATGAAGGCGATCTGGATGCCAGCGTCGCCACCCGCTGGCAGGAACTGTGTCGCCTGGCGGCACCGGGAGTCGTCTGATGACCGCACGCCTCACCCGCTGGCTCACCACGCTCGACAACTTTGAGACGAAGATGGCGCAACTGCCCTCTGTTCGTCGTTATGGGCGGCTGACGCGCGCCACCGGTCTGGTCCTGGAGGCCACCGGCCTGCAGCTTCCGCTGGGCGCGACCTGCGTGATTGAGCGTCAGGACGGTCTTGAAACGCGTGAAGTAGAAAGCGAAGTGGTCGGGTTCAACGGCCAGCGCCTGTTCCTGATGCCGCTTGAAGAGGTGGAAGGTATTCTGCCCGGCGCGCGCGTGTATGCCAAAAACACGTCTGGCGATGGGCTGCAAAGCGGGAAACAGCTGCCGCTTGGTCCTGCCCTGCTGGGTCGCGTGCTGGACGGCAGCGGGAAGCCGCTCGACGGGCTTCCCTCCCCGGACACTACCGAAACCGGCGCATTAATTACCCAGCCGTTTAACCCCCTGCAGCGTACCCCTATCGAGCATGTGCTCGACACCGGCGTGCGACCGATTAACGCCCTGCTGACCGTGGGACGCGGGCAACGTATGGGCCTCTTCGCCGGGTCAGGCGTGGGTAAATCCGTCCTGCTTGGCATGATGGCGCGCTACACCCAGGCGGACGTTATCGTCGTGGGCCTGATCGGCGAGCGCGGTCGTGAAGTAAAAGACTTTATTGAAAACATTCTGGGCGCGGAAGGCCGTGCCCGCTCGGTGGTCATTGCCGCACCGGCGGACGTGTCGCCGTTACTGCGTATGCAGGGGGCAGCCTATGCCACCCGCATCGCCGAAGATTTTCGTGACCGCGGCAAGCACGTGCTGCTGATCATGGATTCGCTGACCCGCTACGCGATGGCGCAGCGTGAAATCGCGCTGGCTATCGGTGAGCCACCGGCGACCAAAGGCTACCCGCCTTCGGTCTTCGCCAAACTCCCTGCCCTGGTGGAACGTGCGGGGAACGGCATCAGCGGCGGCGGCTCCATCACTGCGTTCTATACGGTGCTGACCGAAGGCGATGACCAGCAGGATCCGATTGCCGACTCCGCGCGCGCGATCCTTGACGGCCATATCGTGCTGTCGCGTCGTCTGGCCGAAGCCGGACACTATCCGGCGATAGATATTGAAGCCTCTATCAGCCGCGCGATGACCGCGCTGATAACCGAGAAACACTACGCCCGCGTGCGTAACTTTAAACAACTCCTCTCCAGCTTCCAGCGCAACCGCGATCTGGTGAGCGTGGGGGCGTATGCCAAAGGCAGCGACCCGATGCTCGACAAAGCGATTACCCTGTGGCCGCAGCTGGAGGCATTTTTGCAACAAGGCATTTTTGAACGTGCCGACTGGGAAGATTCAATTCAGGCACTGGAGCTGATTTTCCCGCAGGTGTAACACAGGTGGAGGGCGAAGGTCATGGCGCAAAACAGCGCGTTATCAACGCTGAAAGATCTGGCTGAAAAAGAAGTTGATGATGCCGCATTGCAGCTTGGCGCAATGCGACGCGGGTGCCAGCAGGCTCAAGAACAGTTGAAGATGTTAATCGACTATCAGCATGAATATCGCACCAACCTCAATACCGATATGACACAGGGCATTGGAAGCCAGCGCTGGATTAACTATCAGCAGTTTATCCAGACGCTGGAGAAGGCGATAGATCAGCATCGCCAGCAGCTACACCAGTGGACCCAGAAAGTCGATACCGCGCTGAATTTCTGGCGCGAGAAGAAGCAGCGACTGCAGGCCTGGCAGACCTTACAGGACCGACAGATTGCGGCAACGACCCTGGCGGAAAACCGCCTGGATCAGAAAAAAATGGATGAGTTTGCCCAGCGCGCATCAATGAGGAAACCGGAATGATCACACTGCAACAACTGCTGATGAGCGACAGCGACCTGTCAGGCGGTACGCAGACAGGAAAAGGCACCGACGGTGCACAGGACTTTCTCGCGCTGCTCGCGGGCGCCCTGTCGGACGCGACGGGCAAGGGCAACGATGCGCCCCTGACGCTGGCTGACCTGAAAGCCGCCGGCAGCAAGCTGTCCCACGTTGCTCAGGACGCCAAAGGGGATACCACCCTGCAGGCCAAAATTGCCGACCTGCTCTCGCGTCAAACTGCGCTGAATGGCGATGAAACGTCGCCCGTTACGTCGCTTGATACGCTGGTAACCGGGCTGGTGCCGCTGTCAAAGGGTGATGCCCTGAAAACGCTTAATGCGGTCAACAACAAAGATGACGGCAAAAGCGAGCTGAGCGAAGAGGAGCTGGCCGGGTTAAGCGCGCTGATGGCCATGCTGCCGCACCAGCAGACCAGCACCTCACGTGCGGCAGGCAGTGACGGTGTGCCCGCCACCGCAACGCTGAGTTCAGCGGCGCTGACGCAAAACGGCGCGGGCCAGCCGTCCCTGAACGCGCTTCCGGGAAGCCATGATAAAGCCCAGAGTGCTGCGCCTTATCAGAGCCAGGCGAAAAACAGCGACCCGGCCCTGTCGGGTAACGCGCCGGCCACGCCGGCCGTGGCCGCAACGGCAGAGAAGCAGGAGCTTGCCAGTTCCTCCTCCTCAGCCTCACCGACGGCGACCCTGGCACCGATTATGTCCAGCCATGCGACCAGTCAGACGGCCGCCACCGTCGCCACCGCGCCGGTGTTAAGCCAGCCTCTGGGTACGCATGAATGGCAGCAGTCCCTGAGCCAGCACATCACCCTGTTCACTAAACAGGGCCAGCAGACAGCCGAGCTGCGTCTGCACCCGGAAGATCTGGGTCAGGTGCAAATTTCGCTTAAGCTGGATGATAACCAGGCGCAGCTGCAGATGGTTTCTGCGCACAGCCATGTCCGTGCGGCGCTGGAAGCCGCGCTGCCGGTCCTGCGAACCTCACTGGCGGAGAACGGCATTCAGCTTGCGCAAAGCAGCGTCAGCAGCGAGAGCTTTGCCGGGCAGCAGCAGTCCTCATCCCAGCAGCAGCACCAGGCTTCGCGTTCCGGCAACACCGGCGGCTTTAATGACGAGAGCGATGAGTTACTGCCTGTCCCTGCCGCTCTGCAATCCGCCGCGCGCGGTAACAGTGCCGTAGACATCTTCGCCTAAACGCCAGAGGTAGCGTGATTATCCCCGTCTTTTCCACGCTTTGACGACAGCAGGACACGGGATAATCACCTTATTAAGCTGTACCGAAACAGGAAGCTCGTATCAGATGACTGACTCCGCTATCACCAAAAAAAGTAAGCGTTCCATCTGGATCCCGCTGCTGGTGTTGATCACGCTCGCCGCCTGCGCTACCGCGGGCTATAGTTACTGGCGTATGCAGCAGGAACCTTCGACCGCTGCGGCCGAAGCCGAACCTGCACCACCGCCGGCGCCGGTATTTTTCCCTCTGGACACCTTCACCGTGAACCTCGGTGACGCGGATCGTGTGCTGTATGTCGGTATTACGCTGCGCCTGAAGGATGAAGCCACGCGCGCGCGTCTGAATGATTATCTTCCGGAGGTGCGTAGCCGCCTTCTGCTGCTGTTCTCTCGTCAGGACGCTTCGGCGCTGGCCACCGATGTGGGTAAGCAAAAGCTGGTCGACGCCATTAAACAAACGCTGGCGACCCCGCTGGTAAACGGCCAACCTAAGCAGGAAGTCACTGACGTTCTGTATACAGCCTTCATTCTGCGGTAACGACATGGGCGACAGTATTCTTTCTCAGGCAGAAATCGATGCGCTGCTCAACGGCGACAGCGATAAAAGTGATGATCCGCAACCGGGTATTGGCGGCGATAGCGATATTCGTCCCTATGACCCGAATACCCAGCGTCGCGTGGTACGTGAACGTCTGCAGGCGCTGGAGATCATTAACGAACGTTTTGCACGTCAGTTCCGTATGGGGCTGTTTAACCTGCTGCGTCGTAGCCCGGATATTACGGTGGGTGCGATCCGCATTCAGCCGTATCACGAGTTTGCCCGCAACCTGCCGGTGCCAACCAACCTTAACCTGATTCATCTGAAGCCGCTGCGCGGCACCGGTCTGGTGGTGTTTTCGCCAAGCCTGGTGTTCATCGCGGTGGATAACCTGTTCGGCGGCGACGGGCGTTTCCCGACCAAAGTAGAAGGTCGCGAATTCACCCACACCGAACAGCGCGTCATTAACCGCATGCTGAAGCTGGCGCTGGAGTCCTACAGCGACGCGTGGAAAGCGATTAACCCGCTGGAAGTGGAGTACGTCCGTTCTGAGATGCAGGTGAAATTTACCAACATCACCACCTCCCCGAACGATATCGTCGTGAACACGCCGTTCCACGTGGAGATCGGTAACCTGACCGGCGAGTTCAACATCTGCCTGCCGTTCAGCATGATCGAACCGCTGCGCGAGCTGCTGGTTAACCCGCCGCTGGAGAACTCCCGCAACGAAGACCAGAACTGGCGTGAAAACCTGGTCCGCCAGGTCCAGCATTCGCAGCTTGAGCTGGTGGCGAGCTTCGCCGATATCCCGCTGCGGTTATCTCAGATCCTGAAATTACAACCCGGTGATGTTTTGCCGATAGAAAAACCCGACCGCATTATTGCCCATGTGGATGGTGTCCCCGTGCTGACAAGCCAGTACGGCACGATTAACGGTCAGTATGCGTTACGCGTTGAGCACTTGATCAACCCGATTTTGAATTCGCTGAATGAGGAACAGCCCAAATGAGTGACATGAACAATCCGTCCGATGAAAACAGCGGAGCACTGGACGATCTGTGGGCTGACGCGTTAAACGAGCAAAAAGCGACCCCGGCCAAAAGCGCAGCGGATGCCGTATTCCAGCAGCTCGGCGGCGGTGACGTCAGCGGCACGCTGCAGGATATCGACCTGATTATGGATATCCCGGTTAAGCTGACCGTTGAGCTGGGACGCACCCGCATGACCATTAAAGAGCTGCTGCGCCTGACGCAGGGCTCTGTAGTAGCCCTTGACGGTCTGGCCGGCGAGCCGCTGGATATCCTGATCAACGGCTATCTGATTGCTCAGGGTGAAGTGGTGGTGGTGGCCGATAAATACGGCGTACGCATCACCGACATCATTACCCCGTCTGAACGTATGCGTCGTCTGAGCCGTTAAGCATGAAAACCCAGGCAACAGTATCGCAACCTTCTGCCGTTCCCGGCTCGCCTCTGCTCCAGGTGAGCGGGGCGTTGTTCGGTATTATTGCCTTTATTCTTATCGCCGCCTGGCTGGCGAAGCGCTTTGGCCTGGCGGGGAAAACCGCCGGTGCCCGCGGGCTGAAGGTCAGCGCCAGCACCACGCTGGGGCCGCGTGAACGCGTGGTCATCGTCGAGGTGGACGATGCGCGCCTGGTCCTGGGCGTCACGGCGTCAAACATCAGCGTGTTACATAAACTGCCGCCCGCCCCTGCTGTGGTGGACGAGCGTGCAGAGGCCCCTGCGGATTTCCAGTCCGTGATGAACAGTTTGCTTAAGCGTTCCGGGAGATCCTGATGCGCCGTTTGTTATCCCTGACGCTTGCGGGCGTTGGCCTGTTTGCTCCCGCGGTCTATGCGCAACTGCCCGGTCTGGTTTCTACCCCGCTCGCGGGCGGCGGCCAAAGCTGGTCGCTTCCGGTTCAGACGCTGGTGTTCATCACCTCGCTGACGTTTATTCCGGCTATCCTGCTGATGATGACCAGCTTCACCCGCATCATCATCGTTTTTGGTCTGCTGCGAAACGCGCTCGGGACCCCTTCCGCTCCGCCAAACCAGGTTCTGCTCGGGCTGGCGCTGTTTTTGACCTTTTTCATTATGTCGCCGGTGATCGATAAGATTTACACCGACGCCTACCAGCCGTTCAGCGAAGATAAAATCTCCATGCAGGAGGCGCTGGATAAAGGCGCGCAGCCGCTGCGGGAATTTATGCTGCGCCAGACGCGTGAAGCCGATCTGGCCCTCTTTGCCCGCCTGTCCAACACCGGCGAACTGCAGGGACCGGAAGCGGTACCCATGCGTATTCTGCTGCCCGCCTATGTGACCAGCGAGCTGAAAACCGCATTCCAGATTGGCTTTACCATCTTTATTCCGTTCCTGATTATCGACCTGGTGATCGCCAGCGTCCTGATGGCGCTCGGGATGATGATGGTGCCGCCCGCGACCATCGCCCTGCCCTTTAAGATCATGCTCTTTGTGCTGGTCGACGGCTGGCAGCTGCTGGTCAGCTCGCTGGCGCAGAGTTTCTACAGTTAAGGAACGGCAATGACACCCGAATCGGTCATGATGATGGGCACGGAGGCGATGAAAATCGCGATTGCCGTTGCCGCGCCGCTGCTGCTTGTCGCGCTGGTTACCGGTCTGATTATCAGTATTCTCCAGGCCGCCACGCAGATTAACGAAATGACGCTGTCATTCATCCCGAAAATTATCGCCGTGTTCGTGGCTATTATCGTGGCCGGGCCGTGGATGCTGAACCTGCTGCTGGACTATATGCGCAACCTGTTTACCAACCTGCCGTACATCATCGGCTGACCTGACGATGCTGCACTTCACCAGCGACCAGTGGGTTCAGTGGCTCGGCGTCTATTTTTGGCCGATGCTGCGCATCATGGCGCTGATCTCTACCGCCCCCATTCTCAGCGAGAAATCGATCCCTAAGCGTGTCAAAGTGGGGCTGGGCATCATCATCTCCATTATCGTCGCACCGTCTCTTCCGCCGGTGGATATTCCGATCTTCTCGGCGAATGCGGTATGGGTGGCCCTGCAGCAGGTGATGATTGGCGTCGCCGTTGGCTTTACCATGCAGCTTGCCTTTGCCGCGGTGCGTACCGCGGGGGAACTGATTGGCCTGCAGATGGGGCTATCGTTCGCCACGTTTGTTGACCCTGGCAGTCATCTCAACATGCCCGTGCTGGCGCGCATTATCGATCTGCTCGCCATGCTGCTGTTCCTGTCGTTCAACGGCCATCTGTGGCTTATCTCCATGCTGGTGGACACGTTCCATACGCTGCCGATTGGCGAAAATCCGGTGAACAGCAATGCGTTTCTGGCGCTCACCCGCGCGGCGGGGCTGATCTTCCTCAACGGGCTGATGCTGGCGCTGCCGATCATCACCCTGCTGCTGACCGTCAACCTGGCGTTAGGTTTACTCAACCGAATGGCACCGCAGCTTTCGGTGTTTGTCATTGGTTTTCCGCTGACGCTGACGGTCGGAATTTTATTAATGTCATTACTGATGCCACTTATCGCTCCCTTCTGTGAACATTTATTCGGCGAGATATTCAACCTGTTAGCGGATATTGTCAGCGAACTGCCACGTAAATAATAGCCCGCACTGTTGTTACTGTCTTTCTGAGGATATTCCTAAAATAAAACGCGAAAAACATCTTCCAGGATATATCTGACGCGGTTTAATTGTTTCTAACCACCTCACAATACTTAATATTTACTTTACTTTAAGAAGATTCCTGGCAAATTATACGTAACTTTACGGGATAGTGAGTCCGCCTGAAAGTCTTTGTCATGCTCACAGGTTTATTATTTTTTTCCATCCCGTATGGCTGTTTTGAGCTCTCAGGCAGATGGTGAATTATCGTTACGCATTGAGTGAGGGTATGCCATGTCAACGATCATTATGGATTTATGCAGCTACACCCGGCTAGGGTTAACCGGGTACCTGGCAAGCAGAGGGGTAAGAAAGAGAGACATCAACGATGCACACACCGTTGACGAACTCGCAGCCGCTTGTGACGAACTAAAACCAGGCGTGGTGTTTATTAATGAGGACTGTTTCATTCACGATCCAGCCAACAGTCAGCACATTAAGCAAATCATTAATCAGCATCCAAAAACCCTGTTTATTGTTTTTATGGCGATCGCGAATATCCATTTCGATGAGTATTTGTTGGTCCGTAAAAATTTATTGATCAGTTCTAAATCGATTAAACCCGAGTCGCTGGATGACATTTTGGGTGATTATTTGAATAAAGAAGTTAAAAATGTAGGAGCGGTTAACTTACCCACCCTATCATTAAGCAGGACTGAATCAAGTATGCTGCGAATGTGGATGGCGGGACAAGGAACTATTCAGATCTCCGACCAGATGAATATTAAAGCGAAAACCGTTTCATCACACAAAGGAAATATTAAACGGAAAATTAAAACGCATAATAAGCAAGTGATCTACCACGTGGTACGCCTGACCGATAATGTGACGAACGGGATTTTCGTCAACATGCGTTAGTCGCTTAAGAAAAGACCCTGTGCACCCTACCTTTGATCTCTGGCCTGGCCAGAGATTTTTGCTTTTACAGCGGGTGTCGGGCACGCAATGTGCTACCCGACGCCGTGCTAGTCTGCTTTCTCTACAAAAATCCCGTCCGGATGCCCCAGTTCGTTAAAAAACCAAATGCCGAGCGGGTAGTCTTCCAGTGATACCAGGTACATTGTACCTTCGCTAAACTCTTCAATTGCCAGCACCACACCCGGGCGGCGCGGCCCACCGTCCGTTTTAACGGTTACCCGATCGTTGACCTTCATACATTCCTCCTCTGGTTTTGAGCCAGTGTAGAACAAAACGCAAAAACGCACATCGCCGCCCGGCGTGAATGGCGTTTTTATGCACAGGCTATACTTATCCCTAGACACGTTTGCAGGTTGATAGAGGAGTCCCGCAATGAAGACCGATAAAGAGTACAGCGATACCATCAAGCGCGAAGTCGAGGTGGATGTCGATGCCCTGCTGGCCGCCATCAATGAGATCAGTGAGTCAGAAGTCCGCCGCTCGGACGACAATTCGGACCGCGTCATTGTCAACGGAAGGGATTATCACACCTATCGCGAGCTGGCCGAGGCCTTCGAGCTCGATATTCACGACTTTAGCGTGTCGGAAGCCAATCGTTAGGGCGAAAAAAATCCCGGTCATGGGGATGACCGGGATCAAAACTTGCTTATGCAAGAAGCACTTGAAAATTCGTTACACCAGGAAATCTGATGTACATGCCACACTATCCCCAACGAATTTGTCTGACAAGCATATATTCTTAGGATGAATATAATATTTTTAACATAATGCTTTTGGTTATGAGCAATAACATACGCCGAATGCGGGTTTTCCAGGGAATACTCTCATTTCTCCGGTTAACAATCCGGATATTTTTTAGGAATTTTCTTAGAACGAAACGCATCCGTCACCGGGAGTCACTATGCCTTCACTGCGGGATACCTTGCTGATTTTTTCCGACCTGGATGGCTCGTTGCTGGATATTCATACCTATGACTGGCAACCCGCCATGCCCTGGCTGGACAGGCTGCAGGATAACCAGATTCCGATCATTCTCTGCAGCAGCAAAACCGCGGCAGAGATGCTGGATATTCAGCAGGATCTGGGGCTGGAAGGCCTGCCGTTTATTGCCGAGAACGGCGCGGTGATTCAGCCTGACGTGCGCTGGGACACTATCCAGCGTCAGATTACAGGGATGACGCACCGGGATATTCGTCCGCGGATCGAGCAGATTCGCCTGCAGACGGGCTTTAAATTCACCACCTTTGACGATGTGGATGAGCACGTTATTAGCGAGTGGACCGGACTGACGCGCTACCGTTCGATGCTTGCCCGCAAGCACGAAGCCTCCGTCACGCTGATCTGGCGCGATACCGACGAGAACTTGCTTCAGTTTGAAGAGGAACTGGCGCACAGCGGCCTGCAATGCCTGCAGGGGGCGCGCTTCTGGCATATTCTGGACGCTCGCTGCGGTAAAGACGTGGCGGTTAACTGGCTGATTGAACGGTATCGCGAGCAGGAAGACATTGAACCCACCACGCTAGGGCTCGGCGACGGTCCCAACGATGCGCCGCTGCTCGACAGCATGGACTTCGCGGTGGTGATCAAGGGGATTAACCGCCAGGGCATCACGCTACGGGACGATAACCCCGCGCGGGTCTATCACACCCAACAGCCCGGGCCTGCGGGCTGGCAGGAGGGGCTGGATCATTTCCTGTCCTGATCCCGCCACACAACCCGGTTACGCCCGCTCTGCTTGGCCTGATACAGCCGGGCGTCCGCCCCGGACTGCAGCTGTTCAAAATCGTAATTGCACGTTTCATCCGCGCTGCTGACGCCCAGTGACGCGCTGATGCGCAGGGTTGTGCTCTTCTTCACCAGGATCTCCTTACTGTTGATTCGGCAACGAATGCGTTCGGCGACGCCTCTCGCCTCCTCCAGACCAAGACCGGGAAGGACCACACAAAACTCTTCGCCACCGACGCGTCCGGCCACGTCATTCTTGCGTAACGCGCTGGCAATCACGCCTGCCGTATGGGAAAGCACCTTATCACCGGCCTGATGGCCGAAACGGTCGTTGATGTTTTTAAAATAGTCGAGATCGATCTGAATCACCGAGAACGGCAGAGACTGCTGACGACAGGTTTCCGCCAGCAATTTTGCTCGATCGAACAGCGCGCCGCGATTATTCAATCGGGTCAGCGGATCGTGCCAGGCCTGCCACTGTAGCGAGTGCTGAAGCGTATACATGTTACTCACCATCCGACGGATCACCAGCCACGAGATCAACAGCATGGCGGTAAAGAGCGCCCACAGCAGCGCCAGCACAATGCTGATACTGCCGAAGTCGTCCTGCACCCCTTCGTGCAGGGTGTGGATCCGCAGGACGACGCCATCGAAATGATCGAGCCGCTCCCAGGTGATAAACCGGCTCCCGAGGCGGATACCGCCGCCGGTATCATGCTCAATCGCCTGGGCAATCTGCGCCGTTTCGCGTTCGTCAAACTGGTTAACCGGACTTCCCGCGTGGGCCGAGGTGGCAATCATATTAAGCCGGGTATCGTACAGCTGATACTCCCCCTCCGTCCGGTCTTCCGTCGCGTCGGTCAGCAAACGCTGCATCGTGTCTAATGTAAAATCCATCGCCACGACGCCGTACCAGTAATGATCGAAATAGATGGGAACGCTGGCGGTGATCGTGCGTTCATCCCCGGTCCAGGATGAAGGCGTGGAGATAAACCAGCGCACGGCGCGGGCGCGGTTGTTACGCTCTGACTGCTGGGTAAACCAGGACTGCGTGACCAGATTATAATAGCGGGCGGTAATATCACCCGCCCGATCCGGCGTATCCGTGGAAAGGAAAAATCCGGCGCGGGAGACGTAGATCACCCGCGCTTCCGTTTGCGCTCTCGATGACGCCAGCCTGAGCAGATACCCCACTTCGAGCGCGGCAGAAATTTCATGACTGATGCGCTCAGCGTCCCGATTCAGAAGCGTGGTTTTATCCACGAACGCATCCGAGACCCCGTTGATGGGAAGGGTGCGCTTTTTATCAACGGCGAGCTGCCAGGTGGGGAGCATGCGGACGGTGTTAAAGCGTGACACCGCGTCCTGTAGGACATCAAAGGCCAGCGGCGTCTCGATTGCATCATGCATGCCCTGGCGGAATAACAGCATCCTGTCGACGCTGTTCTGTAACTGCCTGTCCAGCGAACTGGCCACCGTATCCAGATGATTGCGCTGGCTGGAGATGTACGCCTCTTCCAGCACCACCACCTCACGCCAGGTCAGGAGCGTGGAAAACACCAGAACGATCAGAAAACAGAGATTAACAATCCGCCCCGGATTGCTACGCTTATGCAGCCATTGCAAAAAAGTTTGTCTTACAACAAAGGTATCGCGCTGCACACACACTCCCTGATTACTGCTCTATACCCGAAACCTGAGATAAAAACGCCCGGCAAAGCCGGGCGTTATGTGATTAAGCCTTGTCCCGTTTGTGCTGCCCGTCCCCCGGCTGAAGCTCATCTTCACGGAATGCTTCCCGCTTGATGCTATAGCCATCGTGCCACCGGCATTCCACCATTCCGCTGGAATACCCGGTGACGATCATACGTGGGCCGCCCTTTTTAGGCTTAACTTCATCACTGACCAAAAAGACCATACCTGCCTCCTGTATCAGGGTGAAACTGTTTCAATTTAGACGAGGAATGGTCTTTTTGCATCCTGCCGACGGTAACAATTAGTGCGACGTGCCGCGAATTTTCTCAACCAGCTTCACCGCCGCAACGACGATAGCGCCAATGATAAAGCCCAGCACCAGGTTCAGCAGCGTGGGCAGAATCGCCGCGATAACGGCCCCCTGCGTGGAGGAGAAATGTTCGATGGCATGGTGCAGCGGCGCAATGCCGTGAACCACAATTCCGCCGCCTACGAGGAACATCGCCAGCGTTCCCACCACCGACAAGCTCTTCATCAGCCAGGGCGCCAGCACCAGCAGGCTTTTGCCGATGCCTCTTGCCACCGCGCTCGACTTTTCTTCCAGCCAGTAGCCAATATCGTCCAGCTTGACGATCAGTCCCACCAGACCGTACACGCCCACGGTGACCAGAATCGCGATGCCGGAGAGGATCAGGACCTGATTCAGGAGCGGCGCGTCAGAGACAATGCCCAGCGTAATCGCGACGATTTCTGCAGACAGAATAAAGTCGGTACGAATGGCGCCTTTGACCTTATCGCGCTCGAAGGTTTTCGGATCCTGCGCGGCCAGCGCTTCAAGACGCTGCTGGCGCACCTCCGGCGTATCGCTCTGCTTGCGCGCGCTAAAGGAGTGCAGCACCTTCTCCACGCCCTCGAAGCAGAGAAATGCCCCACCGATCATCAGTAACGGCGTGATGGCCCAGGGGATAAAGGCGCTGATCAGCAGCGCCAGCGGCACCAGGATCACCTTATTCAGGAAGGAGCCTTTCGCCACGCCCCACACCACCGGCAGTTCACGGTTTGCCCTCACCCCACTCACCTGCTGCGCGTTAAGCGATAAATCATCGCCCAGCACGCCTGCGGTTTTCTTCGCCGCCAGTTTCCCCATCACTGAAATGTCGTCCAGTAGGGTGGCTATATCATCCAGCAATGTTAATAAGCTACTTCCTGCCAAAATCTTAATCCTTCATTTTTTGGTAATTAAGTGAATAGTATGGAGCAAAAGCGCAAACCCGGAAACAGGCACCTTACGTCAACAAAAAATTCACATCAGCTACACAATTAAAGGGCTCGCCAGCGCGATAGTTTTCGCGTTTACTATCAGCGACCTTTTTATTTCGACGTGAGAGATTATGCGTTTCCGGCAATTGCTACCGCTCATCGGGGCACTCTTTTCGCTGTACATCATCTGGGGCTCAACCTACTTTGTCATTCGCATCGGCGTGGAAAGCTGGCCGCCGCTGATGATGGCGGGTATCCGCTTCCTTTCGGCGGGTATCCTGCTGCTGGCCTTCCTGATGCTGCGCGGGCATAAGCTTCCCCCGCTGCGCCCGATGCTGAATGCCGCCCTGATCGGCCTGCTGCTGCTGGCAGTGGGGAACGGGTTTGTGACGATTGCCGAGCACCAGAACGTCCCGTCCGGGATCGCCGCCGTGGTCGTTGCCACCGTACCGCTGTTTACCCTCTGCTTCAGCCGTCTTTTCGGCATCCGCACCCGCAAGCTGGAATGGCTGGGGATTGGGATTGGGCTGGCCGGCATTGTTCTGCTCAACAGCGGCGGCAACCTGAGCGGGAATCCGTGGGGCGCGGTGATTATCCTGATCGGCTCGATGAGCTGGGCGTTCGGCTCCGTCTACGGGTCGCGTATCGAACTGCCGACCGGCATGATGGCCGGTGCGATTGAGATGCTCGCCGCGGGGATTGTCCTGCTTCTGGCCTCCACCCTGACGGGAGAAAAGCTGACCGCGCTGCCGGACCTGTCGGGCTTTCTCGCGGTAGGCTACCTGGCGCTGTTTGGCTCTATCATCGCCATTAACGCCTATATGTTCCTGATCCGCAACGTCTCCCCTGCGGTCGCCACCAGCTACGCCTACGTTAACCCGGTCGTGGCCGTGCTGCTCGGGACAGGCCTGGGAGGAGAAACGCTCTCGCTTGTGGAATGGATTGCTTTAGGGATCATCGTGTTCGCCGTCGTGCTGGTCACGCTGGGCAAATATTTGCTGCCGGCAAAACCGGTGGTCACGCCTTGTGAGGTGGAGAAACCGTAAGCAGGTGAATACCCTGCGTGTCGATCTGCGCGGTCTGGCCGCCGCCGCAGATCCACTCTTCCAGCCGTTCGCGCAGATCGGTATCGTTCAGCTTTAGTCTGCCTCTCAGCGCACACTCCCAGACGATCAGCACCCGCCAGCCCTGCGCAATAAGCATTGAGAGATCCCGTTTGTCACGCTCGACGTTTTTACCAATCTTATCCAGCCAGAAATCGGTGCGCGTCGCGGGGACTTTAAACAGGTAGCAGTCGTGGTGGTGCCAGAAACAGCCGTGGGTAAAGATGATGCACTGCCAGGCGTCGAGGACGAAATCCGGGCGCCCCGCAAGCGCGGGATCCTGCACGCGAAAGTCAAACCCTGCCTGCGTCAGCAGCGCGGCCAGGCGCTTTTCAATGGCGGTGTCACGCGTGCCGATGGCACGCATGTTTTTACTGCGCGTGGCCTTATCGTGAACGTCCGTCATTGACGGCCTCACTCTGGCGTAGCGCCACCGCCTGTCTGATGCGCGGAGCCAGCAGTTTTGCGACAGCCGCAAACGCGGGAACGACGACCGAGTTCCCAAACTGGCGGTACGCCTGGGTGTCTGAAACCGGAATGCGGAAACCGTAGCCTTGCGGCGTTTCAAAGCCCATCAACCGGGCGCATTCCCGCGGCGTTAAGCGCCGTGGGCGATGACGCTGGTTGTGCGGATCGTCGAAATCTTTTTCACCCAGCGCTTTATCCCAGCCTCTGTCGATCAGGATTTCCGCGCCGTCTTTATAGTAGCGAGCAGACAGCGTGCGGGTGACGCTGTGCGGATCGTTCGGGTTGACCATCCCAAAACCGAAGCCGTTGCCTTTCGCCTGATGCTTCTTGGCATAGCGGTAGAGGTATTTCCACAGCACCGGGGTCAGGATAAATTTCGCGTCGACGACCGGTTCCAGCAGGTCGGCCACGGTAGGACGGCGCTCGGGATACAGAGAAGGAATATCCCGCAGGGTGAAATCCCCCTTCAGATTGAGATCGCGGCGGAAGCCCACCAGCACGATACGTTCGCGATGCTGGGGCAGGAAATGTTTCCCATCAATGATTTTAGGATCGTCCGCGCCCATGTCCTCTGAATCGGCCACGTCATAACCCAGCTCATCCAGCGTTTGCATGATAATGCGGAAGGTTTTCCCGCCGTCGTGGCTTTTTAAGTTTTTGACGTTTTCCAGTACAAAAATGGCCGGACGACGGGCGTCAATAATGCGCGCCACGTCAAAAAACAGCGTTCCCTGCGTATCGCAGGCGAAACCGTGGGCGCGTCCGAGGGCATTCTTCTTGGAGACGCCGGCCAGCGAAAAAGGCTGGCACGGGAAGCCGGCCAGCAGCACGTCATGCGCGGGGATCATCTGACGAATATGCTCGGCGGCCTCCTCATCGCTCACGCCGCTTTTATGGCTCAGGGTGACATCGCGAATATCGGCGTTGAAATGATGCTCGTGCGGGTCGCAGTACCAGTTGGCCTTATAGGTCCGCACGGCGTGCTTGTTCCACTCGCTGGTAAATACGCACTGTCCGCCGATAGCTTCAAAACCGTGCCGAATACCGCCGATACCGGCAAACAGATCGATAAACCGGAAGGCATAGTTCGGGTGCGCGGCAGAAGGTCGCGGAAGCAGGTTTTGCAGATAACGAAACTCGCCTTCACTCAGGCGACGCCCTGCTCGCTCGCTGGTCAGCAGACGTTTAAGGATCGCCGGGCTCCAGTGGCTTTCGCCGTGCGCCACCAGCAGACTGGCCAGCGTTTTAGCATCATAGATATCCAACAGCTGGCGCAGTAAGGCCTGCACCGTTGCCGTTGATTTCTCAGCCTGCGCGGGCGCGGGCTCTTTCACTGCTCGATTTTCCTGCATTCTTTTAACCGGAGAGTAAAGACTGGGAACAGATTACCACAGTTCAGTTGCGCAAACTGCGACGGAAGCGGCTCAGCACCTGGCTATCCAGCCCGAGGCAGTCGCCGTGTAATTCGGCGCTGAGTTTCGCCATAAACTGGATCAGGAAATCGGCATTGTGACGTGCCAGTTCGCGGCCCATTTCCGTCTGCATTGTATCAGGCAAACGCAGCAGCTTGGTCTGAAAATGGTCGAGGGCAAATGCCCTATCGTCGAGGGATCGCGCATCGGCAAAGGGATCGTCCGCGTCAAATAGCGGCACGCCCAGCGCGCCCGAGACGGCAAAAACGCGCGCCAGGCCGATAGCACCTAACGCTTCCAGCCGGTCAGCGTCCTGCACTATTTTGGCTTCCATACTCTGCGGCGCGATTTCGGCGCTAAAGCTGTGCGCCTCAATCGCGTGCGCGACGGCGGCAATATGCTCTGGCGGAAAGTCCGGAAAGTCGCGGCGCAGAATGTCGCTCGTCTTACGCGCGGCGAGCCTTGACGACTGCCTGCGTTCGGGATGATTTTTCGGCAGGCTGACAATATCGTGGAAATAGCATGCGGCCAGAATCACCCGCGGCTCGACCGTGTGGTAAACCATGATTTTTTGCGCCGTCATCCAGACCCGTCGAAAATGCGAAATATCATGTGCGGTATCGTCGTTCTGATGATTTTCCTTGAGCCAGCGCTCAAAGCCATGCTGCCACCGGGCCAGTTCCATCGTCATGTCCTGTTGTTAAAAAGAGGATGAATTATAACATAGCCAAATTAAATAAATTAAAAAATAGAAATGCGAAATATTTAATAATAATTACACCTTATAAATTCAATTAATTAATTCACTGGAAAAATAAAGAGATTTATAGAAATAATTTGAAATATTTCATCGAATTTTATTACATTTATTTTTGAAACTAAATCACATCTCCTGGAATAGTATCAACCCTGTAATTACGGAGGGTAATTACATATATTCATATAAATTATCTCTAAAGGGAATATATAATGAAAAGAAAAGTTCTGGCAATTCTTGTACCCGCGTTATTAATGGCAGGCGCAGCAAATGCGGCTGAAATGTACAACAAAGACGGCAATAAAGTTGACCTGTACGGTAAGGTTGATGCGCGTCATACCTTCTCTGACAACCCTGGCGACGACGGCGATGAAACCTATGTACAGATTGGTTTCAAAGGCGAAACCCAGATCACTAACGACCTGACCGGTTACGGCCAGTGGGAATATAAAACCTACGCTAACGATACCGAAGGCGCGGGTGATAAATCCTTTAACCGTCTGGCATACGCTGGCCTGAAATTTGGCGAATACGGTTCATTTGATTATGGCCGTAATTACGGCGTCGTGTACGACGTTGAAGCGTGGACCGATATGCTGCCTGTATTTGGCGGTGATTCCTACACCTGGACTGATAACTTTATGACTGGCCGTGCTAACGGTCTGGCTACCTATCGTAATAGTGATTTCTTCGGTCTGGTTGAGGGTCTGAATATCGCGCTGCAGTATCAGGGCGCAAATGAAGATCAGTTTGCTCAAGAAGACCAGGAAGGCACGAAAAATGGTCATAAAGATGTACGCTTCCAGAACGGTGACGGCTTCGGTATGTCTACCTCCTATGACTTCTCTGGCGATCTCTCCGGTCTGAGCCTGGGGGCGGCGTATTCCTCTTCTGACCGTACTAACAAACAGGAAGCGGCAGGCCAATACAGCGCGCATTATGCGAGCGGTAAAACAGCTGAAGCGTGGACTCTCGGCGCGAAATACGACGCCAATAACGTCTATCTGGCGATGATGTACGCTGAAACCCGCAACATGACGCCTTATGGTGATTATGGTATCGCGGATCAGACTCAGAACTTCGAAGCGGTTGCACAGTACCAGTTCGACTTCGGCCTGCGTCCATCCCTGGCATGGGTTTACTCTAAGGGCAAGGACATGACCTATCCAGGCAACGCCAGTAACCCTCAGGGTCAGCATGGAGACATGGACCTGGTTAACTACATCGACCTGGGTATGACCTACAGCTTCAATAAGAACTTCTCTACCTATGTTGACTACAAAATCAACATGCTGGACAACGATGAAAGCTTCTACGAAGCCAACGGTATTTCCACCGACGACATCGTTGGTGTGGGTATGACCTACCAGTTCTAACCTCTAAAATACCAAAGGCCGCATCTGCGGCCTTTTTTATTTCTTAACGGTACGTATTACGGCGCTTCCTGCAGCGCCACGCGGATAAACCCGTTATTCTGCGCCAGCAGCTCATGAGCTTTCCACGCATCCAGCCCTGTCAGCACCATCAATACCGCTGTTTTACAGTGATGGTTACAGCTCTCCAGCGCCGCTTTTGCCTCCGCCCGGGAGCATCCCCCCGCTTCCATTACAATGGCGATTTGACGTTCGGCCCATTTGGTGTTGCTTGCCTCAAGATCCACCCGCAGGTTGCTGTATACGCGCCCGGTTCGAACGGCCAGCCCGGTAGCGATCATCGAGAGGATCATTTTTTGCGCGATCCCCGCTTTGGTGTTGAGATAGCCGGCCACCACATCGGCACCCAGTTCGGGGGCTATAACCATACTCGCCAGTTGCGCGGCTTCACTTTGCGCATCACCGGTAATCACGGCGACCGGCGAACCCAGCGACCATGCATGCCGCATCGCTCCCCAGACCCACGGCGTTTTTCCGCTGACGGTCACGGCCAGCATCATATCGTGTTCACCAAATTTAATGGCCTGCAGGTCGGAAACGCCGCGCTCGTAGCTCCCTTCCCCCTCTTGTGCCGTTACGGCCATCACAGGGGTTTTGCCCGGCGCATAGTCATCGGCAACCTGTTGCGCGACGCGACCAGACGGCCCCGCCCCGACAATGACCAGGCGACCACCGTGATTGAGGGTCGCGGCAGCGTTATCCACCGCACGGGCAATCGTCTGTAAACAAGGGGTGATAGCAGCAGAAATGAGTGCATCATCCTGGTGAATGACTTTCAGCATGTCCAGCGTGGACAATCTATCGATATTCATCGTGCTGGCGTGCCGTCTTTCCTTGACCGAACCGGTAAGCATAATGCTCATAAACAGCCTCCTTATTATGAGTACCCACACACTATAAAGTGTTTTATATAGATGACATGCGAGGAGGGTCACGAAAAGAGGACCAAATCCACGCTTTTACATGGCTTTAAGAAAAGCGCGTCATCGGCGATAATTACCCTCTTACTTAATCATCGCGGAGTATTGATGAGCGATTTGCAGCCTTTCCTTCCGACGCGCAAGCGCCCCATGAAACTCAATACGCTGGTCACGCTGATGGTGTGCGCGATTATCGGTTCAGTTTTGCTGGTGGTTTTTGCGCTCTATTCGGTGCAGATCACCCGCGCAACGCGCGATGATGTCAAAGACACCGCGCTCGGCATTGCCCGCACCCTCGCCGACAGCCCCGAGATCCAGCGCGGCCTGATGCAGGCACCGCAGGAGAACATTATTCAGCCCATCGCCCAGGCGGTGACGAAGCGAAACGATCTGCTGTTCACCGTGGTCACTGATATGCGCGGGATCCGCTACTCTCACCCGAATGAGGCGCTGCTGGGGCTGCATTTTATCGGTGACGATTTAACCCCCGCGCTGGAAGGCAAAGAGAACGTTTCGGTTAACCGGGGCGCGCTCGCCGAAGCGCTGCGCGTTTTTACGCCCGTCTACGATGCCCAGCACGAGCAGATTGGCGTGGTGGTCGTCGGAATCTCCCTGAATAAGGTTGAAGAGCAGATCGCTCGCGGGCGGCTAAACGCCGTCTGGACCATTTTGTTCAGTATTTTTATGAGTTCTATGGCGATTTGGGGTCTGGTGCGGGTTCTGAAGCGCATTCTGTTCGGGCTCGAACCCTACGAAATCTCCGCCCTGTTCGAACAGCGCCAGGCGATGCTGCAGTCGCTTCGCGAGGGTGTTCTGGCCGTTGATATACACGGGCGCGTGACGATGATTAATCAGACCGCCAGAGAAATATTGCTTCTCCCCGCCGGCAAGCAGACCGAAAACACCAGCGCGCCCCTGCTGGCCAGCCTGCGTGACGTTTCGAAGACGGGCGTCGCACGCCAGGATCAGGAGATCAGCTGCAACGGTCGACTATTGCTGTGCAACATGGTCCCCGTGAAAAGTCAGGATCGGGTGATCGGCGCCATTACCACCTTCCGTGATAAAACGGAAGTCAGCCAGCTGATGCAGCGTCTGGACGGCATGGTTAACTACGTCGATGCCCTGCGCGCCCACACCCACGAGTTTATGAATAAACTGCATGTGATACTCGGCCTGCTGAATATTAAGCGCTACGACAAGCTGGAAGAGTACATTCTCCAGACGGCACATCATTACCAGACGGATATCGGTACGATACAGAGCAAGGTAAAATCCCCGGTGGTTGCCGGGTTCCTGCTGGGTAAAATCAACCGGGCGAAAGAAGCGGGCGTCACCCTGACGCTGGCGGATGAAAGCCAGATACCGGATACCGCAAGTGAAGAGCAGGTCGCGGTGCTGATCACCGCGCTGGGCAACCTCATTGAAAACGCGCTCGACGCGATGGAAGGACAGCAGGAGGGCGAGATCGGCCTGCTGCTGCATTATCAGAATGGCTGGCTCAGCTGTGAAGTCAGCGACGATGGCCCCGGCATTGATCCCACTCAGCTGGAGTCTATTTTTACAAAGGGCTTCTCAACAAAAGGTGAAAACCGCGGCGTTGGGCTGTTCCTTGCTCGCCAGCAGATTCAGAACCTTGGCGGCGATATCTCCGTCGAGTCTGAGCCCGGCGTATTTACCCAATTTTTTGTTCACATCCCCTGGGATAGCGAGAGGAAAATCGCGTGATAAATGTGTTAATTGTCGATGATGACGCCATGGTAGCCGACCTCAACCGTCTGTATGTCAACCGTGTTGAAGGCTTTAGCTGCTGCGGCGTCGCCTCCACGCTAAGCCAGGCCGAGGCCATCATTAATAACCCCAGCCAGCCCGTCGATCTGGTGCTGCTGGATGTCTATATGCAGCAGGATAACGGGCTGGATCTGCTGCCCGTGATTCGCGCATCCGGCCGCCCAATCGACGTGATCATGATCTCCTCGGCCGCCGACGCCGCGACGATCCAGACCTCCATCCATTACGGCGTGGTGGATTATCTGATAAAGCCGTTCCAGTTCCCACGCTTTGAAGAGGCGCTGAACGGCTGGAAGGCAAAGCACAGCCTGATGGGGTCGCACCAGTATTACGAGCAGGCGGACGTCGACCGGCTGATCCACGGCGGGGCGCCGGAACTGGCGGACAGCAAAAAGCTGCCGAAAGGGTTAACGCCGCAAACGCTGCGCACGATTTGCCAGTGGATTGACGCTCACCCCGAGACGGAGTTTTCCACCGACGATCTGGCAAACGCGGTCAATATTTCCCGCGTGTCCTGCCGCAAATACCTGATCTGGCTGGCGCAAATCAATATTCTGTTCACCAGCATTCACTACGGCGCCACCGGGCGTCCGGTGTATCGCTACCGTCTCCAGCCGGAGCAAACGGGCCTGCTCAAGCAATACTGTCAGTAACGCGGTAGGTATCATCCAGCAGGGTAAAGCGGAAGTGGTGTGCTGAAGAGAACACCACTTCTTTTGTTTTGGTCACAAAGATGGCCTCAATGTCGGGGCGCGCACGCAGCGCGGCACAGCCCTTCTCCACGCCCATGCCGTACATCAGCGTGGTCCAGATATCGCCGTCGATGGAATCTTTCGAAATGATGGTCACGCTGTCCAGTTCGTTGTCCAGCGGATATCCGGTGCGCGGATCGAGGATGTGGTGATAGCGTTTGCCGTCTTGTTCAAAATAGCGCTCGTACGTTCCCGACGTGACGACGGACACGTTCTCAACGATCATCGTGCCGATCAGCGCATCTCCGGCGAACGGTTTTTTCAGCCCGACGCTCCAGCCCCCTTCCGGCGAGCCTAACGTCTGAATGTTGCCGCCGAGGTTAATCAGCCCCAGCTCCGCGCCCTCTTTATGCAGGTAATCCCGCACCCGGTCGGCGATATAGCCTTTGGCAATCGCCCCCAGATCGATCTCCATCCCCGCTCTGGTCAGAAACACGCTGCTGCTGGCCTCATCAAGGAGAACATCCTCGGGCCGGGTTATCGCCAGCAGCGACGCGATTTCATCGGCAGGCGGAACGCTGTCCCCCTGAAAGCCAATCTTCCAGCGCTTCACCAGCGGACCGATCGCCAGATTAAAGGCGCTGTCCTTGAGCAAGCTTGCCGCTTTTGCACAGCGGATCAGATCAAACACCGGCCGACTGACGGTGACCGGATGCTGGCCCGCCGCATGGTTAATGTCCATTACCTGCGAGTGCGCGCGGTTAACGGTGAGCAGATCTTCGTACTGTTTGATCAGACGAAACACGCGGGACGCGAGGGCTTCGTCATGGGAGAAGAGTTTCAGGAGGATGGGCGAGCCCATCAGAACGGCGGAGTAGCTGTAAACGCGATGGCTATCAGGCATGGCAGGAGTCCTCAGAAGTAGCCCCGGCAAGCTCCGCGCCGCCGGGGAAAATGCCGGATAGCGCTGTGCGTATCCGGCCTGGGAAGCAGGTGCCTTACATCTTTTTCGAACGCAGAGCCGCCTGATGTCCTGCAAGGGTACCAAAAATGATGATATCTGCCACTGCGTTACCGCCGATACGGTTGCCGCCGTGGATCCCGCCGACCACTTCACCGGCCGCAAACGCACCTGGCAGCACGTTGTGGTTGCTGTCCAGCACGCAGGTTTCGGTGTTGATGGTCACGCCGCCCATGGTGTGGTGCACGCCCGGTGCAATCTGAATGGCGTAGAATGGCCCTTCATTGATTGGCGCACGCAGCGCGGTGGTACGTCCAAAGTCGTCATCGTGCTGTTTTTCAACGAAACCGTTGTAACGTTCCAGGGTCGCCAGAAAAGCGTGGTAATCCATGCCGAGCGCTTCCGCCAGCGCTTTTGGCGAGCTGGCGCTGGTCACGAAGCCTTTAGCGATGTACTCATCCGCGGCTTTGTTTTTGGCGCGAACATGCTCGTCAAAGACGATGTACGCGTATTTCTCCGGCAGGGCGATGATTGACGCCGAGACTTTATCGCGGGTCGACATTTCGTTGTAGAAGCGTTCCCCTTTCTGATTGACCAGAATCGCCCCGCCGCCGCGGATGGATTCGGAAATCAGGTACGAGGTTTTCTGCTCAACGGTTGGGTGGATCTGGATCTCGCCCATATCAACCGTCCCTGCCCCGATACGCTCCAGCAGCGCGATGCCGCCACCGGTCGCCCCTTTGTGGTTGGTGGTAACGAACCCTTCCAGGTCAGGGCGGTATTTCACCACCATCTGGCTGTTAGCGCTGAAGCCGCCGGTAGCGACAATCACGCTTTTCGCTGCCACGGTGAGGGTTTCGTTCTCTTCGGTGGTCAGGCGCACGCCGGTCACTTCGCCGTTTTCGAAGATGATCTCGCTGACGGAGGTATCCAGCATCACCTCGATGTTGCGTTTGTTGACGTTACGCACCAGGCCGCTGATCAGGTAGCCGCCGACCGCTGAGCCGTCTTTTGGACGGTGGGTACGGTCAATGCTCATCCCGCCGGTGGTGGTGATGTCGTTCAGCATGATGCCGCGGGTTGCCAGCCATTCAATCGCCTGCGGCGCGTTCTCAACGAAGCGGTGCAGGAGTTCCGGGTTGTTCTTGTTGCCGCCACCTTTCAGGCTTTCCTGGTAGAACAGCTCTTTGCTGTCCTGAATGCCCTTCACGCGCTGGAAGCGGGTTTCTGCGGCGTTCATCCCGGCAGAGGCTTTAATGGTGTTCCCACCGATGGTTGGCATTTTCTCAACAATCAGCACGCTCGCGCCTTCGTCGTGCGCCTGAATCGCCGCCGCCAGACCGGCGCCGCCGCTGCCGACAACCACCACGTCCACGCTGCGGGTTTCGTTCGGGTCAACGCCCTCTTCCGCGGCCAGCGCTTTGCTGGATTTCAGCATCGCTTTAGAGACCGCTTTCTTCACCGCCTCGCTCTGGCTGGTGGCGCCGGTGATGGCATCCACGTGCGGGGTGTTGGCATCCAGAATGCGGGTGCGGATCTCTTCAAAGCTGGTGACAAACTCAACGTCTTCGCTCGGGCCAGAGGCCAGCTCGATGTCTGCAATGCGGTCAGTTTCCAGACTGACGTTAATCACCAACTCGTTCGCGTCGTCCTGCACCTTCTCAGTAAACATGCCCGGTTTGAATTTCGATTCGCCCATGCTCATGTCGCGGATCATCGCTTCCACCAGCGAGAAGCGCCACAGCGGCTCAGGAATGTTCAGCGCCTCGCGCTGGGTGCTGTCCATAAACAGCTCCAGATTTTCCCCGGCCGCGATGCGGTCGGTCCAGTCCGGGTAAGCGATGGTGGCACGGCCAACGGCAATCAGGTCGTAACCGTGGTCCAGCGCTTCATTGGCATCGGCGGCATTCACCACGCCGCCCACGCCCATCACCGGTACCTGAGCCAGCGTTTCAGAACGCATCGCGCAGTATTTTTCGATCAGCGGCGTCGGGTCCTGGGTGTCAACAATGGAAGGACGCAGGGTCGCGCCGACGGAGAAGTGGAGGTAGTCCACGCCGCGAGCCGCCAGTTTTTCCAGCAGGTACATGGTGTCTTCAAAGCGGATGCCCGGCACTTCAAGCTCTTCAGGAGAGAAGCGGTAGCCAATAATAAAGGCGTCGTCCGCGTACTGGCGCACCATTTTGTGGGTGATATCCATTACTGCCAGCGGGAACTTCGCGCGGTTGTCGCGGCTGCCGCCCCACTCGTCATCGCGCTGGTTAGAGTTTGGCGAATAGAACTGCTGAATCAGATAGGTGTTTGCCCCGTGGATTTCCACGCCGTCGAAGCCGGCCTGGATGGCGCGGCGCACCGCTTCACCAAACTTGCCGATCATGCCTTCCACTTCTTCGCCAGTCAGTGCCACTGGCGTTGCTGCGCCCTCACGCGGCGCGGCAACAGCGCTTGGGCCAACCGGCGTACGGCCACCGATCAGTTTCGGGTCGACCATGCGGCCGCCGTGGTAGATCTGCAGCAGGGCTTTAGATCCTTTGGATTTGATCGCCTCCGCGATTTTCGCCAGCCCGGCAATTTTCTCGTCATTATCAATCCCGATCGCGCCCGGGAAGGCGAGACCGAGATCGTCGACGAAGCAGCACTCCACAATGATGGTGCCGATGCTTCCGGAACGGGCACGATAGTACTCCACCAGTTCGCTCGTGACGGTGCCGTCGTAATAGCCGGTGCAGGTGGTCATAGGGGCCATTAACAAACGGTTTTTCAGTTCAGTGCCATTCGGTAATGTGAAGGGGCTAAGAATACGTTCGTTAGTGCTCATAATTGAAACTCCAAACTTTTTAAAATTAAGAATTCGTTATCGGATTAATTTTTTAGTTCGTCGTTATTTGCCGATGTCATGATATTAATATAATGATTTTTTTAGTTTCTAAAGTTATTACGTTAGTTAAAAAACTATTTAATCCCTGCAATAACACAATTAACACATTGGTGTTAGCGAATGTCATTTAGCCATTCACAATAATTTAAAATTCGTTAAATAATGATTGGTAAAACCACTTCCCCAACTAACTAAAAACACCCAACAAAACAAACATATATAAAATCACAGAAAATAAAAATGTTACAAAAATGATAAAATAAACCAATAAAAAGGGAATACCCACATACGCCAGAGTGGTTATTAATAAAAGCATAAAAATAACGCTGCAATTCTATTTTTTTGATCGCGATCAATAGTTATGGCATCCAAAAGCGCAATATAAAAACATCATCAATTTTTAATTTAGCGCCTCCATAAAAGCGTTAAATTGCTATTACTGAAAATACAAAATCGCACCTTTAATAACTAAAAAAAGCAAAGAAACTTAAGAAAGTGATTTTGTTTTTCATTACGACCGAATCTTTGACAACTTAAGACGTGAAACTATGAATACAAAAACTGCTGTAACGCCCCCTGTGGCGAACCAGGCATCAAATGGAAACGCAAAACGTCTGCTGATGATGGCACTGCCCGTCATCGTCGCCGTACTGCTGCTGTTTGTTCCGGTACCGGAAGGCCTGCCTCCTTACGCGTGGCACTATTTCGCTATCTTCGTTGGTGTGATCGTCGGTTTGATCTTCGAACCGCTGCCGGGCGCGGTGATCGGTCTCACCGGCGTGGTCGCCATTGCGCTGTGCAGCCAGTGGGTGCTGTTTAGCCCTGAACAGCTGGCTGATCCGAAATTCAAGCTGGCGGGCGCCTCCTTTAAATGGGCGGTGAGCGGGTTTGGTAACTCTACCGTCTGGCTGATTTTCGGTGCCTTTATGTTCGCCGCAGGCTATGACAAAACCCGCTTCGGCCGCCGTCTGGCGCTGATTCTGGTGAAATACCTCGGCCGTCGCAGCCTGACGCTCGGTTACGCGATTACGTTTGCTGACCTGCTGCTGGCACCGTTCACCCCGTCCAACACCGCGCGCAGCGGCGGGACCATCTACCCGATCATCGCTAACCTGCCGCCGCTGTACGGTTCAAAACCGAACGACCCAAGCGCGCGTAAGATTGGTTCGTATCTGATGTGGGTGGCGATCACCGCGGCCTGTATCACCAGCTCAATGTTCCTCTCCGCACTTGCGCCGAACCTGCTGGCCCTGGCGCTGGTGAAAAGTACGGTTGGAATCGATATCTCCTGGGGGACCTGGTTCCTCGCCTTCCTGCCGCTGGGTATCCTGCTGATTCTGGCCATGCCGCTGCTGGCCTACTGGTTCTACCCGCCTGAAGTGAAGGTAAACAACGAAGTGCCGCTGTGGGCGACCCGTGAACTGGAAAAACTGGGCAAACTGTCCCGCAATGAAATCCTGCTGCTGGTGTTCGTATGCTGTGCGCTGCTGATGTGGATCTTTGCCGCCGCGTGGATTGAACCGGCTATGGCTGCCCTGCTCATCGTCGGCCTGATGCTGTGGACCGGCGTGCTGGAGTGGAACGACATCACCGGTAATAAAGCCGCGTGGAACACCTTCGTCTGGTTCGCCACCCTGGTGGCGCTGGCAGATGGCCTCTCCTCTACCGGCTTTATCAGCTGGTTAGGTAAAGAAGGCGGTTTGCTGATGAGCGGTATCTCTCCGGGCGTAGCGACCATCGTCCTGCTGCTGGCGTTCTACCTGCTGCACTACCTGTTTGCCAGCACCACCGCGCACACCACGGCGCTGCTGCCAGCGATGCTGACCATCGCCTCCACCATCCCGGGCATGAATATGGAAGTGTTTGTTCTGCTGATGGTGACCTCGCTGGGCGTGATGGGGATCATCACCCCGTACGGCACTGGCCCAAGCCCGATCTACTACGGTAGCGGCTACCTGCCAACCAAAGACTACTGGCGCCTCGGCACCATCTTCGGTGCCATCTTCTTGGCGGCCCTGCTGCTGATTGGCTATCCGTGGATGTCCATGATGTTCTGATTCCTGACCGCCGGACTTCTCCTCCGGCGGTTTTATTTTTTTGGAGCAAGCTATGTCAAACAAACCGTTTTTTTATCAAAACCCCTTCCCACTGGCGCACGACGACACCGAATACTATCTGCTGACCAAAGAGCACGTTTCCGTTGCCGAGTTCGAAGGCCAGGAAGTGCTGAAAGTGGAGCCGGAAGCGCTGACCCTGCTGGCGCAGCAGGCCTTCCACGACGCCGCATTTATGCTGCGTCCTTCCCACCAGAAGCAGGTTGCCGCCATCCTCAACGACCCGGAAGCCAGCCAGAACGACAAGTACGTTGCCCTGCAGTTCCTGCGCAACTCCGAGATCGCGGCCAAGGGCGTGCTGCCCACCTGCCAGGATACCGGCACCGCAATCATCATGGGTAAAAAAGGCCAGCGCGTCTGGACCGGCGGCGGTGACGAAGCGGCCCTGAGCCAGGGCGTGTATAACACCTACATTGAAGACAACCTGCGCTACTCGCAGAATGCGGCGCTGGACATGTACAAAGAGGTGAATACCGGTACCAACCTGCCCGCGCAGATCGATCTCTACAGCGTTGACGGCGATGAATACAAATTCCTGTGCATGGCAAAAGGCGGCGGTTCTGCCAACAAAACCTATCTGTATCAGGAAACCAAAGCGCTGATCACCCCGGCGAAGCTGAAAAACTATCTGGTTGAGAAAATGCGTACCCTGGGGACGGCGGCCTGTCCGCCATACCATATCGCATTCGTGATTGGCGGCACCTCGGCGGAAAGCACGCTGAAAACCGTGAAGCTGGCTTCCACCCGCTACTACGACGCCCTGCCGACGGAAGGCAACGAACACGGCCAGGCGTTCCGCGACGTTCAGCTCGAACAGGAGCTGCTCCAGGAAGCCCAGAACCTCGGCCTGGGCGCGCAGTTCGGCGGGAAATACTTCGCCCACGACATCCGCGTGATCCGCCTGCCGCGCCACGGCGCCTCCTGCCCTATCGGCATGGGGGTTTCCTGCTCCGCGGACCGCAACATCAAAGCGAAAATCAACCGCGACGGGATCTGGATCGAGAAGCTGGAGCACAACCCGGGTCAGTACATTCCGGAGTCACTGCGCCAGCAGGGCGAAGGCGACGTGGTCAGCATCGATCTGAACAAGCCGATGAATGAGATCCTGGCGCAGCTGTCTCAGTATCCGGTCTCTACCCGCCTGTCGCTGAACGGGACGATTATCGTGGCGCGCGACATCGCCCACGCGAAGCTGAAAGAGCTGCTGGATAACGGTGAAGAGCTGCCGCAGTACGTTAAAGATCACCCGATTTACTACGCGGGCCCGGCCAAAACGCCGGAAGGCTACGCGTCTGGCTCCCTCGGCCCAACCACCGCAGGGCGCATGGATTCGTATGTGGACTTGCTGCAGTCCCACGGTGCGAGCATGATCATGCTGGCCAAAGGCAACCGCAGCCAGCAGGTGACGGACGCCTGCCATAAGCACGGCGGTTTCTACCTGGGCAGCATCGGCGGCCCGGCGGCGGTGCTGGCGCAAAACAGCATCAAGAGCCTGGAGTGCGTGGCGTATCCTGAGCTAGGCATGGAAGCTATCTGGAAGATCGAGGTCGAGAACTTCCCGGCGTTTATCCTGGTGGATGACAAAGGCAACGATTTCTTCCAGCAGATCCAGAACCAGCAGTGTAAAGGCTGTTCACAGCGCTGAGTGCTTCCATACGTCCGGCAAGAGCGACAGCGTTTCAGCGATTGTGCTGCGCTTGTCGCTCCCCGGCTTCCAGATGGTGACCATCGTCTGACCAATCCCCTGGCTGCCCACTTCGGTGTGCAGCCTTTTTACGTTTTGCCACTGCCCGGCGTGAAAATGCGTCGGTAAGAATCCCCAGCCGCAGCCGCGCTCCAGCAGACCGCGCAGCATCTCCGGCTCATTGGTAAAGAGGGTATGCCCGGAAATCTGCAGGCGGCGCGCCACCGGCTCGTCCGAGGCGGGGTGCATGACGAGCTGAGGTACCAGGGAGAGATCGAGCAGCGACAGAGGGGAAGCACTGTCCGCAAACAGCCCGCTGGCGGCATAAAAATCCATCTCGATGGCCCCCAGGGCACGCCACTCCATGTCGTTGCCCACGCTGCGGTTGCGCGCCTGGCAGATGGCCAGATCCGCGTCGTTATTCGCCAGCAGCCGTTCCGATTCATCCCGCGAGGCGCAGATAAGGCTGAGGCGGATTTTTCGCACCGCCATTTCAGCAATCACCCCGTGAAGAAAGGCTCTGGGCGTAAAAGGATCGTAGACCAGCGTCAGGTCCTGCGTCGCACCGTGCGGCACCTCTCTGGCAAACGCCTCAAAGGCTTTTACCTGCCGCATCAGGAGGTGCGCCTGGCGCTGAAGCTGTTCCCCTTCGGGCGTGAGCCGCAGGGTGCGGCCGTCGCGAATAAACAGCGCATAGCCTAACCCATCCTCAAGAAAATCAACCAGATCGCGAAGCGTCGTGCGGTCCTTCTTCAGCGCCACCGCGGCTTTACTGAGGCTCCCATTCTCGGCCACGGCGGTAAATGCCTCGAGCTGTGCAAAAGAGTAAATCAGTCCAGCCACGCTACGCTCCCTCTGTTTTTTAGGGGGATTTTCCCCCACTACGCGTTTTTTATTATAGCCCCGGGGTTTTTAAACTGAAGCCGTTCTTAACATGTAAGAGACGGATATGAAAAACAGAAAAGTAAACCATGCCCTGCTGGCGGGCCTTGTCTTCAGCACCCTGATCTCCCCTGCGGCAGTGGCGGCCTGTAAAGGCACCGACCTCAGCGCCTGCCCTGCCCCCTTCGACACCACGCTGCCTGACACCCATAAGATGCTCACCTGGAGTCAGGCCGATCGCGTGGTGGGCTTTCGCAATGACTACCGCAACTACACCGGGGATGTTTTCCGCCACGGTAACGCTGTGCCGCTGGAAATGTCGGACAAGCCGCTCACGGACGCACACTATCAGGTCAACGGCAGGCGCTTCGGCCTTAAGGACTACCTCCAGCGGCAGAACGTCAGCGGCATGCTGGTGCTGAAGGACGGCAAAATCGCCTGGAAGTATCTTGGAGAGGGCAATACCGACTCGACGCTCTGGACCTCGCGCTCGGTTGGGAAATCGGTGGTATCGGCGCTGGTGGGCGTGGCCCTCAAAGAGGGAAAAATTCACTCGCTCGACGATCGGATCACGCGGTATGAACCCGACCTGAAAGGCACCGCGTGGGACGGCGTGACGCTTAAGCAGCTTATCACCCATACCTCCGGCGTGGCCTGGAACGAGGATTACACCAACCCTAAATCCGACTTCGCGCAGCTCACCGAGTGCGAGGCGAAGCCGGGTACCTATGACTGCGTGCGCAAGCTGGTGAAGGGGCTGCGCAGGGCGCACCCGGCCGGAGAGAACTGGTCTTACTCTTCGGGCGGCGCCTGGCTGCTGGGTGACGTGCTGGAGCGGGCCACCGGCATGACGCTCGCAGCCTATCTGGAGAAAAGCATCTGGCAGCCTTACGGCATGGCGAGCGACGGCGTGTGGCATGCCTACAGCAAAGGCCAGCACGACGTCGGCGCGCACGGCTTTAACGCCACGCTGGAGGACTGGGGACGCTTCGGGCAATTTATCCTGAACAACGGTACGTTACCGAACGGTAAGACCATCCTGCCGGAAAACTGGATCCGGCAGTCGTCAGGCTGGACGAAGGCCAAAGGCTCGGTCTCAGACGCCCATCCCGAGGGGCTGTACGGCTACCAGTGGTGGAACAATGAAGTGCCCGCCAACGCCGCGGGCGTAGAGCCGACGGCACAGGATTCGCTGAAAGGTTCGCTCTGGGCGCTGGGCATTTTCGGACAGATGATCGTGGTGAACCCGAAGGAAAATCTGGTCATCGTCCAGTGGTCTACCTGGCCGCAGGCGGAACCGTCCTTCAGCGCCCAGCCGCTGGAAGCCTCTCTGATGTTTAGCGCGATTGCCAGGGCGCTGCGCTAAATGGCCTCCGCCGGGTAATGACGCGGTTACCCGGCTCATTCTGAAACGCGCCTCTGCGCCACATCACAAAATCGCAATATCAGAGACTTACAGAATATTGGTGAATAAAAAGCCAACATTTTGTTAAGTTATTGTTGCCATTAATTGTATTTATTCGCCGGATTATATTCATGCAAGAAATGCATCAGTCGATGCGGCATTTGCGCTTATCTAATTCCTCATCCTGATCCAGTTTTCAGAAACAGACGCGTAAAACGTCAACAATAAACTGGAGATAACCATGTTTTCCTCAACCTCACCTGCAACCGTACGGTCGAAGGCGGGCGCGATACTTCGCGTCACGTCCGGCAACTTTCTTGAGCAATTCGATTTCTTTCTGTTCGGCTTCTATGCCACCTACATCGCCCACACGTTCTTCCCGGCGAGCAGTGAATTTGCGTCGCTGATGATGACCTTTGCCGTCTTCGGCGCGGGCTTTTTGATGCGTCCAATCGGCGCCATTGTGCTGGGGGCTTATATTGACAAGGTTGGCCGCCGCAAAGGGCTAATAGTGACGCTTTCCATTATGGCGGCAGGCACCTTCCTGATCGTGCTGATCCCGTCTTATCAAAGTATTGGTCTCTGGGCGCCGCTGCTGGTGCTGACGGGCCGTCTGCTGCAGGGCTTTTCCGCCGGCGCGGAGCTTGGGGGCGTGTCGGTCTATCTCGCGGAAATCGCCACGCCGGGCCGCAAGGGGTTTTACACCAGCTGGCAGTCCGGTAGCCAGCAGGTCGCCATTATGGTCGCCGCCGCAATGGGCTTTGCGCTGAACGCGGTGCTGGAAGAGAGCGCCATTCGCGAATGGGGCTGGCGCATCCCGTTCCTGTTCGGCTGTTTAATCGTGCCGTTTATCTTTTTCCTGCGCCGCAAGCTGGAGGAGACGGAAGAGTTCAGCGCGCGCCGCCATCATCTGGAGATGCGCCAGGTCTTTAAAACGCTGCTCGCGAACTGGCAGGTGGTGGTCGCGGGCATGCTGATGGTGGCGATGACCACCACGGCCTTTTATCTGATCACCGTTTATGCGCCCACCTTTGGTAAAAAGGTGCTGATGCTGAGCGCGTCAGACAGCCTGCTGGTCACGCTGCTGGTGGCGATCTCTAACTTCATCTGGCTGCCGGTGGGCGGTGCCCTGTCGGACCGTTTTGGCCGCAAGCCGGTGCTGATTGCCATGACCCTGCTGGCGCTGGCGACCAGCTACCCGGCCCTGACGCTGCTGGCGAACGCGCCCAGCTTCTCGATGATGCTGAGCGTGCTGCTGTGGCTCTCCTTCCTCTACGGCCTCTATAACGGCGCGATGATCCCGGCGCTGACGGAAATTATGCCTGCTGAAGTCCGCGTAGCAGGGTTCTCTCTGGCTTACAGCCTGGCAACGGCGGTGTTCGGTGGCTTTACCCCGGTGATGTCCACCGCGCTGATTGAATACACCGGTGACAAAGCCTCGCCGGGCTACTGGATGAGCTTCGCTGCGGTATGTGCCCTGCTGGCAACGCTCTACCTCTACCGCCGTCGCGCGATGTCGCTGCAAAATACCGTCAAGTCACAGGGGGCCGCATGAAACGCACGTCTCGCTATACCGCCAGCGCGCTGGTGCTGATGTTACTGAGCGTCAATGCCTTTGCCCAGGACGTGAAGGTCATGATTTCCGGCGGCTTCAAAGCCGCCCTTGAAAAGCTGGCCCCGGAATATGAACGCCAGACCGGGGATAAACTTGTGGTCATCCCCGGCCCCTCAATGGGCAATACGCCGCAGGCGATCCCAAACCGGCTCGCGCGCGGCGAGAAGGCCGACGTGGTGATTATGGTGGGCGATGCGCTGGAGAAGCTCGAAAAGGCCAGCCAGACCCGGCCGGGTTCGCGAACGGAACTTGCGGACTCTCCCGTCGGCATGGTGGTAAAAAAAGGAGCGGATATACCGGACATCAGCAGCGACGCGAAACTGCGTGAAACGCTGCTGCAGGCCAGCTCCATCGCCTACTCTGACAGCGCCAGCGGCAGGTACGTCAGCCAGGGGCTGTTCAAAAAGCTGGGCATTGAAAAGGAGGTCGCCGATAAAGCGACAATGGTCGAGCGCATTCCGGTCGCCTCAGAAGTGGCTAAAGGAAAATACGCCGTCGGTTTCCAGCAGGTTAGCGAGCTTCTGCCGGTTCAGGGCGTCACCTTTGTCGGGAAAATCCCTGACAATGTGCAATACATCACGCGCTTCGCGGGTGCGGTCACTCGTCACGCTGAACACCCTGACGAGGGGAAAGCGCTGTTGACCTATCTCGCCTCACCGCCCTCACGCGCCGTCATCGAGAAGACGGGGATGATCCCCGTTACGTCCGGCGATACTGCTCGGTGATCTGCTTTTCCAGTTCAGCCGCAATGTAAGACTGGATGCGCCCCCGGCGCCGGATAAGCCCAACGGTGCGTTTCACTTCCGGCGCCACCAGCGGCAGATGCGTCAACAGCGTGTGCTCAGAGGTCGGCATTGACATGGCGGGAACGGCAGCGATGCCAATCC
>NZ_ALNS01000010.1:0-34929 GCF_000286655.1 Enterobacter sp. SST3 | reverse complement strand
TCCGTTCCGCCACTTATTAAAAGCCCTGAGCTAACGCTCAGGGCTTTTTTCTTATCTGACGTTTAATTATTGCGAAATCAGCAAAAATCCTCTGCATTTTGCGATCTTTTTCTCTATAACACCGCCAGCGATAATCGTCCTCAGTTTACGAACATAATGATTGAGGAATAGTATGACTCTCCCTGCATTTGGTCTGGGCACTTTCCGCCTGAAAGACGACGTTGTTATCGCATCAGTTAAAACCGCACTCGAACTGGGCTATCGTGCTGTTGATACGGCGCAGATCTATGAAAACGAAGCTGCCGTTGGCCAAGCCCTCGAAGAGAGCGGTGTGCCGCGTAATGAGCTGTTTATTACCACGAAAATCTGGATTGAGAATCTCAGCAAAGACAAGCTGATCCCAAGCCTGAAAGAAAGCCTGAAAAAACTGCGTACTGACTACGTGGATCTGACGCTGGTCCACTGGCCATCACCGAACGATGCCGTCTCCGTGGAAGAATTCATGCAGGCGCTGCTGGAAGCGAAAAAGCAGGGCTTAACCCGCGAAATTGGGATCTCCAACTTCACGATTCCGCTGATGGAAAAGGCCATTGCTGCTGTTGGCGCAGAAAATATTGCGACCAACCAGATTGAGCTCTCTCCATATCTGCAAAACCGCAAAGTGGTGGACTGGGCAAAACAGCATGGGATCCACATCACCTCATACATGACGCTGGCCTACGGTAAGGCGCTGAAAGATGAGGTGATTATCCGTATCGCCGAGAAGCATAATGCGACGGCTGCGCAGGTAATACTGGCTTGGGCAATGGGTGAAGGTTATGCCGTGATCCCATCATCCACTAAGCGTGAAAACCTGGCGAGCAACCTGTTAGCAACGGATCTTCATCTGGATGCTGACGATAAAAAAGCGATCGCAGCCCTGGAGTGCAACGATCGCCTGGTCAGCCCGGAAGGCTTAGCACCAAACTGGGATTAAGTTTGACCCACCCTCTGTAACCTGAACCCTCACACAGCTCCTCCGGGAGCTGTTTTTATATGTTCACTCAGAAAATCGATAAAGGCACGAATGCGCGTACTCACCGCTCTGTCGCTGTAATACACCGCGCTAAAAGGCATTTCGACTGGCAGGCGTTTATCGGCCATCAATTCCACCAGTTCACCCCGCGCAATCTCCTTATCAATCATATAGTCAGACAAACAGGCGATACCGTTGCCTTCAAGACACAATTGCTTCAGCGTCTCCCCGCTGTTGGACGACAACCCGCAGGTGATCTCATGCAACTGACCGTCAGGGCAGGCGACGGGCCAGGTATTTAGCGAAACGGGTTCCGTAAAGCCCAGGCACAAATGCTTTTTCAACTCCTCAACCGTCTCCGGTTTGCCATGTTCAGCAATATACTGTGGCGACGCGATAATTTTACGGTAGCTGGCAAACAGCGGGCGGGCCCGCAGGCTGGAATCCGTCAGGGTTCCCGCCCGGATCGCCACATCTACCTTTCGCTCGATGAGGTTAATAAACGTCTCGGACGAGACCAGAGAGAGCGTCATCTCCGGATAGCGTTCACGGAAAGGTTTGATTAGCGGCATCAGAAAGTGCAGCACAACCGGCGTGGCTGCATCAATGCGCAGTAACCCACGCGGCGTGCTGCGGGTCTCCATAATCTCGGTCTCTGCTGCGGCCATCTCCTGCAGTACCGACTGCACGCGGCGAAAATAACGCTCACCTTCCTCCGTCAGGCTCAGCTGCCGCGTCGTTCGGTTGAGCAGACTCACCCCAAGCTTCATCTCCAGCTTTTTTACCGAGCGGCTGATGGCTGAGTTAGCCTGTCCCAGCTGTTCGGCCGCGCGGCTAAAGCTGCCGCTTTCAACCACGGCGACAAAGATTGTCAGCTCTTCTGACGTTGCTTTCATTGTTGCACCACCCGCAAAATTCTATTGAGATTTTGACCATTTTTGTTATTTAAGCACTGACGCATACTGCCTGTCATCTTAATCCTGATGATACGGAGTATTTTATGCCACTGGCGCTACTTGCCCTGACGATCAGTGCCTTCGCAATTGGCACGACCGAATTTGTTATCGTGGGACTGGTTCCCACCATTGCTAACCAGCTTGCGATCTCGCTGCCCTCCGCCGGATTGCTGGTGTCTATCTACGCCCTGGGCGTTGCCGTCGGTGCGCCAGTCCTGACGGCCCTGACAGGACGTTTCCCACGTAAGCAGCTGTTAGTTGCACTGATGGTGCTGTTCACTGCCGGCAACGTGGTGGCCTGGCAGGCGCCGGACTACACCACGCTGGTCATCGCTCGGCTGTTGACCGGCCTTGCTCACGGGGTGTTCTTCTCGATTGGTTCTACTATTGCAACCAGCCTGGTACCCAAAGAGAAAGCGGCATCCGCCATTGCGATCATGTTCGGTGGGTTGACCGTTGCACTCGTTACGGGCGTACCGTTGGGCACGTTTATCGGACAACACTTCGGCTGGCGTGAAACGTTCCTGGCCGTCTCCCTACTGGGCGTCATTGCCCTGGTGACCAGCCTGCTGCTGGTGCCGTCGAATATTCCAGGCCGGGCCAGCGCTAGCTTGAGCGATCAGCTGAAGGTACTTACGCATCCGCGTTTGCTGATCATCTACGCGGTTACGGCGCTGGGCTATGGTGGCGTATTCACTGCTTTTACCTTCCTGGCACCGATGATGCAGGACCTGGCGGGCTTCTCTCCCAACGCCGTGAGCTGGATCTTGCTGGGGTACGGTATTTCCGTTGCGATTGGCAATATCTGGGGCGGCAAGCTTGCGGATAAGCATGGTGCGGTGCCGGCGCTGAAATTCATCTTCGCCGCGCTGGTTGTTCTGCTGATGATTTTCCAGTTCACCGCCTCGATACAGTACGCCGCGCTGGTCACGGTACTGGTCATGGGGATCTTCGCTTTTGGTAATGTGCCAGGGCTTCAGGTCTACGTTGTACAGAAAGCTGAGCTTTATACGCCAAATGCGGTGGACGTGGCATCGGGGCTGAACATTGCCGCATTTAATATTGGTATTGCGCTGGGTTCAATTATTGGCGGACAAACCGTCGAGCACTTCGGATTGACCCAGACCCCGTGGATTGGCGCGGTGATTGTCCTGATCGCCTTCCTGCTGATTGGCCTGAGCGGACGTCTGGATAAGCCAGCCCGCATTGCGCTGGGGTAACATCAGTAAGCGCTGGCTTACAAAACTGGAAAGCGGTTTCTCAGAAATTGCGTTGAAAGTGTGACCTAAAGTCCCTATAACATTAGAACCAGTCCGTTTTCCGGACTGGTTCATGTTACAGAGGCTGTTTCCAAAAGTGCGAAAAAATACCTATGCCATGCGTTATGTTGCCGGAATGCCCGCGGAGAGGATCTTGCCTCCGGGGTCGTTTGCGAGCATCAGTCAGGCATTACCCGCCGGCACACCGTTAAGCAGCGATGAAAAAATCCGCGTACTGGTGTGGAATATCTTTAAGCAGCAGCGTGCGGAGTGGTTATCGGTACTCAAGAATTTTGGCAAAGATGCCCATCTGGTTCTGCTCCAGGAGGCGCAAACCACCCCTGAGCTGGTCCGGTTTGCCACCACTCACTATCTTGCCGCCGACCAGGTACCGGCCTTTGTTCTGCCTCAGCACCCCTCGGGGGTGATGACGCTTTCAGCAGCACATCCGGTCTATTGTTGTCCACTGCGCGAACGCGAGCCTATCCTGCGTCTGGCGAAATCGGCACTAGTGACGGTCTATCCACTGCCGGATACCCGTATGCTGATGGTCGTGAATATCCACGCGGTAAACTTCAGCCTGGGCGTGGATGTATATAGTAAGCAGTTACTTCCGATCGGCGATCAGATTGCGCATCACAGTGGGCCGATCATTATGGCCGGTGATTTCAATGCCTGGAGTCGCCCGCGCATGAATGCGCTGTACCGCTTTGCGCGCGAAATGTCGCTGCGTGAAGTCCGTTTTAGCGATGACCAGCGCAAAAAAGCCTTTGGTCGTCCTCTCGATTTTGTCTTCTATCGTGGTTTAAGCGTGCACGACGCCTCTGTGCTGGTGACGCGCGCCTCCGATCATAACCCTCTACTAGTCGAATTCAGTCCCGGCAAACCTGATAAATAATGGTGTGTCAGGTCTGCCGTGGGGCAGACCTGCGCGGGTGCTGCCCTTCTATTTTTAACCCACAAAGGACAGTGCGATGACAACAACACACTCCCATCATGACAACGTAGAAAAACAGTTTGGTTCTCAGGCAAATGCCTATCTGAGCAGCGCCGTGCACGCTTCAGGTCGCGATCTGGTGCGTCTCGGTGAACGTCTGTCGGCATTCCCGCAGGCGCACGTGCTGGATTTAGGCTGCGGGGCAGGGCATGCCAGCTTCACGGCTGCGCAGCAGGTGGCGCACGTAACCGCATATGACTTATCCAGCCAGATGCTGGAGGTGGTTGCTGAAGCGGCGAAAGCGAAGGGACTGGGCAACATCGATACGCGCCAGGGCTATGCCGAATCCTTACCTTTTGATGATGCCTCGTTTGAGGTGGTGATCAGCCGTTATTCCGCGCACCACTGGCATGATGTTGGCCAGGCATTACGCGAAGTCAAACGCGTTCTGAAGCCGGGTGGCATCTTCATTATTATGGATGTCATGTCGCCTGGGCATCCGGTACGTAATATCTGGCTGCAGACGGTGGAAGCGCTGCGCGACACCTCCCATGTGCAAAACTACGCCAGCGGAGAGTGGTTATCGCTGATCACGGAAGCGGGGCTGATAGCGCGTTCGTTAATCACAGACCGTTTACCGCTGGAATTTAGCTCGTGGATAGCGCGTATGCGCACCTCGGAAGCATTAAGCCAGGCTATCAGGCTGTATCAGGAGAGTGCGTCGGCAGAGGTGAAGGCGTACTTTGAACTGCAGGACGATGGTTCATTTACCAGCGATACCATCATGGCTGAAGCGCAAAAGGCGGGATAAACAAAAAAGGCACCGAGGGGAATCGGTGCCTTTTTATCTTTCGGTCGTGTTATCAGGAGTCTGGCGTCGCGCTGTTCTTCACAAACAGCGTTAGCTGGTCGCCCGGTTTCAGATTGTCAGTATCGTTGTTCCAGCGCATCACATCTTTGATGTTCACGCCGTGACGTTTTGCGATACTGGACAGCGAATCACCCTTGCGCACGCGATAGGTTATGCTATCGCTGTTGCTGGCGAGACGCTGTGCGCTGCTACCTGCACCCACCGTCAGAGTTTGACCCACTTTCAGGCCTGAACTGCGCAGGTTATTCCACTGCTGCAGATCTTTCGCATTCACGCCAAGACGTGACGCAATGCCCGAAAGCGTATCACCTGAACGAACCTTATAACTGCGGCTGTTAACTGATGATGCATCCGCGATCAGCGTTGACTGAACGGCGGCGATTTCACCCGAAGCTAAAGACTCACGTAACTGCTCAGCATGTTTCTGCGGAACCATTACATACTGCGGGCCACTCGCCCCCAGCGTTGAGCCTTTAACGCCAGCATTAAAGGTTTTCAATTTACTTACCGACATACCCGTCATATCAGCAACCTGTTGAATATCAACCGGATTGCTGAGGCGAACGCGCGCCAGTGCACGACTTTCGTCTGGTGTTGGCAGTTGTACACCGTAACGCTTGCTGTTCTTGAGAATATCGCTCAAAGCCAGCATTTTCGGTACGTAAATCTTTGTTTCCTGTGGCAGTGAGAGCGACCAAAAATCGGTGGATTTACCCCGTGCTTTATTCGCTTTCATTGCCTTCAGTACACGACCTTCGCCGCTATTGTACGCTGCGACCGTTAACAGCCAGTCGCCGTCAAACATCTTGTTCAGACGTTGCATCATGTCGAGAGCGGCTGTCGTTGAAGCGACAACATCGCGACGCGCATCATAGTTGCGGGTCTGTTTCAGACCATAGTTTCGCCCGGTGCTCGGAATGATCTGCCAAATGCCTGCGGCATTGGCGCCAGACGTCGCGTGTGGGTCAAAAGCGCTCTCCACTATGGGTAGGAGTACCAGCTCCATAGGCATGTTACGTTTCTTAACTTGCCCGGCTATCCAGTACATATACGGCTCTGCCCGTAACGTTACATCGTGGAGATAGCTCTTATTACTTAAATACTTCTGTTTCTGTTCGCGAATCCGGCTGTTTTCCGGAATTCCCATCTTTAGCTCGTCGCCAATAGAGGTCCACAAGTCTTGCTCCTGCGCGAAAGATGTCCCATCGTCCATCCAGCGCGCCGAACTTGTAAACTTCCCTGCTTCCCCTTGACCAGCTGCAGAAAGGCTCTGTGCGTGCTGTTGTACGTTGCTGCCGTTCTGCGACTGGCAACCTACAAGCAGGACAGAGGCGAGTAATATCGCTTTTGCCTTCATGTGTGTGTCAATAGTTGCTTAAAAGACGAGCGATGATAACGGCGAATTTTTGAAAAGGCAACCAGCAATTATCTGAAGTTATCTTTCTTTGACCTTAACCATGCAAATCGCAGTTCTGGTTGTTGCAAATTTGTTTCTTGGTTAATTTTGCTAATTAAATCAATATCATCTGTTCGCAAAAATAAATTAATTTGGCGCTCGTTTTTCAGAATTACGGGGAGTGTGTTTTGGTTTTTTGCACGTAACTCCTTCACTTTGTGATAATAATCCTGAATCGCACGATCCTCAGGCAACAGGCTGACGGCAAACTTCATATTTCCTAATGTATACTCATGTGCGCAACAAATAACGGTGTCATCGGGTAATGCGTTAATCTTCTGTAAAGACTGATACATTTGCGCTGGTGTGCCTTCAAACAGCCTTCCGCAGCCCCCTGAGAACAGCGTGTCACCGCAAAAAAGATAAGGCTTACTGTAGAAACACAGATGTCCCAAAGTGTGACCCGGTGTGGCAAATACGGAAAACTCCCACTCGCGTATGAGGATTTTTTCGCCTTCTTCGACTACTTGCGTGACACCCTTATCTTGTGCCTCTGACGGTCCGTAAACCACAACATGCGGAAAATGGGTACGCAGTTCAGGTACACCGCCCGTATGATCGTTATGGTGATGCGTCAACAGAATGGCTTCCGGCTGCCAGCCGTTCTCTTCTATTGCGCGCAGTACGGGGGCGGATTCTCCGGGATCGACAATGACGCATCGACGTTCATCGTCAACCAAAACCCAGATGTAATTGTCCTCAAAAGCAGAAATACTGATAAGATTCATACATTACCTCTTATAGCGTGGCGGGTGTGTTGATGAAACCGGCAAGGATACCTCAGACTGTCGCAGCACCGGAACGTTGGGCGGAACTGCCCTGGGGTGAATACTATCGCGAGGCGTTAGAGCAACAGCTGAAGCCCTGGCTCGCGAAAATGTATGGCTTTCACCTGCTTAAGATTGGCAATCTCAGCGCGGAAATCAATACCGAAAGCTGCGCTATCTCGCATCAGGTGAACGTCTCTCTCGGCGGATCGCCGGTTCAGGTGAAAGCAGACCCGTTACATCTGCCGTTTGCGGAAAAATCCGTTGATGCGTGTTTGCTCGCACATACGTTACCCTGGTGCAGCGATCCGCACCGTCTGCTTCGCGAAGCCGATCGCGTGCTGATTGATGACGGCTGGCTGGTGCTGAGCGGATTCAACCCGCTGAGCCTGATGGGCCTGCGAAAGCTGGTGCCGGTGCTGCGCCGGACGCCGCCTTACAACAGCCGGATGTTCACCATGATGCGCCAGCTCGACTGGCTGTCACTGCTTAACTTCGAAGTGCTCTGCTACGGCGGCTTTCAGGTGCTGCCCTGGGCACGGCAGGGGGGCGTCTTGTTGAGCACGCATTTGCCTGCCTTAGGCTGCATGCAGTTTATCGTCGCGCGTAAGCGAACCATTCCCCTTACGCTTAATCCCATGAAGCAGAGCAAATCGAAAACACCGATCCGCCAGACCGTTGGCGCCACGCGGCAGTACAGAAAGCCCTGATCAGGATTCAGGCTGATAGCCCGCGTCCTCATGCGCAGGGTTAGCGGCTGCCGCACGCGCCAGTTCGTCACAGCGTTCGTTTTCCGGATGACCGGCGTGCCCTTTAACCCACTCCCACTTGATCTGGTGCTGGCCCAGGGCGGCATCAAGCCGTTTCCAGAGATCGACATTCTTGACCGGTTTCTTATCGGCAGTCTTCCAGCCGCGTTTTTTCCAGTTATGGATCCACTGGGTAATTCCCTGACGAACGTACTGGCTGTCGGTACTTAACACCACGTCACAATGTTCTTTTAACGCCTCCAGCGCCACAATGGCCGCCATGAGCTCCATCCTGTTGTTGGTGGTCAGAAAATAGCCTTCGCTAAAAGTTTTTTCATGCTGGCGATAACGCATAATCGCGCCGTAGCCGCCGGGACCCGGGTTGCCGAGACAAGATCCATCGGTGAAAATTTCTACCTGTTTACGCATCTCTGGTAGACTTCCTGTATTTGAAACGTTCAGTTAAACGATAAGTCTGACATAAATGACCGCTATGAGCACTGCAATTACTCGCCAGATCGTCCTCGATACCGAAACCACCGGTATGAACCAGATCGGCGCGCACTACGAAGGGCATAAGATCATTGAGATCGGCGCCGTTGAAGTGGTGAACCGTCGTCTTACGGGGAACAACTTCCACGTCTACCTCAAGCCCGATCGGCTGGTGGATCCCGAAGCGTTCGGCGTTCACGGTATTGCCGATGAGTTCTTGCTGGATAAGCCGACTTTTGCGGACGTGGCTGACGAATTCCTGGAATACATCAGGGGCGCTGAGCTTGTTATCCATAACGCCTCGTTCGATATCGGCTTTATGGATTATGAATTCAGCAAGCTTAATCGTGATATCCCGAAGACGAATACCTTCTGTAAGGTGACAGACAGTCTGGCGCTGGCGAGGAAAATGTTCCCCGGCAAGCGTAACAGCCTGGATGCACTGTGTTCGCGCTATGAGATAGATAATACCAAACGAACGCTCCACGGGGCGTTGCTCGATGCCCAGATCCTCGCCGATGTCTATCTGACGATGACCGGTGGGCAGACGTCTATGAAGTTCAGTATGGAAAATGAGTCGCAGCAAACGCAGGGCGAAGCGGGTATTCAGCGTGTCGTCCGTCAGGTAAGCCGGCTGCGGGTTGTTTTAGCCAGTGATGAAGAGCTGCTTGATCACGAATCCCGTCTTGATCTGGTGCAAAAGAAGGGCGGCAGCTGTCTCTGGCGTGCCTGAAAAAACGCCGGAATGCCTGTAAAAACATCGTTTGGGCGATTTTTGCAGCAAACGATTCAAAACGCGAGAAAAAGCGTTGACGAGATCGGAGGCGCACCGTAATATGCGCCTCGTTCCCCAAACGGGAACAGTGGAGCGGTAGTTCAGTCGGTTAGAATACCTGCCTGTCACGCAGGGGGTCGCGGGTTCGAGTCCCGTCCGTTCCGCCACTATTCAGAAGGCCTGAATCAGAAATGATTCAGGCCTTCGTCGTTTCAGCCAGCTGTGATTCCATTCCCTCTCTTCTAACTTGTAGTTAACAAAAAGTTAATATCAATAGTGCAATTAATTAACAATTGCACATCATTAGTGCATTCTTTGCACTGTTATTGTGCGTTTTTCCACCGCCAGCTATTCAGGCACGAGTCAGATTGTGTCTCTCTGTAAAAAAGAATTCATACAGAATCATCTGCTTATAACCCGCTATGCAAAAAATTACTGAACCAATTGAAGATTGGTTTGGTTATTGCTTAATCATTAGCACGATAAGCGTCATTCCATATCAATAACTTATCGTTAATAAAAATAAAGCAATGATGAAAGCGAGCGAACCAATATGGAAAAACCGTCACGGTTTCTGACCAATTCCAGCACCGCGCTTGAACAGCTGCGCGGGCTAATCAACCAGCACGAGTCAACACCAGGCACTCCGCTGCCCACGGAACGTGAGCTGTCGGACACACTCGGCGTAGGACGACGTGAAGTGCGTCGCGCGCTGGACGTGCTGGAAGAAGAGGGGCGCATCTGGCGTAAGCAGGGCAAAGGGACCTTTATCGGCCCGGCTGCACCCGTTGAACCGCTGGCCCTTCAGGGATTGGTTCAGCAAACCAACCTTCTGGAAGTGATGGAAGCTCGTCTGCAGCTCGAACCCGGCTTAGCCCGGCTTGCGGCACTGCGTGCCACCAGGGAAAACCTCGCGCTCATGCAGCGCATGCTGGAACGCATCGACAAGGTCAGCCCGGATGACCGCGATCTCAACGAACTGTGGGATAGCGCCTTTCACCGCGCGATTGCCGAGGCGGCGGGCAACCGCCTGATGCTCGGCCTGTTTGATGCCATTGATGCCGTGCGGCGTGAACCGGGCTGGCAGCATCTGCGCGAGCTGGCACGCACCCCCGAGCGTGTCGATAGCTATAACGACCACCATCACAAGATCATGGCTGCCATTATCCATCGCCAGCCTAACGAGGCCGCGACCGCGATGCGCGAACACCTGCTCAGCCTCCAAACCGCCCTGATTCAGGCGATCCACCTCGAGGACGACTTCACGCCATGACGACAATCCCCTTTAAGGACGCCACGCCCGTATTGCAAGTAAAAAACCTCAACGTTACGTTCGCGGGCTCGCCGGTAAGCGTGCTTGACGGTATCTCGTTGACCGTCAGGGCGGGCGAAACGCTGGCGCTGGTGGGAGAATCCGGCTGTGGGAAAAGTATCACCTCCCTGGCGCTGATGGGGTTACTGCCCGCCAGCGCACGGATCGTCAGCGGGGAGATGCAGTTTCGTCGCCACGATCTGCGCAAGCTCTCGCCGCGGGAATATGCCGATCTGCGCGGTAGCGAGCTGGCGATGATTTTCCAGGAGCCGATGACCTCGCTCAATCCGGCGTTCACGCTGGGCGATCAGCTGAGCGAGGCGGTTATGCGTCATCAGGACGTCTCGCGCGCAGAGGCGATGAAGCTCGCGCTGCAGATCCTCGAGAAAGTGCAGATTCCGGCAGCAGAGATGCGATTGAAAGCCTATCCCCACCAGCTTTCCGGCGGCATGCGCCAGCGCGTGATGATTGCCATGGCGCTGATCAATCATCCTAAATTATTGATTGCCGACGAGCCGACCACCGCGCTCGACGTCACCATCCAGGCGCAAATCCTCGCCTTGCTCAACACCTTGAAAGAGGAAACCGGCACGGCGGTGCTGATGATCACCCACGATTTAGGCGTGGTGGCCGAAGTGGCGCAGCAGGTGGCGGTGATGTATGCCGGACAGGTGGTAGAGCAGGGGAGCGTCGAGGCGATATTTGCCGACCCGCAGCACCCGTACACCATCGGCCTGATGGGCTCGATCCCCTCCCTTAGCGCACGCAAGGGCCCGCTTTCCACTATTCCCGGATCGGTCCCGCTGCCGGAATCCATGCCGCAAGGCTGCCGTTTCGCAACGCGCTGCCCGTTTGCGCAGTCGCGCTGCCATGATGAAAAACCGCCGCTCACCACGCTCGGCGCGGGCCATCGGGTTGCCTGCTTCCGCGTGCCGCTCGAACACCACATCGCCCTGGGAGAGACCGCATGACCACGCCCATTCTGGAAGCTCGGGATCTCAGCAAGCTTTTCCCCGGCCCGAAAAAACTCTTTACCCCCGCCCGGTTTGTGACGGCGGTCGATCGCGTGTCGCTTGCCGTCATGCCGGGCGAAACGCTGGCGATTGTCGGCGAGTCCGGTTCCGGAAAATCCACGCTTGGTCGCCTGCTGCTGCGCCTGCTGGCCGCCAGCGAAGGGCGCGTGTTTTATCAGGGGGAAGAGATCACCCACGCCTCGGGCGCGCGCCTCAATCAGCTCCGCCGCGAGCTGCAGATCATCTTTCAGGATCCCTTCGCCTCCCTGAACCCGCGCATGACGGTGGAGCAGATCGTCGGTGAGCCGCTGTGGCTGCACCAGAACATGAAGAAAGGGGACCGGCAGTACCGCGTTGCCGAACTGCTTAAGACCGTGGGCCTGCCCGCCGCCTGGGCCGGGCGCTACCCGCACGAGTTTTCCGGCGGGCAGCGCCAGCGTATCGGCATTGCGCGCGCGCTGGCCTCAGGACCAAAGCTGCTGCTGGGCGATGAGCCGGTATCCGCGCTGGATGTGTCGGTGCAGGCGCAGGTGGTCAATTTACTGGAAAGCCTGAAGCACCAGCTGGGGCTGACGATGGTGATTGTCGCCCACGGTCTGGCTGTTATTCGCCATATGAGCGACCGCGTGGCGGTCATGTACCTCGGGCAAATCGTCGAGCTTGCCAGCGTCGATGAGATCTTTGACGCACCGCTGCACCCCTATACCCAGGCGCTGATCGCCTCGGCGCCGCAGATGCAGCCGGGCGCTGAACGCGACGCGCCGCTGCTGCAGGGGGACTTACCGAACCCGGCCAGTCCGCCGTCCGGCTGCCGTTTCCACACCCGCTGCCCGTACGTCACTGACGAATGCCGTCAGGTCAAGCCGATTAATCAGGTGCTCGACGGCGGGCGTCAGGTTGCCTGTCATCGCTGGCAGGAGATCAACCGCGATCGCAGCGTTATCCAGATCGCACCGCCATCCGCTGCTTTTCTGCGCCGCCGCGCGCTGTTTGAACACGCGGCCACCCACTCGTCCCTTCCTTCAAGGAACTCATGATAATGACAATGCGTAATTCTCTTTTGACCGTACTGGGAAGTGTTATGTTGCTTGGCGCGGCGCTGCCCGCCCATTCTGAAAGCGTGCTGCGTATTGGCCTGGGGGCTGACCCGGACATGCTCGACCCGCATCTGGCGCGCACCTACTATGGCCGCTTCGTCTTTGCCTCCCTGTGCGACAGGCTGGTGGATGTGGATGAAAACCTGAAGGTCGTCCCCGGTCTGGCCAAAGACTGGGCGTGGAGTGACGACGGTAAAACCCTGACGCTCAACCTGCGCGAAGGCGTGACCTTCCACGACGGTGAGAAATTCGATGCCGCCGCGGCAAAATACAACCTCGACCGCGCCCTGACCTTAAAAGGCTCCCTGCGTAAAAGCGAGATCTCCTCCGTTGAATCGGTCGAGGTCACCGGTCCGATGCAGATTGCCCTGCACCTGAAGACGCCCGATGCGGCACTGCTGATGCAGCTCACCGACCGCGCGGGCGCGATGATGGCCCCTGAAGCGGCAAAAAAGCCTGACTTTGCCGCCCATCCGGTCTGTTCCGGCCCGTATAAATTCGACAGCCGCGTGTCCCAGGACCGCATCGTGCTGACCCGCTTCGAAAACTACTGGAACAAAGACGCCTACCACTTCGACAAAATTATCTATCTGCCGATCCCGGATGCCTCCGTGCGCCTCGCGAACCTGCGCGCGGGCGATCTTGATCTGACCGAAGGGATTGCCGCCAGCGATGTTAAAACCGTCGAAGCCGACAGCAAGCTGGCGCTGGCGAAGGTGACCGGTCTGGGCTATCAGGGCATCACTTTCAACATCAATAACGGCAAGGTGCCCGCCAACGATCCGTTCAAGGACGCTCGAGTACGCGAGGCGTTTTCTCAGGCCATCGACCGCGATGCGCTAAACCAGGTGGTCTTTGAAGGGTTGTATACGCCAGCCAACCAGGCGTTTTCCACGGTGAGTCCGTATCACGTCAACCTGCCGGTCCCGCCGCGTGATGTCGATAAAGCCAAAGCCCTGCTCAAAGCGGCAGGCGTCACCGCGCCGCTGACCGTCAACCTGCTGGTGCCTAACAACCCAACCTCGCAGCAGGTGGGGCAGGTGCTGCAGGCGATGCTCGCCGAGGCGGGCTTTAACCTGAACCTGCAGATGACCGAATTCGCCACGCTGCTGGACCGCCAGCAGAGCGGGGACTATCAGCTGAGCTTCTCCGGCTGGTCGGGGCGCCCGGATCCGGACGGCAGCATCTACGGCTTTATCAACAGCAAAGGCACCCTGAATGACGGCCGCTACAGCAATGCGCAGGTCGATGAGTGGCTGACCCAGGCGCGCCAGAGTACCGACCAGGCCGCGCGCCAGCCGCTGTACGACAAGGTGGTGAAGCAGCTGCAAACCGACATGCCGATTGCCTACCTCTACTTCGAGCCGCGTATTTTTGGCCTGAACAAAAGCGTGCAGGGCTTTAAGCCGTACCCGGACGGCATCGTGCGTCTGGCCGGTTTGACGCTTGCGAAATAAGTGTCCTGAGGAGAGCCCATGCTGGAACTGATTTGCAAACGTCTGCTGCTGGCCGTCCCGACGCTGTTGCTGGTGAGCATGATGGTGTTTGGGCTGCAAAAGCTGCTGCCCGGCGACCCGCTGATCGCCATGGCAGGCGAGGAGCGCGACCCGGCAGTCATCGCTCAGCTGCGTGCGGAGCTGAACCTCGATGCCCCGATCCCGGTGCAGTATTTCCACTGGCTGACGCGGGCGCTGCAGGGCGATCTGGGCGTCTCCTTACGCACGCACGAGCCGGTGACGCAGCTGATTGCCAGCAAGCTACCGGTGACGCTTGAGCTGTCGCTGCTGGCGATGATTATCGCGCTGGTGTTTGGCATCAGCATGGGGATCCTCGCGGCGGTGAACAAAAACAGCTGGGTCGATCACGGGGCGAACTTCGTGGCGATCTCGGGGATCTCGATCCCGCACTTCTGGCTGGGGATCCTGTTGATTCTGGTCTTTTCGGTAAACCTGCAGTGGCTCCCTGCGTCCGGCTACGTGCCGTTCAGTGAAGATCCGCTCCAGAACCTGCGCACGCTGCTGCTGCCCGCGTCCGTGCTCGGAACGGGCCTGGCGGCAACGCTGATGCGCCACACCCGCGCCTCGATGATTGCGGTACTGAAGGCGGACTACATCCGCACCGCGCGGGCGAAAGGGCTGCTGCCGAAGGCGGTGATCTTAAAGCACGCCTTTCGCAACGCGCTGGTGCCGGTGATTACCCTCACCACTCTGCTGTTTGGCGAACTGCTGGGCGGCGCGGTGCTGACCGAGCAGGTGTTCACCATTCCGGGCTTCGGCAAGATGATCGTCGATTCGGTATTTAACCGTGATTACGCGGTGGTGCAGGGCGTGGTGCTGATCGTCGCCATCGGCTTCCTGATGCTCAACCTGCTGGCCGACGTGCTTTACGTCCTTATCAACCCGAAAATGCGAGGCTAACGATGGCGGAAATGACGACACAAACCGTTGTGCCCGCACTGCCGCGGGCGCAAAACCGGGTATTGAAAAAATTCCTCGCCAATAAAAGCGCGGTCATTGGCGCGGCAGTGGTGGGATTCTTTGTGCTGGTGGCGCTGCTGGCGCCGTGGATCGCCCCGTTCGACCCGGTCAAAGCCAACTTCCTGGCGGTGCGCAAAGCGCCGTCGGCGATGTACTGGTTCGGCACCGACGAGCTGGGGCGAGACATCCTATCCCGCATTATCTGGGGGGCGCGCACCTCGCTGATGGCGGGCTGTATGTCTGTGGTGATTGCCGTGGTTATCGGCGTACCGCTGGGGCTGGTGGCGGGTTACTTCCAGAAAATCTGGGACGGCGTCATCTCGCGCGTGATCGAGGCGCTGCTGGCCTGCCCGTTCCTGATCATGGCGATCGCGCTGGGGGCGTTTTTGGGCCCGAGCCTGACCAACGCGATGATCGCCATCGGCCTTTCCGCGATGCCGATCTTCGCCCGCCTGACGCGCGGTCAGGTGATCGCCATTCGCAACGAAGAGTACATCGACGGCGCGAGGGCAATTGGCCTGCCGGATCGCTGGATCATCATCAAATACGTTCTGCCCAACGTGATGTCGCCGATTCTGGTGCAGGCCACGCTGGCGATTGCCTCGGCGATAATCGCTGAAGCCAGCCTGTCGTTTTTGGGGCTGGGACAGCAGCCGCCCAATCCGTCCTGGGGCTCCATGCTCAACACCGCAAAAGGTTTTCTTGAACAGGCTCCGTGGATGTCCATTTTCCCCGGCGTGGCGATTTTCCTTGCCGTGCAGGGCTTCAATTTACTCGGCGACGGGCTGCGCGATGCGCTCGATCCGCGCCACGACTAAGGAGTCATGATGACCAAAGCGCTAGATTTTACGTCCGGTTACGCTTCACGCCGTCCGCCGATGCTGGGCCATAACGCCGTTGCGACGTCTCAGCCGCTGGCGGCGCAGGCGGGAATGAAGATGCTGCAGCTGGGGGGGAATGCCGTGGATGCCGCCATAGCCGCCGCCATGTCGCTGACGGTGGTCGAGCCGACCGGCAACGGCATCGGCAGCGACGCCTTTGCTATCGTCTGGGACGGTGAAAAGCTGCACGGCCTGAACGCCTCAGGTCGTTCGCCTGCGAGCTGGCACGCGGATCTGTTTGCCGGAAAAACCGCGGTGCCCGAAATCGGCTGGGACGCGGTGACCGTGCCGGGGGCGGTATCCGGCTGGGTCTCCCTGGCGGAACGCTTCGGCACGCTGCCGTTGACCACCCTGGCGCAGCCCGCCATTGACTACGCGCGCAACGGCTTCCCGGTCTCCCCGCTGATTGGGCATCTCTGGCAGCGCGGCTATAACAAGCTGAAAGATCAGCCGGGCTTCAGCGCCTGTTTCGCCCCGGAAGGCCGCGCCCCGCGCGTGGGGGAGATCTTCCGTAACCCGGCGCAGGCGAACTCGCTTGAGCTGATTGCCCGCACCAACGGCGAAGCCTTTTACCGCGGTGAGCTGGCGCAGAAAATTGCCGCCTTCGCCAGAGAGCATGGCGCGCACCTGACGGCCGAGGATCTGGCCAACCACCGCGTGGACTGGGTAGAACTGCTGTCACGCGACTTTGCGGGCGGCTCGGTGCAGGAGCTGCCGCCAAACGGGCAGGGGATCGCCACGCTGATTGCGCTCGGCATTCTGGAGCAGTGCGGCATTGAGAAGCATCATCCGGATTCCGTGCAGTCTCTGCATCTCTCTATCGAGGCAATGAAGCTGGCGCTGGCGGATCTCGACCGCTACGTGGCAGACGAAGCACACATGGCGTTCGCGGCGAAAGAGCTGCTGAGCGACCATTACCTGAAGTCACGCGCGGCGCTGATCAACCACGACAGCGCGTCCGATTTTGTCTACGGTTCCCCGACGCAGAGCGGCACGGTCTACATCAGTACCGCGGACGCCAGCGGGATGATGGTCTCGTTTATTCAGTCCAACTATATGGGCTTCGGTTCAGGCATTGTGGTGCCGGATACCGGGATCAGCCTGCAAAACCGGGGCTGTGGCTTTGTGCTGGATCCAAATCACCCGAACGCGCTGGCGGGCAGCAAGCGTCCGTTCCACACCATCATTCCGGGCTTTGCGATGGACGGCAACGGCCAGCCGCTGATGTCCTTCGGCGTGATGGGCGGCCCGATGCAGGCGCAGGGGCACATGCAGATGGCGCTGCGCATCATGCTGCACGGGCAAAACCCGCAGGCGGCAATCGATGCGCCGCGCTGGCGCGTGGTGCAGGGCAGGGAGGTGATCGTTGAATCGACGTTCGATCGCAACACGATTGCCGCGCTGCGCGAGCGCGGGCATCAGATCGTGGTGGAAGATCCGCTTCAGGATTACAACTTCGGTGGTGCGCAGGTGATTTACCGCCTGCCGGAAGGACACTACGTGGCCGCGACGGAAAGCCGCAAAGACGGGCAGGCGTTGGTGAGTTAAAAGAAGCGAGCAACATTGGTAGGCCGGGTAAGGCGTAGCCGCCACCCGGCTTTTTTTTCACTCAATGCTAAAAGGATCCGCATCCTGCCACGCCGGAAACTTCTCCCGGTACTCCTTCAGCGCCGTCAAGGACAGCTCCGCATCAATACGCGTCGCCTGATGCGGCTCGGCGGTGGCGATGATCTCGCCCTGCGGATTCACCACCCGGCTGTCGCCGCGATAGTGATGCCCGTTGCCGTCCGTCCCCACGCGGTTGCAGCCCACCACGTACGCCTGGTTCTCAATCGCGCGCGCCACGAGCAGCGACTGCCAGTGCAGGGAGCGCGGTGCAGGCCAGTTGGCCACATATAGCGCCAGGTCGTAATCGTTACGGTTGCGCGACCACACCGGGAAGCGCAGGTCGTAGCAGACCAGCGGCAGAATACGCCAGCCGCGCCACTCGAACACCACGCGCTCGTTACCGGCTTCATAGTGATGGTGCTCATCCGCCATACGGAACAGGTGACGCTTGTCGTAGAAATGCACCTTTCCTTCCGGCTCGACCAGCAGGAAGCGGTTCACCGGGCCGCGCTCCGTTTGCAGCGCGGCGCTACCGGCAATCAGCGCGTTGGTCTGCTGCGCTTTGGCATGCATCCAGGCGACCACCTCCTCCTGCGGCATTGACTGTTTTGCCGCTTCCATGGCGAAGCCGGTGGTGAACATTTCCGGCAGGACAATCACATCGCGCCCGGTAATGTCTTCGAGTTGACGATCGAAGTGGCGCAGGTTGGCGGGGCCATCCATCCACACTAAAGGTTGCTGCAAAATAGAAATCTTCAGACCAGGCACGATACAGACTCCTCAAACGACCACTTTTTGACACTGTAGCACGACATAACGAGAAAATGTGGCAATAAAAAACCCCGCGCGAGGCGGGGTTTGTATAAGCGAAACGCGTTATGCCGCTTCAGGTTTGCGGTGCTTCTCCGGCAGCTTTACCGGCTGCGTCGCCAGCTCGTCCGGTTCGAAATCATCCACGTTAATGCTGCGCAGACGGCTCTCTTCGGCTTTCACCAGCAGAGCGGCCTCATCTTTACTGATAATGCCACCGGCCAGTGCCTGTTTTGCCAGTTCGTCCAGACGGGTAAACGGCAGGTTTTTGCCCAGCTGTTTACAGATCTTCTGGTGAATCGGATCGGCGGCCATCACGTCAAGCAGCGCCTCTTCCAGCAGACCCACCGGGTTATGCGGCGTCGGTGCCAGGTACTGACCGCGACCGATACGGGAACGGGTTGCGCTCGGAACCTGCAGGATCTTCGCCACTTTGTGGTCCAGCCTGTCGGACGGTGCCAGATGGTGACGACCGGTCGGGAAGATCACCACGCGCAGGGCGCCTGCCACGAAGCGGTTCGGGAAGTTCGCCAGCAGATCGTCAATCGCCTGTTCAGCCTGATACAAAGCATCCTGCACGCCCCAGTGCACCAGCGGCAGATCCGCTTCCTGACGGCCTTCGTCGTCGTAACGTTTCAGGACCGCAGAGGCCAGGAAGATCTGGCTCAGCACATCGCCCAGACGGGCAGAGATACGTTCGCGACGCTTCAGGCTGCCGCCCAGTACCGCCATGGAAACGTCGGACAGCAGGGCCAGGTTGGCGCTCAGACGGTTCAGATGCTGATAATAACGTTTGGTTGCATCGCCGGTCGGCGTGGCGCTGGTAAGGCCGCGCGTCAGGCCCAGCCAGAAGCTGCGCACCTTGTTGCTGCCCACGTGACCGATATGCTTGAACAGCAGCTTATCGAAGGCATCCACGTCGTTGTTCTGCGCAGCAGCCATCTCTTCCAGCACGTATGGATGGCAGCGAATTGCGCCCTGACCGAAGATCATCATGCTGCGGGTCAGGATGTTTGCCCCTTCCACGGTGATGGCAATCGGTGCGCCCTGATAGCCGCGCGCCAGGAAGTTGCCTTCGCCGAGCATAATGCCTTTACCGCCCGCGATATCCATCGCGTCAATAATTGACTGCTGCGCGCGGTGGGTACAGTGGTACTTCACAATGGCCGACAGTACGGCTGGTTTTTCGCCCAGCATAATGCCGTAGGTAATCAGCGTGGCGGCAGCGTCCATCACGTAGGCGTTGCCCGCGATACGCGCCAGCGGCTCTTCGATACCTTCCATCTTGCCGATGGAGATTTTGAACTGACGGCGGATGTGAGCGTAGGCACCAATCCCCATCGCCACCGACTTCAGACCGCCGGTTGAGTTCGACGGCAGGGTAATGCCGCGGCCCACCGACAGACATTCCACCAGCATACGCCAGCCCTGACCGGCCATTTTCGGGCCACCGATGATGTAATCAATCGGCACAAAAATATCCTGCCCGCGGGTTGGACCGTTCTGGAACGGCACGTTCAGCGGGAAGTGACGACGACCAATCTCAACGCCTGGGGTGGAGGTTGGGATCAGCGCACAGGTAATGCCCAGATCTTCTTCGCCGCCCAGCAGTCTTTCCGGGTCAGAGAGCTTAAAGGCCAGACCCAGCACGGTGGCGATAGGGGCCAGCGTGATATAACGCTTGTTCCAGGTCAGGCGCATGCCCAGCACCTGCTCGCCCTGCCACTCGCCCATGCAGACCACGCCGGTATCCGGAATCGCGCCGGCATCGGAGCCTGCTTCCGGGCTGGTCAGCGCGAAGCAAGGGATTTCCTGACCGCGTGCCAGACGTGGCAGATAGTGATCTTTTTGCTCTTCCGTACCGTAATGCTGCAGCAGCTCGCCCGGGCCTAAGGAGTTAGGCACGCCAACGGTAATCGCCAGGATGCCGGAAACGCCTGCCAGCTTTTGCAGCACGCGAGCCTGAGCGTAGGCGGAGAACTCCAGACCGCCGTACTCTTTCTTAATGATCATCGCGAAGAAGCGATGCTCTTTCAGGTACGCCCACAGCTCTGGCGGCAGATCGGCCATTTCATGGGTGATAGCAAAGTCGTTCGCCATACGGCAGGCTTCTTCTACCGGGCCGTCAATAAACGCCTGCTCTTCCGCAGTCAGACGCGGCTGCGGGTAGTTATGCAGCTTTTTCCAGTCCGGATTACCCTGGAACAGGTCGCCTTCCCACCAGGTGGTGCCCGCATCAATCGCTTCTTTTTCAGTACGCGACATGGGCGGCATCACCTTGCGGAAGCCTTTGAACACCGGTGCAGAGATCATTGATTTACGCATCGGGGCAAAGTTAAACGGCAGAAGGATGATGGCAAGAGGGACTAAAAGCCAGATAGTCCAGAGGCCTGCGACGCCAAGCGCAGCCGTCCAGGCCAGAAGAATCAGGCTGCTCAGGAATAAACTTACGCGGTGATAGAACAACACACCGAGCAGAACAACGGTTGCGAGAATGCTCAAAATCATCATAAAGAAAAGCTCCCTTGCTTGTAGGAGGTCTGACCACTTGTGATGATATGGTTGTAGTTGATGTTATTTCCTTTAGCAATGTGTTTACAAAATAATTACAACCTGGTTCACATTGTTCGCGTTTTACCCGGCACGAAAAAGCAAAACGCCGGACGTTTCGCATGGCTTTAGCTTCTCGCTTTTCCCGCTATCCGGTACACTCCACTGTGTTATTTCATCAATACTGAAGGATTATCCTCATGTACCAGGATCTTATTCGTAACGAACTGAACGAAGCGGCGGAAACGCTGGCGAACTTTCTGAAAGATGATGCCAATATTCACGCTATTCAGCGCGCGGCGGTCCTGCTGGCCGACAGCTTCAAAGCGGGTGGCAAAGTGCTCTCCTGCGGTAACGGCGGCTCTCACTGTGACGCGATGCACTTCGCAGAAGAGCTGACCGGACGCTATCGCGAAAACCGTCCTGGCTACCCGGCGATTGCGATTTCCGACGTGAGCCACATCTCCTGCGTAGGCAACGACTTCGGTTACGACCACATCTTCTCTCGCTACGTTGAAGCGGTAGGCCGTGAAGGCGATGTGCTGCTGGGGATCTCTACCTCCGGCAACTCCGGCAACGTGATCAAAGCGATTACTGCTGCACGTGAAAAAGGGATGAAAGTCATCACCCTGACGGGCAAAGATGGCGGTAAGATGGACGGTACGGCGGATGTTGAAATTCGCGTTCCGCACTTCGGTTATGCTGACCGCATTCAGGAAATTCACATCAAAGTGATCCACATCCTGATCCAGCTGATCGAAAAAGAGATGGCTAAGTAAGACTTCGCTGGGGGGCGCTGGTGCCCCCCGCTGTTGTGGAGGTGATGTATGTGCGAACTGCTCGGGATGAGCGCCAATGTGCCAACCGATATCTGCTTTAGCTTCACCGGGCTGGTTCAGCGCGGTGGGGGAACCGGGCCGCATAAAGACGGCTGGGGCATCACCTTCTACGAAGGCAAAGGGTGTCGCACGTTCAAAGATCCACAGCCCAGCTTTAACTCACCGATTGCCAAACTGGTGCAGGACTATCCTATCAAGTCCCGCTCGGTGATCGCCCATATTCGCCAGGCTAACCGTGGCGAAGTGGCGCTGGAAAATACCCATCCGTTTACCCGGGAACTGTGGGGCCGAAACTGGACCTACGCGCACAACGGGCAACTCACGGGCTATAAGTCGCTGGAGACGGGCAATTTCCGCCCGGTAGGCGAAACCGACAGCGAAAAAGCCTTTTGCTGGCTGCTGCACAAGCTGACGGAGCGCTATCCCCGCACGCCAGGCAATATGGCTGCCGTGTTTAAATACATCGCGACGCTGGCGACCGAGCTACGCGAAAAAGGCGTGTTCAACATGCTGCTCTCAGACGGCCGCTATGTGATGGCGTTCTGCTCGACGAATTTGTTCTGGATCACCCGACGTGCGCCGTTTGGCGTGGCAACGCTGCTCGATCAGGATGTGGAGATAGACTTTCAGAAGGAGACCACACCGAACGATGTGGTCACTGTTATTGCAACGCAGCCGCTGACGGGCAACGAAACCTGGCAAAAGATTATGCCAGGCGAGTGGGTGCTATTTTGTCTCGGGGACCGTGTAATTTGACGCCAGCTGTGGATGGACAACTTCGTGGCTCAGCGGCTTGCTGACCACGTAACGGCCATCCACAACCGAGACAACAGGCGGCTTGTGAGTCTGCTCGAAGTAGTCATAGCCGGGTTTCAGCTGTTTCCAGAAATCCGCGTAGTACGAGTACTTGTGACGCGCCATGTTGGCATCCGTCATGCGGAACGGATAGATGCTGACCTGAACGTTTGGCTGACCAAAGACCAACGCGCCGGTGACAAACTGAAAAATCTCATCAATGCCGGAATCGGTCATCGCGTAGCAGCCGATAGACACGCAGGCACCGTGGATCATCAGGTATTTACCTTCATAACCGTGTGCACGGTCATAGGCATTCGGGAAACCGATATTGATGGCTTTATAGAAACGGCTGTCTGGTTTGAGCTGGCTACGCTGAACGTTGTAGAACCCTTCCGGACTTTTGAAATCGCCCTGACGCTGTTTTGGCCCTAATCCACCGGAGTAGTTACAGATTTTGTAGCTATCAAGCAGCTGATACGTCTCACCCATTTTTACAAACAGATCGAGAGTGCGTTCTTCCTTGAAGATCTGAATATAAACCGGCGATCCCATTAACTGCTGTTTATATTCTTTGCTGATCGGCGTCGTTGAGCTATTACTGCTGAGCAGTCCGGCAAACGACATGCACGGAATCAGAAGCATCGCAATGAACAATGCGATTTTACGCATACTACTAGTTCCTTGATAAAACCATGACCAACTTGCCAGGACGGCAAAAGAGACCCGAAATCAGATTATTCTGTTAGGAGCGCTCACATTAGCACCGCTATAGATTTTCGCAAGAGCCGGGCGGTGAGTTTACAAATTAGTTTTACTTTATAAACCATCAAAATCGCGATGGCTCCAGGAACTTTGCGCATTAGCTCGCAATTTGGCGCGCGCGACGGCGGATTCGCTGCCCGCGAGAAGGGGAAAATGTTACACTTCGCGGCCACTGGATTGTTGTTCATGGAAACCTGCTAACCACATGTTTAAAATCAAAAAAGGACTTGATCTGCCGATTGCAGGCGTGCCCGCGCAGCGCGTTTCGACAGGCGCAAGTGTCCGTCATGTCGCCATTATGGGCGACGACTACCTGGGAATGCGACCTTCGATGTTGGTACAGGAAGGCGATCGCGTGATCAAAGGCCAGGCGCTCTTTGAGGACAAAAAAAATCCCGGCGTGATGTTTACAGCCCCCGCGAGCGGCACCGTTGTGGCGATCAACCGTGGCGAACGGCGCGTTCTGCAGTCGGTGGTGATCCGCATTGAAGGCGATGAACAGCGTGAATTCGCCCGTTACGATGCCGCAGACCTCGCGTCGCTGAGCCGTGAGGCTGTTCAGGCTCAGCTTCTGGCGTCCGGTTTATGGACCGCGCTTCGCACGCGTCCCTTCAGTAAATCCCCGGTTCCCGGCACGGAACCGGCCGCGATTTTCGTCACGGCAATGGATACCAACCCGCTCAGCGTGGATCCGCAGCCGGTTATCCTGGCACAGCGCAAAGCCTTTGATGCCGGGCTTACCGTTTTAACCCGTCTGACGTCGGGAAAAGTCCACGTTTGCCAGGCCGGTGGCGGCAAGCTTGGCGGTCATCCTCAGGGGCAGGTCACGTTTAATGAGTTTGCTGGCCCGCATCCGGCGGGTCTGGTCGGGACGCACATCCATTTCCTTGAGCCGGTGAGCCTGACGAAACAGGTCTGGCATCTTAATTATCAGGACGTCATCGCCATTGGTACGCTCTTCACCTCCGGAGAGCTGTGCGCGGAACGCACCATCGCCATCGGTGGGCCGCAGGCTGCAAACCCGCGTCTGGTGAAGACGCTGATTGGCGCGGATATCAATGAACTGCTGAACGAAGAAACCAAAGCAGGCGAAAACCGGCTGATTTCCGGTTCGGTCCTCAGTGGCCGCCATGCCGTGCAGGCGCACGCCTATCTGGGACGTTTCCATTTGCAGGTCAGCATTGTGCAGGAAGGCCGCGAGAAAGAGCTGTTCGGCTGGGTGCTGCCCGGTGCGGAAAAATACTCCGTCACCCGTACCACGCTGGGGCACTTCCTGCGTAATAAGCTGTTTAGCTTTTCGACCAGTACGCACGGCGGCGAGCGCGCTATGGTCCCGATTGGCAACTACGAGCGCGTCATGCCGCTGGATATTCTGCCGACCATGCTGTTGCGCGATCTGCTCGCTGGCGATACCGACAGCGCGCAGGCGCTGGGCTGTCTGGAACTGGACGAAGAAGATCTGGCGCTCTGTACCTATGTCTGTCCGGGAAAATACGAATATGGACCGGTATTGCGCGAGGTGTTAACCCGCATTGAGCAGGAAGGATAACCGATGGGCTTAAAACACCTCTTTGAAAAAATTGAGCCGCACTTTACCGAAGGGAAGCTCAAAAAGTACTACCCGCTGTATGAAGCCACGGCGACCATTTTCTACACGCCGGGGCTGGTGACGAAAGGAGCGGCGCACGTCCGTGACGCCATCGACCTTAAGCGGATGATGATCCTGGTGTGGTTTGCGGTCTTCCCGGCAATGTTCTGGGGGATGTACAACGTCGGTCTGCAGACCATTCCGGCGCTGCACCACATGTACGATGCGCAGCAGCTGGCGCAGGTGCTTCAGTCTGACTGGCACTACCGTCTGGCCCAGTCGTTAGGGGTGAGCTTTGCGCCAGACGCGGGCTGGGTGAGCATGATGACGCTGGGGGCGGTGTTCTTCCTGCCGATTTACATCACGGTCTTTATCGTGGGCGGCTTCTGGGAAGTGCTGTTTGCCATCATCCGTAAACATGAGATCAACGAAGGCTTCTTCGTGACCTCTATTCTGTTTGCCCTGATTGTTCCCCCGACGCTACCGCTCTGGCAGGCAGCGCTGGGCATCAGCTTTGGCGTGGTCATTGCCAAAGAGATCTTCGGCGGCACCGGGCGGAACTTCCTTAACCCGGCGCTGGCGGGGCGTGCGTTCCTCTTCTTTGCCTATCCGGCGCAAATCTCCGGCGACCTGGTCTGGACGGCGGCAGACGGTTTTTCCGGCGCGACGCCGCTTTCACAGTGGGCGGCACACGGCGGCGAAACGCTGGTGAACAACGCGACGGGTCAGCCTGTGACCTGGTTTGATGCCTTTATTGGCAACATTCCGGGTTCCATTGGTGAAGTTTCAACGCTGATGATTTTGATTGGTGGGGCGATCATCCTGTTTGGGCGCGTGGCCTCCTGGCGAATTGTGGCGGGGGTGATGATCGGCATGGTGCTGACCGCCACGATGTTCAACGTTATCGGTTCGACCACCAACCCAATGTTCTCCATGCCCTGGTACTGGCATCTGGTACTGGGTGGCTTCGCGTTTGGCATGATGTTCATGGCAACCGACCCCGTCTCTGCCTCGTTTACGGATAAAGGTAAATGGAGCTATGGCGTGCTCATTGGCGCGATGTGTGTCCTGATCCGCGTGGTCAACCCGGCGTACCCGGAAGGAATGATGCTGGCCATTCTGTTTGCCAACCTGTTTGCGCCACTCTTCGATTACCTGGTGGTGCGGGCCAACATTAAGCGGAGGAAGGCGCGTGGCTGAAGTTAAAAATAACGACAGTATCAGCAAAACGCTGCTGGTGGTGCTGGTGCTCTGTCTTGTCTGTTCGATTGTCGTGGCCGGCTCTGCCGTGGGGTTAAAACCCCTGCAGCAGGCGCAACGTGCACTGGATAAACAGCGCAACATACTGGCCGTGGCCGGGTTGATGCAGGAAGGGATGAGTGCAGACGACGTCTCGGCGGTATTTGCGGAGCGTATTTCACCGCGTCTGGTGGATTTGAAAACCGGCCATCTGCTGGATAAAGATCCGGCGAAGTATAACCAGGCGCTGGCGCTGAAAGATCCGCAGATGAGCCTGACGCTCGAGGCATCGCAAGATCCCGCCGGGATTAAGCGCCGCAGCAATCTCGCCGAAATTTATCTGGTGCGTGACCCCCAAAAACGCATTCAGGAAGTGGTGCTTCCTGTCTACGGCAACGGCCTGTGGTCAATGATGTATGCCTTTGTGGCGCTTGATACGGATGGCCGTACCGTAAAAGGCATTACGTATTACGACCAGGGCGAAACGCCGGGGCTGGGGGGCGAAGTGGAAAACCCGAACTGGCGGGCACAGTTTATCGGTAAGAAAGTGCTCGACGATAACGGTCTGCCTGCGCTGAAGGTGATGAAAGGGGCGGCACGGCCCGGTGACGACTACGCCGTCGACGGGCTGTCCGGCGCCACGCTCACCTCCAAAGGCGTGCAGCACAGTTTTGATTTCTGGATGGGCGAGCTGGGTTTTGGTCCTTTCCTGAAAAACGTACGTGAAGGAGCGCTGAACAATGGCTGATACCGGTGAACTGAAAGAAGTCAAAAAGGTGCTCATTGGCCCACTGCTGGCCAATAATCCGATCACGCTGCAGGTGCTGGGCGTCTGTTCAGCCCTGGCGGTGACGACCAAGCTGGAAACGGCGGTGGTGATGACGCTGGCGGTCACGCTGGTCACGGCATTTTCGAGCATGTTTATCTCGATGATCCGCCACCACATTCCCAACAGCGTGAGGATCATCGTGCAGATGGCGATCATCGCCTCGCTGGTGATCGTGGTCGATCAGCTGCTGCGCGCCTTCGCCTATGAAACCTCCAAACAGCTCTCGGTATTTGTCGGGCTGATCATCACCAACTGTATTGTGATGGGGCGTGCGGAAGCCTACGCCATGAAAATGCCGCCGCTGGCGAGTTTTATGGACGGTATCGGTAACGGCCTCGGCTACGGTGTGATCCTGCTGACCGTTGGCTTCCTGCGTGAGCTCATTGGCAGCGGTAAGCTGTTTGGCATCACGGTGCTGGACACGGTGCAAAACGGTGGATGGTATCTGCCAAACGGCCTGTTCCTGCTGGCTCCCAGCGCATTTTTCATTATCGGTTTGTTGATCTGGCTGATTCGTACGTTGAGACCAGAACAGCAGGAAAAGGAGTAACCGACGATGGCTCATTACCTGAGTTTGTTTGTGCGCGCGGTGTTTGTTGAAAACATGGCGCTCGCGTTTTTCCTCGGCATGTGTACGTTCCTTGCGGTGTCCAAAAAAGTGTCGACGGCATTTGGGCTGGGTATCGCGGTCACCGTGGTGCTTGGCTTATCTGTACCGATTAACAATCTGGTCTACAACTTTGTGCTGCGGGACGGCGCGCTGGTGGAAGGGGTTGACCTCAGCTTCCTGAACTTCATCACCTTTATTGGCGTGATTGCCGCGCTGGTGCAAATCCTGGAGATGATCCTCGATAAGTACTTCCCGTCGCTGTACAACGCGCTGGGGATCTTCCTGCCGCTGATCGCGGTGAACTGCGCCATCTTCGGCGGCGTCTCGTTTATGGTTCAGCGTGATTACAACTTCAGTGAATCCGTGGTGTACGGTTTCGGCTCCGGCATCGGCTGGATGCTGGCGATTGTCACCATGGCGGGGATCCGCGAAAAAATGAAATATGCCAACGTGCCTGCAGGCCTGCGTGGCTTAGGGATCACCTTTATCACCACCGGGCTGATGGCGCTGGGCTTCATGTCCTTCTCCGGTGTGCAGCTATAAGGGCTAACAGATGGAAATTATTCTTGGCGTGGTGATGTTCACGCTGATTGTACTGGTGCTGTCAGGGCTCATTCTGGCGGCGCGCGCGAAGCTGGTGAATTCCGGCGACGTGGTGATTGATATAAACGACGATCCGCAGAATCAGATCCGCACCCCTGCGGGAGATAAGCTGCTCAACACGCTGTCCGGTAACGGTATTTTTGTCTCCTCAGCCTGCGGCGGCGGCGGCTCCTGCGGGCAGTGCCGCGTGACGGTAAAAGAGGGTGGCGGCGATATTCTGCCCACCGAGCTGTCGCATATCACAAAGCGTGAGGCAAAAGAGGGCTGCCGTCTGGCCTGTCAGGTCGCAGTGCGTCAGAACATGAAGATTGAACTGCCGGAAGAGATTTTCGGCGTCAAAAAATGGGAATGTGAAGTTATCTCTAATGATAACAAAGCTACCTTTATCAAAGAGCTGAAGCTGCGGGTGCCGGAAGGGGAAGATGTCCCGTTCCGCGCCGGAGGATACATTCAGATTGAGTGCCCTGAGCATACCGTGGCGTATGCGGACTTTGACGTTCCGCAGGCGTACCGCGCCGACTGGGACAAATTCAATCTCTTCCGCTTTGTATCAGAGGTAAAAGAGCCGACGCTGCGCGCCTACTCGATGGCCAACTACCCGGAAGAGAAGGGCATTATCATGCTCAACGTGCGTATCGCCACGCCGCCACCAAATGTGCCGGATGCGCCGCCGGGCGTGATGTCATCATACATCTGGTCCCTGAAGCCGGGCGATAAGGTGACCATCTCCGGCCCGTTCGGGGAGTTCTTCGCGAAAGATACCGACGCGGAAATGGTCTTTATCGGCGGCGGTGCCGGCATGGCCCCGATGCGCTCGCACATCTTTGACCAGCTCAAGCGGCTCGGCAGCAAGCGTAAAATCAGCTTCTGGTACGGGGCGCGTTCGCTGCGTGAGATGTTCTACGATGATGAATTTGAACAGCTGGCGCGTGAAAACCCGAACTTTACCTTCCACGTGGCGCTCTCCGATCCGCAGCCGGAAGATAACTGGACGGGCTATACGGGGTTCATCCACAACGTGCTGTATGAAAACTACCTCAAACAGCACCCGGCGCCCGAGGACTGCGAGTTCTATATGTGTGGTCCGCCGATGATGAACGCCGCCGTGATTAAGATGCTGAAAGATCTCGGCGTCGAAGATGAGAACATCATGCTCGATGACTTTGGAGGCTGATGATGCTGACGTTTCTGGCAACCTTTGTGGTTTTTGTACTTGTCATCTTTGGCATGTCTTTAGGCTGGATCGTTAAGCGGAAAAGCATTCAGGGCAGCTGCGGCGGTATTTCCTCCATTGGCATGGAGAAGGTCTGCGACTGCCCGGAACCGTGCGACGCCCGCAAAAAAAGCATGGCGCGCGAGCAGCAGCGCATTATTTAAGTTTTTGTAGGCCGGGTAAGGCAACGCCGCCACCCGGCATTCTTACATCTGCTTCTCAACCCTCATTTATTTACTGTATACTTATCCAGTGATGAGTGAGGGCTTACTATGCGCAAAATAATCCATGTTGATATGGACTGCTTTTTTGCCGCAGTGGAGATGCGAGACAACCCGGCGCTGCGGGATATTCCCATCGCTATTGGCGGCAGCCGCGTTCAGCGTGGCGTTATCAGCACCGCCAACTACCCTGCGCGCAAATTTGGCGTGCGTAGCGCCATGCCGACGGCGATGGCCTTAAAGCTTTGCCCTCATCTCACGCTTCTGCCCGGGCGGTTCGACGCCTATAAAGAGGCTTCCCTTCATATTCGGGAAATCTTCTCCCGCTATACCTCTTTGATAGAACCGCTGTCGCTGGACGAAGCCTATCTCGATGTGACCGACAGCGTGCATTGCCACGGCTCCGCCACGCTGATGGCGCAGGAGATCCGCCAGACGATTTTCAACGAGCTGAATCTGACGGCGTCTGCGGGGGTCGCGCCCGTTAAATTCCTTGCCAAAATCGCTTCGGATTTAAATAAGCCCAACGGCCAGTACGTCATTACGCCGGAAGAGGTGCCTGCATTTTTAAAAACGCTGCCGCTTGGCAAAATCCCCGGCGTCGGGAAAGTCTCCGCCGCTAAGCTGGAAAGCATGGGGTTACGCACCTGCGAAGACGTGCAGCGAAGCGACCTCGCCATGCTGCTCAAGCGCTTCGGGAAGTTTGGCCGCGTGCTGTGGGAGCGCAGCCAGGGGATTGACGATCGCGATGTGAACAGCGAACGGCTACGGAAATCCGTCGGCGTCGAGCGAACCCTCATTGAAGATATTCATGACTGGTCCGAATGCGAAACCATTATCACGGAACAGCTTTATCCTGAGCTGGAACGACGCTTAAGCAAGGTAAAACCGGACCTGCTGATTGCCCGTCAGGGCATCAAGCTCAAATTCAACGATTTTCAGCAGACCACGCAGGAACACGTCTGGCCGCGTCTGAACAAAGACGATCTTATCGCGACGGCAAAAAAGGCATGGGAAGAGCGACGAGGTGGACGAGGGGTGAGGCTGGTGGGATTGCACGTCACGCTGCTGGATCCGCAGTTAGAGCGACAGCTGGTATTAGGATTGTAAAAAAGCCCGGTGCGCTACGCTTACCGGGCCTGGGTTTTTCACCCTCTCGCTGTGGGAGAGGGCTGGGGTGAGGGTATTACTTAACTGGGATCGCCTTCAGCAGTTCAGTCAGCAGCGTCCAGTAATGACCAACGCTTTCGATATGAACCTGCTCATCCGGCGAGTGCGGACCGGTAATGGTTGGCCCGATAGATACCATGTCCATATTCGGATACGGTTTCTTGAACAGACCACATTCCAGACCCGCGTGGATCACCTGAATATTCGGCGTGCTGTTGAACAGACGCTGGTAGGTTTCACGCACCAGTGCCATCACCGGAGAGCTTGCATCCGGCTGCCAGCCCGGGTAGCTGCCTTTGGCGGAGGTTTTTGCGCCCGCCAGCGTACCCAGAGATTCCAGCATGCTCACCACATACTCTTTACCGCTGTCGATAAGGGAGCGGATCAGGCAGATGATCTCCGCGCTGTCGTCGCTCATGGTCACCACGCCCACGTTCAGTGAGGTTTCCACTACGCCTTTCGCCACGTCAGAGTTGCGGATTACGCCGTTTGGCGTCGCGTTCAGCAGCTGAACGAAGGTGTCACGAGACTGCACGGTCAGCGCGGCTTTATCCGTGGAGACGGATTCCAGCACCACGGTCAGGTTCTTCTCTTTCGCCGACAGTTCGTTTTTCAGGATATCCAGGTACACGGTGGAGAGTTTTTTCAGCTCGTCGGCTTTTGCCGCTGGAACCGCTACGGTGGCGAAGGCTTCGCGCGGGATCGCGTTGCGCAGGGTGCCGCCGTTGAAGTCTACCAGACGCAGATCCAGCTCGGCCGCATGGCCTGCCAGGAAGCGTGCCAGCAGTTTATTGGCGTTACCCAGACCCAGGTGAATATCACCGCCGGAGTGGCCGCCTTTCAGCCCTTTCAGCGTCAGCTTGAAGGTCTGGAAACCGGCAGGAATCGCTTCGCGTGACAGCGGCAGGGTAGAGATGAAATCAATCCCGCCCGCGCAGCCCATGTAGATCTCGCCTTCTTCTTCGGAGTCGGTGTTGATCAGGATATCCGCCTGCAGCCAGTTCGCCTGCAGACCGAACGCCCCGTCCATGCCCGCTTCTTCGGTCATGGTCAGCAGCACTTCCAGTGGACCATGCTCAACGCTGTCGTCGGCCAGCACGGCCAGCGCAGAGGCCATACCGATGCCGTTATCCGCACCCAGGGTGGTGCCGCGCGCTTTCACCCAGTCGCCGTCGATGTATGGCTGGATTGGGTCTTTGGTGAAGTCGTGAACGGTGTCGTTGTTCTTCTGTGGCACCATGTCCAGGTGCGCCTGCAGCACAACCGGTTTACGGTTTTCCATGCCTGCGGTGGCGGGTTTGCGGATCAGAATGTTGCCAACCTGGTCACGTTCCGCATGCAGACCTTTTTCCTTCGCCCAGCCCATAATATGTTCGGCAAGCTGTTCTTCATGGTAGGAAGGGTGTGGAATGGAGCAGATTTTGGCAAAAATATCCCACAGCGGCTGCGGAGATAGTTGAGACAGTTCAGACACGATAAGTCTCCTTGTCGAGGCGCTGCAAACAGGGTTGCAGGTCACAGGGTTAGCAGGTTAATAGTTACCACAAGTCAGGCTTGCGAGATGAAACTGAGAATACCACTTTCTCTGCTGGCTGGTAGCATAAAGCATGTAAAAACTCAGGCAGAGGGCGCTAAACACTGGTTTTTAGTGCGTCAGATCTCTATAATCTCGCGCAACCTATTTCCCCCTCGAACACTTTTTAAGCCGTATAAAAACAGGCTGGGACACTTCACATGAGCGAAAAATACGTCGTCACCTGGGACATGTTGCAGATTCACGCACGCAAACTGGCTGCGCGTCTGATGCCTTCCGAACAGTGGAAAGGCATTATTGCCGTCAGCCGTGGCGGTCTGGTACCGGGGGCGCTGCTGGCACGTGAGCTGGGTATTCGTCATGTCGATACCGTTTGCATCTCCAGCTATGACCATGACAACCAGCGCGAGCTGAAAGTGCTGAAACGCGCGGAAGGCGATGGTGAAGGCTTCATCGTTATTGATGACCTGGTGGATACCGGCGGTACCGCGGTGGCTATCCGTGAAATGTATCCGAAAGCACATTTCGTCACTATCTTCGCGAAGCCTGCTGGCCGCCCGCTGGTTGACGATTACGTGATTGATATTCCGCAGGATACCTGGATTGAACAACCATGGGATATGGGCGTGGTCTTCGTACCGCCAATCTCGGGTCGTTAATCACGTTCCGCAATTAATTTAACGCCCGGTGATGCCGGGCGTTGTTTTTTTTAGTCTGACGCGCGTTACAATAGTCTCTATACGACGTATTCATGGAGGCAATGCAATGACGCAGGCGAATCTCACCGAGACTCTCTTCAAACCCCGTTTCAAACACCCTGAAACGTCGACGCTGGTGCGTCGCTTCAATCCGGGTACTCAGCCTGCCGTCCAGTCTGCATTAGACGGTAAAAACGTGCCTCACTGGTATCGCATGATTAACCGCCTGATGTGGATCTGGCGCGGTATCGATCCCCGTGAAATCCTTGATGTGCAGGCACGTATCGTGATGAGTGAAGCCGAGCGTACCGACAGCGAACTCTATGATACGGTAGTGGGCTACCGTGGCGGAAACTGGATCTACGAGTGGTCTAAACAGGCGATGCTCTGGCAGCAAAAAGCCAGCCAGGAAGAGGATGCCACGCGCAGCGGCAAACACTGGCTGCATGCGGCCAACCTCTATGCCATTGCCGCCTACCCGCATTTAAAAGGCGATGAGCTGGCTGAACAGGCGCAGGCGCTGGCGAATCGCGCCTACGAAGAGGCGGCTCAACGCCTGCCGGGCCAGATGCGCGAGCTTGAGTTCGCTGTTCCGGGCGGGGCGCCCGTTACCGGGTTCCTGCATATGCCCGAAGGTGAAGGCCCGTTCCCGACCGTGCTGATGTGCGGCGGGCTGGACTCTCTGCAAATTGACTATTACAGCCTGTATGAGCGCTACTTCGCACCAAAAGGGATCGCGATGCTGACGCTGGATATGCCCTCAATTGGCTTCTCCTCCAAATGGAAACTGACTCAGGATTCCAGCCTGCTGCACCAGCATGCGCTAAAAGCGCTGGAAAACATTCCGTGGGTTGACCACACCCGCGTGGCGGCATTTGGCTTCCGCTTTGGCGCAAACGTCGCGGTGCGTCTGGCTTACCTTGAATCCTCCCGCCTGAAAGCCGTCGCTTGTCTTGGTCCGGTCGTTCACGCCCTGCTCAGCGATCCCGCACGCCAGGGGAGCGTGCCCGAAATGTACCTTGATGTGCTGGCCAGCCGTCTTGGCATGCATGATGCATCAGACGAAGCGCTGCGCGTTGAGCTCAATCGCTACTCGTTAAAAACGCAAGGGTTGTTGGGACGTCGCTGCCCGACGCCGATGCTGTCGGGGTTCTGGAAAAACGATCCGTTCAGTCCGGAAGAAGAGTCGCGCTTAATCACGTCGTCATCTGCGGATGGCAAACTGCTTGAGGTGCCGTTCAGCCCGGTCTATCAGAATTTCGATAAAGCTCTGAAGGAGATTACGCGCTGGATCGCTCAGAGATTGTGTTAATAGATTGCTAAATTTCGCTGGTTTGGTAAAACAGTGGCTTCACAAAAGGAGATCGCAATGACGTTACCGAGTGGACACCCGAAAAGTAGATTGATTAAGAAGTTCATGGCTCTTGGCCCGTATATTCGAGAAGAGCAGTGTGAAGAGAATCGCTTTTTTTTCGACTGCCTGGCTGTATGCGTCAACGTGAAGCCTGCACCCGAAAAACGTGAATTCTGGGGCTGGTGGATGGAAATGGAAGCAGAGGAAAAACGCTTTACGTATAGCTACCAGTTTGGCCTGTTTAATAAAGACGGTAACTGGCAGGCCACCACCATTAAAGATCAGGAAGTGATCGATCGCCTGGAATATACCCTGAAAGAGTTTCACGACAAAGCGAGCGCACTGCTGGCCACCCTGGACCTTAAGTTCGAGCCAGCGGATGATTTTTCCAGCGAAGCGGTGAAGCTGACTGCCTGATAGCGTCACAGTGCCGGGTGGCGGCTTCG
>NZ_ALNS01000009.1:0-58119 GCF_000286655.1 Enterobacter sp. SST3 | reverse complement strand
GGTAAGGCGAAGCCGCCACCCGGCACACGGGCATCAGGCCGTTCGCGCCACCGCGTCACGCGAGGCCGCATCGCGCGCTTCACCGGTCAGCTCGCTCAGCCTGCCGTCGCGCATCTCCAGCAAGCGGTCAGCGTGAATAAAGTAATGATCGTCGTGGCTGATGGCGAAAATGGTTTTGCCCATCTCCTGCATCAGCGGCAGCAGCACCTGATAAAACTCGCGGCGGAAGTGCGGGTCCTGATCCGCCGCCCACTCGTCGAGCAGAATGATGTCACGCTCTTCCGCCAGCGCCAGCAGCAGCGCCACGCGTTTTTTCTGCCCTTTGGAGAGTTTGAGGTTAAGGATCTTGCCGTCCTGAAGTTCCAGCTTGTGCGACATCTGCAGGTGCGCCAGCCATTTTTCCACCAGCGCAGGATTGGCCTGCTGCCCTTCCGGCCCCAGCAGCCGATCAAACAGCCAGACGTCGGTGAACACCGCCGAGAAAAGCTTGCGGTAGTCCTCGGGCTTCTCCGCGCTCAGCGCTCTGCCATCCAGTAAAATCTCGCCCGACTGCGGCTGATAAAGGCCAGTGAGCAGCATCGCCAGCGTCGATTTACCGCTGCCGTTGCCGCCAATCAGGAACAGCAGCTCGCCGCGGCGGATCGTCAGATTGAGCGGCCCCACGGAGAAGGCGCTGTCCTGATAATGGAACGTGACGTTACGCAGCTCGAGCGTCTGCCAGTTCGGGAAGGCCTGCGGGCGCGGGAATTCGGGCTTAAACGGCGCGAGATCGAATTTTTTGAGTTTATTAAAGGCCACCTGCGCACTCAGCAAGGTGGGCAATGCGCCCACCGCCGAGAGCAGCGGCGTGCGCAAAAACAGCAGCGTCAGTGAGTAGGTTGCCGCGACGTTGGTATCCGCCCAGCCCAGGCTGTTCGCCATCCAGAACACCAGGCCAATGGCACCCAGCATCATAATGTTTGACCAGTTCACCGCGCTCAGGTGGAAGGTATCGGCGCGAATGATATGGTGCCGGTATTCGCGCGCGTCCGGAATATAGAGATGGTTAAAGATATACTCGGCGCGCTCGCGGTTCAGGGTGAGTTCTTTGCGCCCTTCCAGCACCGTCTGGTAATCGTTATAGAGCTTATCTTCGGTTTCGCGCAGGACCGCCATGTGTTTATAGACGCGGGACACCAGCACAAAACCGCCCCAGATGGTGATGGCAATCCACAGCGCAGTCACCGCCAGCATTTTGCTGGAGAGCCAGGCGAGATAGGCCGCCGAGCCGAAGGTCAGAATGATCCCCTGCACCAGCTCCGGCAGACGAACGAACGCGATAGTAATGGCGCGAACGTCGCTGGTCAGCCCCGCCAGCAGGGAGGCGCTGCCGAGCTGCTCGACGCGCTCGACCTGAGTGTCCAGGATGCGCTTGATAAACTCGCTGCGCAAACGGAAAACGAAATGGTGGCCGAGCGCAGTCAGTGCCAGCTGGGAGCCGAGCGTAACCGCCATCAATAGCAGCAGCAGGCCAAGAAACTCCGGCAATACGGAGAGCGAGGTGTCGACCATCTCAATCAACCGCACGTTAATAAACGCGATCAGGCCAATACCCAGCGCGGCGCTGGCCAGGCTTAACGCCATGACGGCGACGAAGGGCCAGCGGTACTGACGCCAGACAAGGAGAAGTAGTTGCATGCAGGCAATCCGGACAATAAAAATCAGCGAGCAGTGTAAACTGCCCTGCGCGGACATCAAGAATAATTCTTATTTTAGTTTACGCATCCCCGCCTGACGGAAGGTCAGATTAAAGCGGTACTCGCCCGTGAGGGGGTGAACGCCGGGTTTCAGCGGCTGAATGCCGTGATAGTAAAGCCGCGATTCCCTGCCCCACACCACCACATCGCCATGTTCCAGCATGATGCGTTTGAGCGGATCGTTGCGGCGTAATCCCCCAAACTGAAAGACGGCGGGCAGGCCTAACGATACCGAAACGATAGGCGCGCGCAGATCGGGCTCATCCTTGTCCTGATGCAGCGAGAGCTTCGCCCCGACGGCGTAGCGGTTGATCAGACAGGCGTCAGGACGGAAGTCAGGATAATCCGCCGCCACGGCAGCCTCGTGACAAAGTGCCTGGAAAACCGCAGGCATGGGAGGCCACGGCCGACCTGTCGTGAGATCGTTCGGAGCATACACATACCCACGTTCGTTTGTCGCCCAGCCCAGTTCGCCGCAGTTGGTCATGGCCACCGACATGGTGTAGCCGCCCGGCGTCACCATATGGCGAAACGGTGAAGCCGCTGTGACCTCTTCAATACCGGCAAGCAACGCCTCCGCACGGGAGAGAGCAAAGCGGCGCAGGATAACCGCCCCCGGCGCAAGCGGCTCCTGCCAGGGTTCAGCATCCGCAAAAAGATCGAGCATTATCCCTCCCGGCGTTTCGCCTCACGTTTTAGTAATAGCGCTTTTCGCGCCGCCCCCCAGCGATAGCCCGACAGCGCGCCGTCGTTGCGAACCACGCGATGACAGGGGATCACAATCGCCAGCGTGTTGGCCGCACAGGCTCCGGCGACGGCGCGTACCGCACTGGGCTGACCAATCGCCTGCGCCACCTGCTGGTAACTTGCCGTTTCACCGCAGGGAATTGCGCGAAGGGCCTGCCAGACGCGCTGCTGGAACGCGGTACCGCGAATATCCAGCGGCAGCGCAAGCGGTACGTCGCGGTTATCAATACTGGCAATGACCTGGTGGATCCGCTGTACGAAGGCGTCGTCCCGCGGCGCGTGCGTTGCTTTTGGAAATTGCGTTGCAAGCTCTGCGGTTAATTCAGCATCGGTGTCACCCAGCAGAATCGCGCAGATCCCCCGCTCGCTTTCGGCGACCAGACAGCGTCCTAACGAACAGTCATCGATAGCATACCGTACGGCCACCTCTCCTTTACGGTACTGCTTCGCCGTCATGCCCAACGCATCGTTGGCTTTACGATAATAGCTGCTGCTGTCGGGAAATCCCGCTGCCAGCACGGCATCGGTAATTTTGTCTCCCTGCGCAAGCGCGGTGCGCAGACGCTGACCCCGCGCCGCCTGCTGCCAGGCTTTTGGCGTCATGCCGGTCACGGATTTAAACAGGCGGTGGAAATGGAAAGGACTCATGGCAACCTGCTCCGCCAACCTCTCCAGAGTTAGCGCAGGATCCTGCTCCAGAAGCCGACAGGCGTGTTCCACTTTTGCCAGCTTTTGCGCCTGCGGATCGCGCTTGTCCGGCATGCAGCGCTTGCATGGACGAAAGCCCGCCTGAGCGGCGTGCCGGGCATCGGGATAAAAGCGGACATTTTTACGCAGCGCGTGGCGGGCGCGGCATGACGGACGGCAGAAAATACCGGTCGTCTGCACGGCGAAGACAAACTGATCGTCAGCGAGCGGATCGCGGGCCAGCACGGCCTGCCAGCGATCCTCGTCGGTAGTGAAGGTTGGGTTTTTCATGATCGGCTCCTCGTATAAGCATACATAGAGCGTGCCTGAGCGCCACCGATAAAAAACCCGCAACCTTGCTTTTTAATTTTTGTCGCTGACCAGGAAACTGTTGAACTGCGGCGAGCTCCAGGTTTTAAACCCGTCGCCCTCTTTGGTGATCATATAAACCGCCAGCCCTTCCTGACGGACCACCTCTTTGGCTTTTTCCGGGCCAAGAACCATTAATCCGGTATCCCAGGCATCCGCTTCGAGCGCGGTGGGGGCAATGACCGTCACCGAGACCAGGTTATGCGTGATGGGGCGACCGGTCTGCGGATCAATCACGTGCGAAATACGCTTCCCGTCAAGCTCGTAATAGTTGCGATAGCTTCCGGAAGTGCTGATGCCATGTCCGTTGATATCCACTATCGCCTGCACGGCATTTTGCCGATCCGTCGGTTTTTGAATCGCCACGCGCCACGGTTTATCGCTGGCGTTCATGCCCCGACTGACCAACGCGCCGCCCACGGAGACCAGATAACGGGAAATCCCCTCCTGCGCCATCAGTGCAGCAAGATGATCCGCCGCATAGCCTTCCCCGACCGTCGACAGATCGACAAACAGATCGGGAATATCTTTCTGCAGGTACTGCTGCCCGTACTGGTTGATGACGGTCAGATGCTGTAGCCCGGTCCGGGCGCGGGCGTCATCAATGGCCGCCTGTTCGGGCGTCTTCACCGGCTGTTTATTCGGGCCAAATCCCCAGAGGTTCACCAGAGGGCCGACGGTGACATCCATCGCACCGTTGGTTTTATAACCTACGCGCATTGCCTCGGTCACGATATCGGCCATCGCCTCGCTCACCGGCCACAGAGAGGTGCTGGTTGAGAGGTTAAAGCGCATCAGCGCCGAGTCATTTTTATAGGTCGACAGCAGCTGATCGTCGGCGTCCAGCTGTGCCTGGATTTTGCCGCGAAGCTCATCCGTGCGCGTTTTATCGAGGTTCATCACGCTGACGCGCCAGAAGGTGCCCATCGTTTTGCCTTCGAGCACCGTCGCGGCAGGTGCGTCGGTTTTCGCCACGGGCGCGGGATCGTTACACGCGGTCAGGAAAAAAAGCATAGCCAGAAAGCTGGCGCGTAAAAAAGTCATGTCCATTCATTATTATCCTCATGCCAGGGCGGCAAGAGTACACCAAAACGGGTGAGTTGTGAGAATCAGAAAGGCACAAAAAAAGGGGCCATCAGGCCCCTTACGTCACACGATGGCGCGATTAGAACTGGTAAACCAGACCCAGCGCGACGATATCGTCAGTACCGATACCCGCCTGACGGGTGAATTCATTTTCATCAACCAGGTTGATTTTGTAATCCACGTAGGTGGACATGTTTTTGTTGAAGTAGTAAGTCGCACCCACATCAACATATTTCAGCAGATCCTGATCGCCGAAGTTTTCGATGTCTTTGCCTTTAGACTGCAGGTAAGCCACGGATGGACGCAGGCCGAAGTCGAACTGGTACTGAGCAACCACTTCGAAGTTCTGCGCTTTGTTAGCAAAGCCGTAAGCGGTAGTTGGGTTGCTGCCGTTAGAGGTACCAAAACGGGTTGCGTTGTAGGTCTGAGAGTACTGTGCTGCCAGATAGATGTTGTTGGCATCGTACTTCAGGCCACCAGAATAGACTTCTGCGTGATCCCCTTTACCGTATACGCCCAGTGCGTTCTGATCGGCGGTACGTTTGGAGGAGGACATCGCACCACCCACGCTGAAACCTTCGCCCAGGTTATAGGTCACGGATGCACCGTAGCCATCGCCGTTCTGGTTCAGCAGGCTGCGACCGTCGGTGTTTTCACCGCTTACGCTGCCGTTTTTGCCCTGATACTGCAGAGCAAAGTTCAGGCCATCAACCAGACCAAAGAAGTCCTGGTTACGGTAGGTTGCCACGCCGTTAGCACGAGACTGGAGGAAGTTGTCGGCACCATAGGTGTCTCCACCGAATTCAGGCAGAACGTCGGTCCAGGAGGTCACGTCGTAAATCACGCCGTAGTTACGACCGTAATCGAATGAACCTGCTTCCGCGAACTTCAGACCTGCAAAGGCCACACGAGTCCAGGACTGGTTGTCGCCTTCGTCTTTGTTACCCTGAATCTGGTATTCCCACTGGCCATAACCGGTCAGCTGATCGTTAACCTGAGTTTCACCTTTGAAGCCAAGACGCATGTAGGTCTTGTCGCCGTCGTTACCCTTGTCGTCAGAGAAATAATGCAGACCATCGACTTTGCCGTACAGATCTAATTTGTTGCCATCTTTGTTATAAATTTCGGCCGCATTTGCTGCGCCTGCCACCAGGAGTGCTGGTACCAGGAGGGACAGTACTTTAACTTTCATTTTATTAACCCTCTGTTATATGCCTTATAATTGCCACTGCTTACTGGTTAACCCTCATTAACCAGTCGGCAATTTCATTCTCCGCAAAATTACAGAATAATCCAATGCGAATATGATACGAAAACTTTGAAGATGTTTCATTTGTCCATCAAGATGTTTCAAAATGTAAATATCAAGGAACTTTTACAAAGCACAAATAGCTTATAAATTTAGCACTTATAATAAAAAGAAAAATCATACATATAGTAATCAATAACTTATAATAAAAATCGTTACAGCACTGAATGACAAAACAAGATCGCGGCTAATCTCTAAAATATCTCTCGCTATCATCATTAACTTTATTTATTACCGTCATTCAGTTTTGAATGTCTGTTTATCCCTAATTGAGCCGGATGCTTCGCATTCGGTTTTTTTTTACCTTTCTTTACGCAACGCCTCATTTTTTGTGCTACCGCACCGAAATTGTAACGACTATTAACTAAATTCTCCCCAGCGATCGTTCGCTAACACACAATTGATGTAAAACTTAATTTCTTGTTAATTCGTGCTATTTGCTGGCCAGCCGCACTTTTTATTTGTACGCGCAGGACGAGTTTGTACATGTTTACCGCGCCACCCGCCGCCGGTATTGTCCGTTGAAAAAGTCGCCTGTTCCCGGACGGTGGCGCTGGAAATTCAGTTATTACCCTTTATACTGCCCTATCGCCACAGAGCATGACCATGACGGGTTAAAGATATCAATGAGTCAGACTGAAACCACCGCCCCGAGCAAATTCTCCCTCCTCCCCGGGAGCATCACCCGTTTCTTTCTTCTTTTGATCGTTGTGCTGTTAGTGACCATGGGGGTGATGGTACAAAGCGCGGTTAACGCCTGGCTGAAGGATAAGAGCTATCAGGTCGTCGATATCACCCACGCCGTGCATAAGCGCATCGATACCTGGCGCTACGCCACCTGGCAGATTTACGACAATATTGCGGCCGCCCCGGCCTCCTCATCCGGAGATGGACTTCAGGAGACGCGGCTTAAGCAGGATGTCTATTACCTCGAAAAACCGCAGCGTAAGACTGAGGCGCTTATTTTTGGTTCTCACGACAGCGCGACGCTTGAGATGACGCAGCGTATTTCGACCTATCTGGATACCCTCTGGGGGGCCGAAACGGTGCCGTGGTCGATGTACTATCTGAACGGTCAGGACAACAGCATGATCCTGATCTCAACGCTGCCGTTAAAAGATCTCTCTTCCGGGTTTAAAGAGACCACCGTGGGCAGCATCGTCGATTCCCGCCGGGCAGAGATGCTGCAGCAGGCGAACGCCCTTGATGAACGTGAAAGCTTCTCTTCCCTGCGCCGCCTGGCCTGGCAAAACGGTCATTATTTTACTCTGCGCACTACCTTCAACCAGCCAGGGCATCTGGCGACGGTGGTCGCCTTCGATTTACCCATTAATGATTTAATCCCGCCGGATATGCCGCTCGATAGCTTCCGTCTGGAGCCCGACAGCAGCACCCAGAACATGCGTGCGGCGTCTGACAAAGAGGCCGCAGAGAGCGTCTCGATCTCCTTTAACGGTTCAAAAATCGAAATTGCCTCATCCCTGAACTCGACCGGTATGCGTCTGGTGTGGCAAGTGCCGTTTGGCACGCTGCTGCTCGACACGCTGCAAAATATCCTGCTGCCTCTGCTGCTGAATATCGGTCTGCTGGCGCTGGCGCTGTTTGGCTACAGCACCTTCCGCTTCCAGCCGGGGCGTCAGAGCGACGCCTCTGCGGTCCCGGCAGGCACCAGCAATGAACTGCGCGTGTTACGTGCGCTAAATGAAGAGATTATTTCCGTGCTGCCGCTTGGGGTCTTAGTTCACGATCAGGAAGCGAATCGTACGGTAATGAGCAATAAAATTGCCGACCATCTGCTGCCGCATCTTAACCTGCAGAACATCACCACCATGGCGGATCAGCACCAGGGGGTGATCCAGGCCACCATCAACAATGAGCTGTACGAGATCCGTCAGTTCCGCAGCCAGGTCGCCTCCCGCACGCAAATTTTCATCATTCGCGATCAGGATCGCGAGGTGCTGGTGAATAAAAAGCTCAAGCAGGCGCAAAGACTGTATGAGAAAAACCAGCAGGGGCGCGCCGCATTTATGCAGAACATTGGCGATGCCTTCAAGCAGCCGTTAAAAACGCTGGCGACCCAGGCGGCGGCGTTAAATACGTCAGAAAGCCACCAGCTTGCCTGTCAGGCCGACTCGCTGGTCAGAATGGTTGACGAGATCCAGCTGGCGAACATGCTGGAGAATGATTTCTGGAAAGGAACACCAACCCTCTTCTCTATTCAGGACCTGATCGATGAAGTCGTTCCGGAAGTCCTGCCCGTGATTAAGCGTAAAGGGTTGCAGCTGCTGATCAATAACAATCTTCCGGCAAATGACGAGCGCCACGGCGATCGTGAAGCGCTGCGCCGCATACTGTTGATGATCATTCAGTACGCGGTGACGACCACGCAGATCGGCAAGATCACCCTCGAAGTCAGTACGGAGGAGTCGGCAGAAGACCGCCTGACGTTCCGCATCCTCGACACCGGGGAAGGCGTCACCACGAGTGAAATTGATAATCTCCACTTCCCGTTCCTGAACGACACGCAAAGCGATCGCTACGGCAAGGCCAATGCCCTCACCTTCTGGCTGTGCGATCAGCTGGCGCGTAAGCTCGGCGGCCATCTGAATATCAAAGCCCGTGAATCCCTCGGCACCCGCTATTCTCTGCACGTGAAAATGGCGGCCAATCCGCAGGAAGAAGATGAAGAACGTCTGCTGGATGATGTCGTGGTGATGGTCGATGTGACCTCGAACGAGATCCGCAATATTGTCGTTCGTCAGTTAGAAAACTGGGGGGCGGCCTGCATCACGCCGGATGAAAGACTTGCAAGTCAAGAATTTGATCTGTTTTTAACTGATAATCCGTCTAATCTTACTGCCTCCGGCTTGCTTTTAAGCGATGATGAGTCAGGCGTGCGGAAAATCGGCCCTGGCCAGCTGCGCGTCAACTTTAATATAAGCAATGCGATGCAGGAAGCTGTACTACAACTAATAGAAGAGCAGCTGGCGCAGGAAGAGATAGCGGAATCCCCGCTTGGCGGTAATGAAAATGCCGAGCTTCACGCCAGCGGATACTATTCACTCTTTGTTGATACAGTACCAGATGATGTTAAGCGGTTGTATACTGAGTCCGCTGCGAATGATTTTGCAGCGCTGGCACAGACAGCACACCGGCTTAAAGGGGTGTTTGCCATGCTTAATCTGGTTCCCGGCAAGCAGTTATGTGAAACGCTGGAACATCTAATTCGTGAGAAAGATGCCTCTGGCATTGAAAAATACATCAGCGACATTGACGCCTACGTCAAAAGCTTGCTGTAGCAAGGTAGCCTTATACATGAACAATATGAACGTAATTATTGCCGATGACCATCCGATTGTACTGTTCGGTATTCGCAAATCACTTGAACAGATCGAGTGGGTGAATGTAGTCGGTGAATTTGAAGACTCTACAGCACTGATCAATAACCTCCCAAAGCTTGATGCACACGTGCTCATTACCGATCTCTCCATGCCCGGAGACAAATACGGTGATGGGATCACGCTCATCAAATATATTAAACGTCACTTCCCGGATATCTCGATCATTGTTCTGACCATGAACAACAACCCGGCGATCCTGAGCGCGGTACTGGATCTGGATATCGAAGGGATTGTGCTGAAACAGGGCGCACCGACCGATCTGCCTAAAGCGCTTGCGGCGCTGCAGAAAGGCAAGAAGTTCACGCCTGAAAGCGTTTCTCGTCTGCTGGAAAAAATCAGCGCGGGTGGCTATGGTGACAAACGTCTGTCGCCGAAAGAGAGTGAAGTTCTGCGCCTGTTCGCAGAAGGTTTCCTGGTGACCGAGATTGCCAAGAAGCTGAACCGCAGTATTAAAACCATCAGCAGCCAGAAGAAATCAGCGATGATGAAACTGGGTGTGGACAATGATATTGCGCTGCTCAACTATCTCTCCTCCGTGACGCTGAGCGCAACGGATAAGGATTGATCTCCACTGTAAATGCCGGGTGGCGCTGGCGCTTACCCGGCCTACAAAACCCGCAGGCCCGCGCAAGCGCAGCGTCGCCGGGCAAATAAAAAAGGCCCTTCCGGGCCTTTTTTATATTCTCGTTTTTCTCACGCGCTCTGCGTAAATCGACAATGTCTGCTTCAGCACGTCCAGCGTCACCGGTTTCGACAGACAGCTGTCCATGCCTGACTCCAGACAGCGCTGCTTCTCTTCCGCCAGCGCGTTCGCCGTTACGCCCACCACCGGCAGCGTCAGGCCAAGCTGCCGGATGCGCTGCGTCAGACGGTAGCCGTCCATGTTAGGCATGTTGACGTCGCTCAGCACGATATCAATATGATTCTTACTCAGCACGTTCAGCGCATCCACGCCGTCATTGGCGGTTTTGCACTGGTAGCCCAGCGATCCAAGCTGGTCAGCCAGCAGGCGGCGGTTAATCGGATGGTCATCCACCACCAGAATCATCATATCGTCATTCACCGACGCCAGAGACTCCGGTGACGGCAATCCGCCCGCGCCGTCGCGCTCTTCCAGCTCCACTTTGTAGATGCGTGCCAGCAGGCTCAACAGCTCGTGCGGCGTCGCAACACTGTGTACCCATTCCCCAGGCGCGCGCTCGACGGGAATGCCGATGTGGCGACGGCAGAAGAGCACCGACCCTCTCCCCTGCCACGGCTGCTCCTGCATCTCGTCGGCGATCAGCACATCGTCAACGTCCGGTGTTTGACCTTCATAGCGGCACACCCTCACGCCGCAGTGGGTCAGCAGCGCCGTCAGATAGTCATTCAGCGAGGCGTTATGCACCGCCAGCCAGCAGCGCTTATCGCTCAGGCCATCTACCGTGGCTTTTGCCGGATATTGCGCCGAATAGAGCGGAATGCGGATGGTGAACTGGCTGCCCATGCCGGGCTCGGTATCTACGGAGATATCGCCGTCCATCATGCTGACGAGCTTCTCACAAATCGCCAGCCCCAGTCCGGTGCCCTGGAAGTTACGCTGCACGCCGGTACCGACCTGGAAGAACGGATCGAACAGGCGAACCACCTCCTTCGCCGGGATGCCAACCCCCGTGTCCCGCACGCGAATGCTCAGGTAATCCCCTGCCCGGCAGACGTGCAGCACAATACAGCCGGTATCGGTAAATTTGATGGCGTTGCTGAGCAGGTTAGAGATGACCTGCTGCAGGCGCATCGGATCGCCGTGCAGCGTCAGCGGCACGTCCGGTTCGATAAAGCAGTAGAGCCCCAGCTGTTTACGCACCACCAGCGGCAGATAGTTGGCGCTGATGTGGTTCATCACCTCGCGCGGTGAAAACTCGCGCGGCTCGATTTTCAGCTGCTCGGACTCAATTTTAGAGAAGTCGAGAATATCGCTGATGATTTTCAGCAGCAGGCTGGAGGAGTTATTCATCGCCGTCACCAGCCGGTCGACGCCTTTCGGCAGCTCTTTAGTCTGCAGCAGGTCGAGGTTACCGATGATCCCGTACAGCGGCGTACGCAGCTCGTGGCTGACGGTCGCAAGGAACATGGATTTTGACTGGCTGGCCTGCTCCGCCGCCTGCGCCATCTCCTGCAACGACTCTTCCATCTTCACGCGCGCGGAGACATCCACCAGCACGCAAATCGCCACGTTTTCATTGCGATAGCGGGAATGGACAAAGCTGATCTGCAGGTTGGTGTGCGTACTGGTGAGCACGTCAACGAAGTTAACCTGCTGACCGCAGATAATCTGCGTCAGCCTCTGCCGGTCTTCGTGCGTCAGCATGTTCAGGTAGTTATGCGCCAGTTCGTTACTCAGGATGTTGGTCCCGTCCTGGGTACGCAGGATACAGATCCCCACCGGCGCCGAGGCAACAATCTTGCGGTTAAACTGCTCGTGTTCCTCCAGGCGCTGGGCGTCGCTTTCGGCGGGAATAAAGATTTTTCGCTCATACATGCGCGCCAGCGTAAACAGCGCCCCCCCCGCCAGCAGGTTGAGCAGAATCGCATTCATGATAAGAATGCGTATCCGCTCAAGTACCATATCCACCGGCAGCGAATAGACGATACTCAGCGACGACGGCGGCAGGCTCTTCTTCAGCACCAGCTCGCGGAAGCCCGAGGTATAGCCAAACCACGACCGCTCCTGCATCCAGTGCGGTTCGACGTTCAGCCGGTTATCGGGCCCGGCAAGCGAGATCAGCTGATGGCCGTTTTCATCCAGAATGGTCACCCCCATGGGCAGGCTGCCAGGGGTGAAGAAGTTTTCCATGCGGATGGTCTGCTCAATCCCCATCAGCGCCTGCAGGCGATTACCGAGATAAACCGGCGTCAGGGCATAGAAATAGCCCACGCCGGGGCGCGGGCCCTGGCTCACCCAGAAGATGTTATTCCCGCGCTCGTCCTGTGGTGCATTGCGGTATTTCACAATACGTTCATGCAGGCTTTTCAGCGCATTGTCACGCTCAACGGGCACGTCGCGCAGGCCAAAGTCAGCCATGCAGAGATTTTCGCTGCCAATCAGGAAGACGCGGTTCAGGTCATAGGCGGCGGAGAAGTTGTCGCGCCAGTAGCGCATAAACCAGGCTAGCGATTCCAGCGACCCGCGCCAGGTATTGCTCATGGTGGAGCAATCGGAATCCGGGAACAGCGGCTGGAAGTCCGGAACTTCGGTTTTGTCGTTACGCCCGCGGAGCGCAAGAATACCGTTTTCCGCCGTCAGACGATTCTCGGCAATATACTTCAGCTCCTTCATGACGTCAGACGTTCGCTGAATGTAGCGCTGGGCCTGGTCGGAGCTTAAGTTAAACTCCTGGCGGATCTCCGCTTCTTTCTGATGCAGCGCATTAACGATGTAAAACACCGAGAACAAGGCCACCAGCAGCCAAAGCAGGAGCGCCAGCGCTCTAAACAGATAGCGAGAGACTTTCAGCGTAGTACGAAAGGAGACGAGGTATTTCAAGGGGGCGAGGCTCCGCCGTCGGGGTCAAAAGAATGTGGTTAAGGTAGCGGTAAACGCGCCAGGTCGCAACGTTGACTTATCTGCTTCTGCAAAAGAAAAGGGCCGGAATCCGGCCCTTTTTTACATCAGGAGACATTACTCGTCAGCGTCATCCGCTACGTCATCGTCGGTGTCGGCTTCTGGCGCGATGTCCTCATCGCCTTCCGCGACGCTACCGTCGATGGAGTCGAGCTCTTCGTCATCCACCGGCTCGGCAACGCGCTGCAGACCCACCACGTTTTCATCTTCCGCTGTACGGATGAGGATCACGCCCTGAGTGTTACGACCCACCACGCTGATCTCAGATACGCGGGTACGCACCAGCGTACCGGCATCGGTGATCATCATGATCTGGTCGGCATCGTCTACCTGCACCGCGCCGACAACGGAACCGTTGCGCTCGGTCACCTTGATGGAGATAACGCCCTGCGTGCCGCGAGACTTGGTTGGGTATTCCCCTTCCGCCGTACGTTTACCGTAACCATTCTGCGTGACGGTCAGGATAGCCCCTTCACCGCGCGGAATAATCAGAGAAACAACGCTGTCTTCGCCAGCCAGTTTGATACCACGAACGCCCGTCGCGGTACGGCCCATTGCACGGACGGCGTCTTCTTTGAAGCGCACCACTTTACCGGCCGCAGAGAAGAGCATGACTTCATCAGAGCCCGAGGTCAGATCCACGCCAATCAGCTCGTCGCCTTCGTTCAGGTTCACGGCGATAATACCGGCAGAACGCGGACGGCTGAATTCGGTCAGCGCGGTTTTCTTCACGGTACCGCTGGCGGTCGCCATAAAGACGTTCACGCCCTCTTCGTACTCGCGTACCGGCAGAATGGCGGTGATGCGTTCGTTCGCTTCCAGCGGCAGCAGGTTAACGATTGGACGACCACGCGCACCACGGCTTGCTTCCGGCAGCTGATAGACTTTCATCCAGTACAGACGACCGCGGCTGGAGAAGCAGAGGATCGTGTCATGGGTGTTCGCCACCAGCAGGCGGTCAATAAAGTCTTCTTCTTTAATACGTGCTGCAGATTTACCTTTACCGCCACGACGCTGTGCTTCGTAGTCCGTTAACGGCTGATACTTCACGTAGCCCTGGTGAGACAGGGTCACCACAACGTCTTCCTGGTTGATCAGGTCTTCGATATTGATGTCCGCGCTGTTGGCGGTGATTTCGGTGCGGCGCTCGTCGCCGAACTGATCGCGGACCAGCTCCAGCTCTTCGCGGATCACTTCCATCAGGCGCTCTGCGCTGCCCAGGATATGCAGCAGCTCAGCAATCTGTTCCAGCAACTCTTTGTATTCGTCGAGCAGTTTTTCATGCTCAAGGCCGGTCAGTTTCTGCAGACGCAGATCCAGAATCGCCTGGGCCTGCTGTTCAGTCAGGTAGTATTGACCGTCACGCACGCCGAACTCAGGTTCCAGCCATTCAGGACGCGCCGCGTCATCGCCCGCACGTTCCAGCATCGCGGCGACGTTGCCCAGATCCCACGGACGGGAAACCAGCGCGGTTTTCGCTTCCGCCGGGGTTGGCGCACGACGGATCAGCTCGATGATCGGGTCGATGTTGGCCAGCGCAACCGCCAGCGCTTCAAGGATGTGCGCACGGTCGCGCGCTTTGCGCAGTTCGAATATGGTACGACGGGTCACCACTTCACGGCGGTGACGGACGAACGCGCTCAGGATCTCTTTCAGGTTCATGATCTTCGGCTGACCATGGTGCAGCGCAACCATGTTGATACCGAAGGAGACCTGAAGCTGCGTCTGGGAGTACAGGTTATTCAGGACAACCTCACCCACCGCGTCGCGTTTGATCTCAATCACGATGCGCATGCCGTCTTTATCAGACTCGTCACGCAGCGCGCTGATGCCTTCAACGCGTTTTTCTTTTACCAGCTCGGCGATTTTTTCAATCAGACGCGCTTTGTTCACCTGATACGGGATCTCGTGAACAATAATGGTTTCACGGCCGGTTTTGGCGTCCGCTTCTACTTCAGCGCGGGCACGGATGTAAATCTTGCCACGGCCGGTACGGTACGCTTCTTCAATGCCGCGACGACCGTTGATGATCGCCGCTGTCGGGAAGTCCGGGCCCGGGATGTGTGCCATCAGCCCTTCAATGCTGATATCTTCATCGTCGATATAAGCCAGACAGCCGTTGATCACCTCGGTGATATTGTGCGGCGGAATGTTGGTTGCCATACCGACCGCGATACCGGACGAACCGTTCACTAACAGGTTCGGGATCTTGGTGGGCATCACATCTGGGATGCGCTCGGTGCCGTCGTAGTTATCGACGAAATCAACGGTCTCTTTTTCCAGGTCGGCCATCAGCTCATGAGCGATTTTCGACATACGGATTTCCGTATAACGCATCGCCGCAGCGGAGTCGCCGTCGACTGAACCAAAGTTACCCTGACCATCTACCAGCATGTAGCGCAAGGAGAATGGCTGCGCCATACGAACGATGGTGTCATAAACGGCGGTATCACCATGCGGGTGATATTTACCGATGACGTCACCGACGACGCGGGCAGATTTTTTATAGGCTTTATTCCAGTCATTGCCCAATACGTTCATGGCGTATAGTACGCGACGGTGTACCGGCTTAAGGCCATCGCGGACGTCCGGCAGCGCACGGCCAACAATGACCGACATCGCATAGTCCAGATAGGAGCTCTTCAGCTCTTCCTCGATGTTAACCGGTGTAATTTCTCTCGCAAGGTCGCTCATCTAACCGCTATCCCTCTACTGTATCCCGGATTCAAAGGTCGCAAATTATAACACAGCCGAGGTGATTGAGGTAAACCTATACGCTTTATTCACAGGGATTGCCTGATATACTCATTCGTCTTGCTAAATAAGGAGTAAAAGCGCCCATGAATACCGAAAAATCCCCGGTGGCTCACAACGTTGACCACGAAGAGATTGCCAAATTTGAAGCGGTGGCGTCCCGCTGGTGGGATCTCGAAGGCGAGTTCAAACCGCTGCACCGTATTAACCCGCTGCGTCTGGGCTATATCGCGGAGCGTTCCGGCGGTCTGTTCGGTAAAAAAGTGCTCGATGTCGGCTGCGGCGGCGGTATCCTGGCGGAAAGCATGGCGCGCGAAGGGGCGAACGTCACGGGCCTGGATATGGGCTTTGAACCGCTGCAGGTTGCTCGTCTTCATGCGCTGGAGTCTGGCATACAGGTGGACTACGTGCAGGAAACCGTGGAAGAACACGCGGCAAAACATGCCCATCAGTACGATGTGGTGACCTGCATGGAGATGCTGGAACACGTTCCCGATCCGCAGTCCGTGGTGCACGCCTGTGCAAAACTGGTGAAACCGGGTGGACAGGTCTTCTTCTCGACCATCAACCGCAACGGTAAAGCCTGGCTGATGGCCGTCGTTGGCGCGGAGTATGTGCTGCGCATGGTGCCGAAAGGCACGCATGACGTGAAGAAATTCATCAAGCCTGCGGAACTGTTAAGCTGGGTAGACCAAACGTGGCTCAAGGAGCAGCATATCACCGGCCTGCATTACAATCCGCTGACCAATAAATTCAAACTCGCACCGGGCGTTGATGTTAACTATATGTTGCATACAACCGCCAAAAACGACTAACGTCATTCGTTATTCTTATAAAGATTGCGCGACATCATGTTGCGCAATTCTGACCGCCCGTTGAAGAAATCAGCACTCGATCAAATTTTGAATTTTTTTTCTTAATTATTGACATGTCTTCCAGGCCTTACAGCACGAGGACTTAGCCTTTTTTACCCTTTCACAACCTCAATTTAACGTCAAAATCAACCCTTGTACTGAAAAGAATCCTTACTAGAATACTCACCATATAGCGTTTTTCTTATCGCAAACCCCCTATATGTAGTATTTATCCACAGAGTTAGTCACAAGACGGTTCTGTGGATAAGCGGGGGATATTTTTTTATTTCACGGACAGGTAAACCCCACATGAATCAGAGTCTGCTGGTGACAAAGCGCGACGGTACTACCGAGCGTATCAATCTGGACAAAATCCATCGAGTTCTCGACTGGGCAGCAGAAGGACTGAACAACGTATCTATCTCCCAGGTTGAACTGCGTTCACACATCCAGTTCTACGACGGCATCAAAACGTCTGATATCCACGAAACGATCATTAAAGCGGCGGCGGACCTCATCTCCCGCGAAGCACCGGATTATCAGTACCTCGCTGCACGTCTGGCGATTTTCCACCTGCGTAAAAAAGCCTACGGCCAGTTTGAGCCGCCGAAGCTTTACGATCACGTGGTGAAAATGGTTGAGCTGGGCAAATACGACACGCATCTGCTGGAAGACTATACGGAAGAAGAGTTCGAGCAGATGAACGGGTTTATCGATCACTGGCGCGACATGAACTTCTCCTACGCGGCGGTGAAGCAGCTCGAAGGCAAATACCTGGTTCAGAACCGTGTAACCGGTGAGATCTACGAAAGCGCCCAGTTCCTCTATATTCTGGTGGCCGCCTGCCTGTTCTCTAACTATCCGCGTGACACCCGTCTGGATTACGTGAAGCGTTTCTACGATGCGGTATCGACGTTCAAGATTTCACTGCCGACGCCAATCATGTCTGGCGTGCGCACCCCAACCCGTCAGTTCAGCTCCTGCGTACTGATCGAGTGTGGTGACAGCCTGGATTCCATCAACGCCACCTCCAGCGCCATCGTGAAATACGTTTCCCAGCGTGCCGGTATCGGCATCAACGCCGGTCGCATCCGTGCGCTGGGCAGCCCGATTCGCGGCGGTGAAGCATTCCACACCGGCTGTATCCCGTTCTATAAGCACTTCCAGACGGCGGTAAAATCCTGCTCTCAGGGCGGCGTGCGCGGCGGTGCTGCGACCCTGTTCTACCCTATGTGGCACCTGGAAGTGGAAAGCCTGCTGGTCCTGAAAAACAACCGTGGTGTTGAAGGCAACCGCGTGCGTCACATGGACTACGGCGTGCAGATCAACAAGCTGATGTACACCCGCCTGCTGAAGGGCGAAGAGATCACCCTGTTCAGCCCGTCCGACGTCCCGGGCCTGTATGACGCGTTCTTCGCCGATCAGGACGAATTCGAGCGTTTGTACACCAAATACGAAAAAGACGACAGCATCCGCAAGCAGCGCGTGAAGGCGGTGGACCTGTTCTCCCTGATGATGCAGGAACGTGCCTCTACCGGCCGTATCTACATCCAGAACGTTGACCACTGCAACACCCACAGCCCGTTTGATCCGGTGGTTGCACCAGTGCGCCAGTCTAACCTGTGCCTGGAGATCGCCCTGCCGACCAAACCGCTGGAAGACGTGAACGACGAAAACGGTGAAATTGCGCTGTGTACGCTGTCCGCGTTCAATCTGGGCGCAATCAAGAGCCTGGACGAGCTGGAAGAGCTGGCCGTGCTGGCGGTTCGTGCGCTCGACGCCCTGCTGGACTACCAGGATTACCCAATCCCGGCCGCGAAACGCGGTGCGATGGGGCGTCGTACCCTGGGTATCGGCGTGATCAACTTCGCCTACTGGCTGGCGAAAAACGGCAAGCGTTACTCCGACGGCAGCGCCAACAACCTGACGCACCAGACGTTCGAAGCGATTCAGTACTACCTGATGAAAGCGTCCAACGAGCTGGCGAAAGAGCAAGGCGCGTGCCCGTGGTTCAACGAAACCACCTACGCGAAAGGCATTCTGCCAATCGACACTTACAAGAAAGACCTGGATGCGATCGTCAGCGAGCCGCTGCACCTCGACTGGGAAGGCCTGCGCGAGTCCATCAAGACTCACGGCCTGCGTAACTCCACGCTCTCTGCCCTGATGCCGTCCGAGACCTCTTCGCAGATCTCTAACGCCACCAACGGTATTGAGCCGCCGCGCGGCCACGTCAGCATCAAAGCCTCGAAAGACGGCGTGCTGCGTCAGGTGGTACCGGATTACGAGACGCTGGGTGACAACTACGAGCTGCTGTGGGAAATGCCAAACAACGACGGCTACCTGCAGCTGGTGGGTATCATGCAGAAGTTTATCGACCAGTCGATCTCTGCCAATACCAACTATGACCCGACGCGCTTCCCGTCCGGCAAGGTGCCGATGCAGCAATTGCTGAAAGACCTGCTCACCGCCTACAAGTTTGGCGTGAAAACGCTGTACTATCACAACACCCGTGACGGTGCGGAAGACGCGCAGGATGACCTGGTTCCGTCAATTCAGGACGATGGCTGCGAAAGCGGCGCATGTAAGATCTAATGTAAATGCCGGGTGGCGCTACGCTTACCCGGCCTACGTTTTTAGGACACACTCATGGCATATACCACCTTTTCACAGACGAAAAACGACCAGCTCAAAGAGCCGATGTTCTTCGGCCAGCCGGTCAACGTGGCACGCTACGATCAGCAAAAATATGACATCTTCGAAAAGCTGATTGAAAAGCAACTCTCCTTCTTCTGGCGCCCGGAAGAAGTGGACGTTTCCCGCGACCGTATTGACTACCAGTCTCTGCCGGATCACGAAAAACATATCTTCATCAGCAACCTGAAGTACCAGACGCTGCTGGACTCCATTCAGGGCCGTAGCCCAAACGTGGCGCTGCTGCCGCTGATCTCGATTCCTGAGCTGGAAACCTGGGTGGAAACCTGGGCGTTCTCCGAGACGATCCACTCCCGCTCTTACACCCACATCATCCGCAACATCGTGAACGATCCGGCGGTGGTGTTTGACGATATCGTCACCAACGAGCAGATCCAGAAGCGCGCGGAAGGCATTGCCCATTACTACGACGAGCTGATCGAGATGACCAGCTACTGGCACCTGCTGGGCGAAGGCACTCACCATGTGAACGGTAAAACCATCACCGTGAACCTGCGCGCGCTGAAAAAACAGCTGTACCTGTGCCTGATGAGCGTTAACGCGCTGGAAGCGATCCGCTTCTACGTCAGCTTCGCCTGCTCCTTCGCCTTTGCCGAGCGCAAGCTGATGGAAGGCAACGCCAAAATCATCCGTCTTATTGCCCGCGATGAAGCCCTGCACCTCACCGGTACCCAGCACATGCTGAACCTGCTGCGCAGCGGCACGGACGATCCGGAAATGGCGGAAATCGCCGAAGAGTGCAAGCAGGAGTGCTACGACCTGTTCGTGCTGGCGGCTCAGCAAGAGAAAGAGTGGGCAGACTACCTGTTCCGCGACGGCTCCATGATTGGCCTGAACAAAGACATCCTGTGCCAGTACGTTGAGTACATCACCAACATCCGCATGCAGGCGGTCGGTCTCGACCTGCCGTTCCAGACGCGCTCTAACCCGATCCCGTGGATCAACACCTGGCTGGTGTCCGATAACGTGCAGGTTGCGCCGCAGGAAGTGGAAGTAAGTTCTTATCTGGTCGGTCAGATTGATTCTGAAGTCAACACCGACGACCTGAGCGACTTCCAGCTCTGATGTCACGCGTCACGTTAAGTCTTTCCGGCACTGAGGTTCTGTGTCGGGAAGAGCACCCTTCTCTGCTGGTAGCGCTTGAGGCGCATCAGGTCGAAGTAGAGTACCAGTGTCGTTCCGGCTACTGCGGCTCTTGCCGCTGTCGTCTGGTCGCCGGCCAGGTGGACTGGCTGACCGAACCGCTGGCCTTTATCAACGAAGGGGAAATTTTGCCCTGCTGCTGCCGGGCAAAAGGCGATATCGAAATCGAGATGTGATGGTGTCGGGTGGCGCTTCGCTTACCCGACCTACAAAACCGCAGTTCGTAGGCCGGGTAAGGTATAGCCGCCACCCGGCAATTTCAGCGTTAATCCTTCAGGAAGCTCACCGCTTTATCCGGGAAATCCGTAAACAGTCCGTCCACGCCCGCCTGGTTATATAACACCTCATAAAGCTGATTCACATCCGTGGCATACGGCGGCAGCTGGTCTGCACGCACGGTGTACGGATGCACCTGCATCTTGCTGGCATGCGCCTCTTTCACCATCGCCGTCAGCTTCACGTGTCCCGGCGTTGAGCCTTCCGCCACCAGCATGTGGTAATCCGGCCCGATGCCGTCGGCGTACTGCGCAATCTGCTTCATCGCACCCGGCTTAAACATCCAGTCGTAGCTGTAGTTCACCCACTTGCCGTCCGGCTGCTTCTCCTGGGTTTCATTCCAGTCGGTATAGGCAATCAGCTGCACCAGATTGAGATCCATCCCCATCTTCGGCTCCAGCTCGGTTTTGATGCGCTTCAGCTCGGCGGCGTCAAAACACTGCAGGTAGACTTTGTCCTGCTTGCTGGTGTAGCCGTACTGTTTGAGCACCTCCAGCGTCTTCGCGGCAATGTCTTTCCCTTCCTGATGGTGGAACCATGGGGCTTTGATTTCCGGGTAGATGCCGATGTTTTTACCGGTGGAGTGGTTCAGTCCCTGAACAAACTCAATCTCTTCCTGGAAGGTATGGATCCGGAAGTCAGATTTGCCCATCGGGAAACGTCCCGGATAGACCTGCACCTTCTTGCCGTTTTCAATCTCGAAGCCTTCGGTGAACTTCAGGGAGCGGATCTCCGCCAGCGTGAAGTCAATGGCGTAGAAGCGGCCATCTTTGCGGGCGCGATCCGGGAAACGCTCTGCCACGTCCGTCACGCGGTCAAGATAATGGTCGTGCAGGACGACCAGCTGGTCGTCCTTCGTCATCACCAGATCCTGCTCCAGGTAATCCGCCCCCTGCGCATAGGCCATCGCTTTTGCCGGCAGCGTATGCTCTGGCAGATAGCCGCTCGCACCGCGGTGGGCAATAACGATTTTATCCGCCGCCAGCGCGGAGCCTGTCATCAGGCCCGCCAGCAGCAGGCCGGTTGCTAACTGAGTTAATTTCATCGCAAAGCTCCTTATTGACGACGCGCCAGCACTTCCGCGTGGTGACGTTTTTCCCCGATCATCACAACAATCAGCAGCAGTACCGCCAGCACGCTGCCGCCGATCATCACCATAAAGCCGCCGTCCCAGCCGAAGAAGTCAACGGTATAGCCCACGATGGCGCTCGCCGCGACCGAACCGCCGAGGTAGCCGAACAGGCCGGTAAAGCCCGCCGCCGTTCCCGCCGCTTTCTTCGGCGCCAGCTCAAGGGCGTGCAGACCGATCAGCATCACAGGACCGTAAATCAGGAAGCCGATGACGATCATACAGGCCATATCCACACCCGGATTTCCCGGCGGGTTGAGCCAGTACACTACCGTTGCGATAGTCACCAGGGTCATAAAGAAGACGCCCGTCGCACCGCGGTTGCCCTTAAACACCTTGTCCGACATCCAGCCGCAAATCAGGGTGCCCGGGATACCGGCGTATTCATACAGGAAATACGCCCAGGAGGATTTATCCAGCGCGAAGTGCTTCACCTCTTTCAGGTAGGTCGGGGACCAGTCCAGAATGCCGTAGCGCAGGAGATAAACGAACACGTTGGCGACCGCGATGTACCACAGCAGCTTGTTCGGCAGGACGTACTTCATAAAGATTTGCTTCGCGGTCAGCTCTTCTTCGTGCTTCTCGCTGTAATCATCCGGATAGTCGTTTTTGTACTCTTCAATCGGCGGCAGGCCGCAGGACTGCGGCGTATCGCGCATCAGGGCGAAGGCAATAATCGCCACCAGAATGGCACCAAAGGCAGGCATGTAGAGCGCCGCGTGCCAGTCGTTGAACCAGGCCATCCCCAGCAGGAACAGCAGCGGCGGAATACCGCCGCCCACGTTATGGGCGCAGTTCCACACCGACACGATGCCGCCGCGCTCTTTCTGCGACCACCAGTGCACCATGGTGCGTCCGCACGGCGGCCACCCCATTCCCTGGAACCAGCCGCAGAGGAACAGCAGCACGAACATGATGGCAATGCTGGAGGTTGCCCATGGCACAAAGCCCATAAACAGCATCACCGCTGCCGCCAGGATCAGACCGGCAGGCAGGAACACGCGCGGATTCGAGCGATCCGACACGGAACCCATGATGAATTTGGAAAAACCGTAGGCGATGGATATCCCCGACAGCGCGAACCCCAGATCGCCGCGGGAGAAGCCCTGCTCTACCAGATACGGCATGGCGAGCGCGAAGTTTTTACGTACAAGGTAGTACGCCGCGTACCCGAAGAAGATCCCCAGGAAGATTTGCCAACGCAGACGGCGATAGAGCGGATCTATTTCTGCCTCTGGCAGACGCGCCCTGTGGGGCGCAGGTTTGAAGATACTGAGCATAACAGCCTCCGTGGCCTTGAAATGAATGAGCAGGTGGCTCGCACCTGAATTCCAGAGGCGGGGATGTTAAGAAATCACGGTGATTGTTACTGTGAATCAACGCACAGATTGTTACAGAAATATGACAGAATGCGCAAAAAAGCGCATGAAATCACGTTTCACTTTCGAATTACGCGCGTTTATGTTCGAAATCAAACAAACCACAAAATTACTATGGCTAAATGATAAAAAACGAACATAGAGGGTAAACAATGACCAGTCACGATCCTCGTTATAGTGATGTGATAATCATTGGTGGTGGCGCAACCGGCGCCGGGATCGCGCGCGATTGCGCCCTTCGCGGCTTAAGCGTTACGCTTCTGGAACGCCATGATATCGCCACGGGCGCAACCGGACGGAACCACGGCCTGTTGCACAGCGGTGCCCGGTATGCGGTCACCGACGCGGAATCCGCGCGCGAATGTATTGCTGAAAACCAGATCCTCAAGCGTATCGCACGCCACTGCATTGAGCCGACTGACGGCCTCTTTATTACCCTTCCTGAAGATGACCTCGCCTTTCAGGACACCTTTATTACCGCCTGCAGCGCCGCGGGCATTCAGGCTGAAGCCATGGATCCGGCGCTGGCGCGGCGGCTGGAACCGTCGGTCAACCCGGCGCTTATCGGCGCGGTGAAAGTCCCTGACGGTACCGTCGATCCGTTCCGCCTGACCGCCGCCAACATGCTGGACGCCCGTGAGCATGGCGCACGCATTCTGACCGGACATGAAGTGACCGGGCTTATTCGCGAAGGTCATCGCATCTGTGGGGTGCGGGTGTTTGATACGCAGTACAACGAGCACGGCGAGCTGTATGCCGCCGTAGTGGTCAACGCGGCGGGGATCTGGGGCCAGCGTATAGCGGAATATGCGGACCTGTCGGTGCGCATGTTCCCGGCGAAAGGCTCGCTGCTGATCCTCGACCACCGCATCAATAACCACGTGATTAACCGCTGCCGCAAGCCGTCTGACGCCGATATCCTCGTTCCGGGCGACACCATTTCGTTAATCGGGACGACTTCAACGCACGTGGACTACAGCGAGATTGATTACAACCGCGTCACCGCTGAAGAGGTAGATATCCTGCTGCGGGAAGGGGAAAAACTGGCCCCGGTGATGGCCCAGACGCGGATTCTGCGCGCCTACGCGGGCGTGCGTCCGCTGGTCGCCAACGACAACGACCCGAGCGGACGGAACGTCAGCCGGGGCATCGTGCTGCTCGATCACGCCGCGCGCGACGGCATGGACGGGTTTATCACCATCACCGGCGGCAAGCTGATGACCTATCGCCTGATGGCCGAGTGGGCGACCGATGCCGTCTGCCGCAAGCTCGGAAATACCGAGCCGTGCGTCACGGCAGAACAGCCGCTGCCGGGATCGCGTCAGTCCACCGAAAAAACGCTGCAGAAAATCATCTCCCTGCCCGCGCCGCTGCGCGGGTCCGCGGTATACCGCCACGGCGACAGAACGCCACCGTGGCTTGGTGAAGGAAGATTGAGCCGCAGCCTGGTGTGCGAGTGCGAAGCCGTGACGGCCGGTGAGGTGCAGTACGCGGTGGAGAACCTGACGGTCAACAGCCTGCTCGATCTCCGCCGCCGCACCCGCGTCGGAATGGGCACCTGTCAGGGCGAGCTGTGCGCCTGCCGTGCTGCGGGGCTGCTGCAGCGCTTTCATACCACCACCGCCACCCAGTCGCTCGATCAGCTCAGCGCGTTTTTAAACGAGCGCTGGAAAGGCATTCAGCCTGTCGCCTGGGGCGATGCCCTGCGTGAAAGTGAATTTACCCGCTGGGTCTACCAGGGGCTTTGCGGTCTGGAGAAGGAGCAACACGATGAAATTTGATACCGTGATTGTCGGCGGCGGGCTGGCGGGCCTGCTCTGCGGCATTAAGCTCACGAAGCAGGGGCTGCGCTGCGCCATTATCACCCGGGGGCAGAGCGCCCTGCACTTCTCGTCGGGCTCGCTGGATCTGGTGGACGAAGCGTACCGCGATAAGCTGCCGCCGGAGCACCCGTATCACCTGGTTGGCGCACAGCATATTGACCGCTTTGCGCTGGAAACCGAAGCGCTGCTGGCGGAGTGCGGCGCGCGTCTGCAGGGCAGCGCCAGGTTCAATCACCAGCGCGTTACGCCGCTAGGCACCCTGCGTTCCGCCTGGCTCAGCCCGGAGGAAGTGCCCGTTGCCCCCATTCGCGCGGGACGCGTGCAGGTGGTAGGGATTAGCGGCTTTCTGGATTTTCAGCCCCATCTCGCGGCGGCGTCACTTTGTCGCCAGGGCGTTAACGCCGAAACGGCAGAGATAGAGCTGCCCGAGCTTGATGTCCTGCGCGATAACCCGAGCGAATTTCGCGCGGTGAATATCGCCCGTTTTCTGGATAACGAGGACAAATGGCCGCTGCTGTATGAGGCGCTCAGCCCGCTTGCGGCAGGATGCGATGCGCTATTGATGCCCGCGTGCTTTGGCCTGAACGACAACCGACTCTGGCGCTGGCTCTCAGACCGTCTGCCCAGCACGCTCGGTTTGTTGCCCACGCTGCCCCCGTCTGTCCCCGGCATTCGCCTGCATACCCAGCTCCAGCGTAAGTTTGTTGCGCAGGGTGGCGTCTGGATGGCAGGTGATGAAGTGAAAAAAATCATCCTGACAGACGGCGCGGTGAGCGAAATCTGGACGCGCAACCACGACGATATTCCGCTTCGCGCCCGCTATACGGTGCTGGCAAGCGGCAGCTTCTTCAGCAACGGGCTGCTGAGCAGCCGGGAGGGCATCCGGGAAGCCATTATGGGGCTGGATGTTCGCCAGCGAGCCTCCCGCGCGGACTGGTATCAGAGTGATTTCTTCTCGCCGCAGCCCTGGCAGCAGTTCGGCGTGATTGTCGATAACCACCTGCATCCGCAGCTTGCCGGTAAGCCCGTCAGTAATCTCTTTGCCATCGGCTCGCTGCTGGGCGGGTACGATCCCATTACCCAGGGATGCGGTGGCGGAGTCTGCGCCGTCACGGCGCTGTATGTGGCAGAGCAGATTAGCCAGCGCACGGAGGCTGAACAATGAACGATACCCGTTTTGAAAGCTGCATCAAATGCACGGTGTGTACCACCGTCTGCCCGGTCAGCGGCGTGAACCCACGCTATCCCGGGCCAAAGCAGGCCGGGCCGGACGGCGAGCGTCTGCGCCTGAAGGACGGCAAGCTGTACGATGAAGCGCTGAAATACTGCATTAACTGCAAACGCTGCGAAGTCGCCTGCCCATCGGATGTGAAAATCGGCGATATTATCCAGCGCGCCCGGGCGCGCTACAGCACGCAAAAGCCGTCGCTGCGGGACGCGATTCTGAGCCATACCGATCTGATGGGTAGCGTCTCGACGCCGTTTGCCCCGCTGGTGAATGCCGCGACCGCTCTCAAGCCGGTGCGCCAGCTGCTGGATGCCACGCTGAAGATAGACCATCACCGCAGCCTGCCGAAATATTCTCACGGCACCTTCCGCCGCTGGTATAAATCCGTCGCGAAAGAGCAGGCGCAATTTGCCGAACAGGTGGCTTTTTTCCACGGCTGCTACGTGAATTACAACCACCCGCAGCTGGGTAAAGATCTGCTGAAGGTGCTGAACGCCATGGGAACGGGCGTTCAGCTAGTGAATAAAGAAAAGTGCTGCGGCGTGCCGCTGATTGCCAACGGGTTTACCGATAAAGCACGCAGGCAGGCTCAAAGCAATGTCACCTCCCTGCGCGAGGCGATTGTCGAGAAAGGCATACCGGTATTGGCGACCTCATCCACCTGTACCTTCACCCTGCGCGACGAGTATCCGCATCTGCTGGACGTGGACAACACCGGCCTGCGCGAGCACATCGAGCTGGCGACGCGCTTCCTGTGGCGTAAGCTGGACTGCGGACAGACGTTGCCACTGGGGAAATTACCCCTGAAAGTGGTGTACCACACGCCGTGTCATATGGAAAAAATGGGCTGGTCACTCTATACGCTTGAGCTGCTGCGGTTAATTCCGGGGCTGGAGCTGACGGTGCTGGATTCACGCTGCTGCGGGATTGCGGGAACCTACGGCTTTAAGCGTGAAAACTACGAAACGTCGCAGGCGATCGGCGCTCCGCTGTTCCGTCAGATTGAGGAGAGCGGCGCGGATATCGTGGTGACGGACTGCGAAACCTGCAAGTGGCAGATTGAGATGTCCACCAGCAAGCGCTGCGAGCATCCGATTACGCTGCTGGCAAAGGCGCTCGGGTGAACATGGCCGGGGCGAAAGGCCCCGGCACAGGCGTTACTCCACGAACAGCGATTCAACCACGTTAATCCAGCCGTGCTCGCTGGCCACCTCTTTGCCATTCAGCCAGCGGCGCAGCATGTTCAGCGCCATCATGGCGCACACCTCCTGACGCACCGCCAGGCTGTGGCGGGTAATGCTCATTTTTACCCGCAGGGCGTGGGTGCCCTCGGGCGTCGCCAGCGCGAAGTTGAGGTATTCCTCATCCAGCCCGCCGACAAACAGCCCCAGACCGGCAAAATGCTTCACCCTTCTCTCGGACGCCCAGCGGGCGGTTTGCGCGAGAGTCTCCTGCTGGAACGGCACCACTTCGCTGGCCAGCAGCGGCGCGTTGACGCGCGACAGCTGCAGCGCCAGCAGGCCACCGGTGAACTGCTCGCTTAAGGTCACGCTCAGCTGACGCGACTGCAGATGCTTCGCAATCTGCGCCGGTAGCCCTTCCGTGCCTTCAAAGATCAGGCTTTCACCCGCTACGCGCTGCACCTCAGGCCACAGCGCGAGCATCGCCTCTTTCTGGGTGGCCGGTCCGGTCAGCTTAAGCTCAATGATCGGCATGGAGGAGCGATAGCCCATGGAGACGCCCGGAGGGAGTGAGAGGTGATCGAGGCTCTGGGCCAGATCGCTTTCCGAACGGCCAAACGTGGTCAGACGCAGGCACAGCGGGGGTTCCGGCAGGGTAAAACGCTGGCGAAGGCGCGGCAGGATCTGCTGCTCGACCATCACTTTAAATTCTGAGGGCACGCCCGGCGTGAAGAACATCAGGCAGCGGTTCAGTTGCATGGCAAACCCGCACGCGGTACCGACCGGATTATCGACCAGTTCAGCACTGGCGGGAATTTCAGCCTGTTTGCGGTTGCTGGGGGCCATGACGCGGCCACGTTCGGAGAAAAAACGCGCCATCTGCGAGAGCCACGCCTCATGCAGCACCAGCCCTTCGCCTTTTGCGGTCGCGGCGGCCAGGGCACTGAGATCGTCACTGGTGGGGCCGAGCCCGCCGTTCACAATCAGCACGTCGCACTGTTCACTGCGCTCGCGCAGAACAGCGACCAGTGACTCAAGATTGTCGCCCACCGTATTGCGGCGCGTTAACGGTAATCCTTGCTCAAAGAAAAGATCGGCAAGCCAGGCAGCATTGGTATCAATAATTTGTCCATGCAGCACTTCGTCGCCGGTGGATAACATCTCCACGTTAATCATTGTGTTCTCCCGCTTATTTGGTCAAAACACTATAGCGCAAACGCGGGGTGGAGAAGAGGAGAAACTGGCGCGACAGCATGCCGCGCCGGAGAGATTAGAAGCCTGCGCTCACGCCCACGTACGGACCGTCGGCCAGCGCGTTGTCGCGGTTGCCGTCTTTACCGGCCAGGTTCAGATAGCGATAGCCTGCTTCGATGGTGATTGGACGCATGATGGTCCAGCGCGCGCCGGCGTTGGCTTCCTCATAGCTGTCGATACCGCTGGAGAGGGAGTCCGGAGAGTAGTAGTACTCGCCAAACAGGCCGAAGCTGTCGCCAATTTTCCACTGCAGGCCGCCGCCCACTGCCGCCGCATATCCTTCGTCACCGTCATTTGGGTTGGTATAGATACCTTTACCGCCGACGGTCGCCAGGAACGGGCCCAGAGGAATGTTGAGGCCCAGGCCGAGGCTTGCCGCGTCGCCGTCGTCATCGTTATGCGTCCAACCGCCGGTCATCGCCAGACCGGATGTCTCGGTACCCATGCCGAAGCCCAGGTGGGTATAATCCTGACCCGCCGAGCCGTTAATGCTAATGGCGTTCGCCGCCGCAGATACAACCATCAGGCCGAAGCCCACTAATGCCACTTTTTTCATTGTCGTGATCCCGCACAATTTTTATAGAGAAGTCCCAAAACCGCGAGATTTTAACCTGGGTCTTCCGGGGATCAAGCACTCTGCGTGCGGCAGGCCAGTAGATTGTAACTATTTGAAACGGCTATTATCCCTTCAGCGTTGCGTTAACCCACTCCTGCAGCGCGCGGCGCGAAACTTTAATGCCGCCATTTTTGAGTTCAGTCGGCAGCAGCAGCCAGCGGACGGGTTGCTCAAAACGCGCCACCTTGTCCCTGACCCAGTCGGGTAAAGTGGTGATATCCGTTCCCGGCTCGCACTCCACCACCGCCACCGGACGTTGCCCGAACTCAGCGTCGTCCAGCGGAACGATAAACACCTGGTTAACCTGCGGGTGCGTGGCGATAACGCGCTCGAGCGATTCCGGCTGGATCCCTTCTCCGCCGCTAAAAAAGAGGTTATCCATGCGGCCGAGGATCGTCAGACGGCCGTCATGCCATTCGCCGCGATCGCGGGTGGCGAACCATCCCTGCGCGTTGGTCAGCGGAATCAGTTCACCATCCCGCCAGTAGCCTGAGGCCATGCTTTGCGCTCTGATCCAGACTTCACCGTTAACGACCTGCACCTCTCTGCCCGGCAGCGCACGGCCCACGTCCGGCTCGCCGTCGGCCTCTTTCGCACAGACGGTTGACGCAAACTCGGTCAGACCGTAGCCGCAGAAGGTGCGTATATCCTGCTCTCGCGCCTGTTCGGTCAATTCCACAGAGATGGCCGCCCCGCCCAGCAGCACCGCTTTCAGTGCGACAGGCTGGTGGGCATTAAGCAGACGCCAGAGCTGGGTTGGCACGAGCGAGGCGTGGGTGCAGCCGCACAGCGCCTGCTCCAGAGGCTGTTTCTCGCGCACGGTTAACCGCGCGCCGGCCTGCAGCCAGCGCCATAAAATCCCCTGGCCCGAAACGTGGAACAGCGGCAGCGAAAGCAGCCAGTCGTCGTCTTCACCGTAGGGCATCAGCGACAAAACGCCGCTCGCGCTGGCAAGATGGGCTTCGCAGGTATGGACCGCCGCTTTCGGCAGACCGGTGGAGCCGGAGGTCAGCGTCATGGAGGCCAGCCGCGCCGGTTGCCACGCAGCGCAATACGCATTGGCGGTCTCGCGCATGCTCAGGGCAGGAAGGCCGTCGTAGCTGCCGTCCAGCACCAGCGCAAAGCGCAGCGTCATCTGCGGGAGCAGCACGTCCAGCAGCGGGCGCGGCAGCTGCGGATTAACGGGAAGAATACGCGCCCCGCACTGGAGTAGCGCCAGCCACGCCAGCAGGGTTTGCGGATGATTATGGGCCTGCAGCAGCACGCCGCAGCCCTCCTCCACGCCCTGCTGGTGAAAGCCTGCCGCAAGGCTGTCGATGCGCGCGCACAGCTGTTGCCAGCTGAGCACCTCGTCGTTCAGCCTCAGGACCGGTTTATCGGCAAACAGCGCGCACCAGTGTCGCCACGGCCAGTCGGTAAAACTCATCGCAACGGCTCCAGCGCCGCGACGTCGAGGCACGGCAGCGCGCTGTCCGGCCACGGGCGGAGAAGCTGAGCCTGCATCAGGTTCAGCGTGTCGAGGCCGGGGACCGTGTCAGGCGTTAACCAGGCGGCCATGCGCGCCAGCTGGGTTAGCCCAAGGCTGGACTCAATTGACGAGCTGATCACCGCCGTCAGCCCTAAGGCGTGCGCCGCCGCGACCTGTTCGCGCACTTTCGCCAGGCTGCCGGTCAGCGTCGGTTTAATCACTACCGCGCTGACGCCGGGCTCGGCAGCAAATTCAAAATCGGCCTCGCGCAGGCTTTCATCCCAGGCGATGGCAATCCCCGTTTCGCGGGCAAACGCGCGCGAATCCTCGCGGGTTTTGCACGGCTCTTCCAGGAAGGCAATGCGGCTCCGGTAGGCCGGGTTGACGTACTTCGCAAACTGCTGCGCCTTAAGCGGCGTCCAGGCGCGGTTGGCGTCCAGACGCAGATGCAGATCGGGGATCGCCTCCAGCAGCAGGTTGGCGACCATGCCGTCACGCACCGCTTCATAAAGCCCGACTTTGATTTTCGCGACCTTCTCGCCCGGCATGGCGGAGAGCTGCGCGAACAGCTCGTCCGGATCGCCCGTACAGAGCGGTGCCGCGCGGTAATTCCCCGCTTCTGGCAGGCTGCCGTCCAGCTCCGCCAGCGCGCAGCTGATACCAAAGGCCGCGGAAGGGACATCCGGTAACGCCGGGTTCTCGCCCTCACGCCACGCGTCTGCCCACGCCAGCAATGCAGCATGCGCATCCTCCAGCGACTCGAGGCTAAAGCCCGGCAGAGGCGAAATCTCGCCCCAGCCTTCCCGCTCGCCCTGCTGCAGATGCACGAAGAAGCCGTCACGGGTTTTTAACCGCCGTTCACGCAGCACCACGCCCGCGTCCATCGGTATCTGCCAGCGGTAAACCTGCGCGCGACGCATTACGGATTCCGTTTGTATTTGCTGAAGTCTGGCTGGCGTTTTTCGTTAAACGCGTTGCGCCCTTCCTGACCCTCTTCGGTCATGTAGAACAGCATGGTGGCGTTGCCCGCCAGCTCCTGCAGACCCGCCTGACCGTCGCAGTCGGCGTTAAGTGCCGCTTTCAGGCAGCGCAGCGCCATCGGGCTGTTTTGCAGCATTTCGCGACACCAGCGCACGGTCTCTTTTTCGAGATCGGCAAGCGGCACCACGGTATTCACCAGGCCCATATCCAGCGCTTCCTGCGCGTTGTACTGACGGCACAGGAACCAGATTTCACGGGCTTTTTTCTGCCCGACGATGCGCGCCATGTAGGAGGCACCCCAGCCGCCATCGAAAGATCCCACTTTCGGGCCGGTCTGGCCGAAGATGGCGTTTTCAGCGGCAATGGTCAGGTCGCACATCATGTGCAGCACGTGGCCACCGCCGATGGAGTAGCCCGCCACCATCGCCACCACCGGTTTTGGACAGGTGCGGATCTGACGCTGGAAATCGAGGACGTTCAGGTGGTGCGTCCCCGCATCGTCCTGGTATCCGCCGTAGTCGCCGCGCACTTTCTGATCGCCACCGGAGCAGAACGCTTTCTCGCCTTCGCCGGTCAGGACAATCACGCCGATGTTGTCGTCATAGCGCGCATCCGCCAGGGCCTGAATCATCTCTTTCACGGTCAGCGGACGGAAGGCGTTACGCACCTGCGGGCGGTTGATGGTGATTTTGGCAATACCGTCGGTGGATTTGTGGTAACGAATGTCGGTGTAGCCTTCGGAGCAGTCCTGCCATTCAACCGGGGCGTAAAGCATGTGTTCATCAGGATAGATCATAGAGTGTCCTTTATTCGAAGACGCAGTATCTGAGCCAGACTCGCGGCAACCGCGTCGGGGTTTTCCCGGTGGGCGTTGTGTCCGGCGTTGGGAATTGCATGGCAAACGGCGTTCAGCTCCGCAGCAAGGGCCGTAAACTTCTCATCACGTTCGCCATAGAGATAATCAAAAGTGAAATCACGTGCGCTGAGCGCGGTACGCAGGTCGGGCTGCACGGCCAGCGACGTCGCCTCGAGCATCATCGCCAGCGCCGCGCCGTTGTTCTGGCTGCGCAGGGTAATCAGCGCGTCGCGCTGGGCGTCCGTCAGGGAGGCAAACACGGGCTGTTGGTACCAGTCAGCGAATACCTTTTCCAACGGTTCGCTGCGAAAACGCGTCGCCCAGCGGCGGTCTGATGCCAGCCGCGCCTGTCGCGCATCGGCATCCTGCAGGCCCGGATGGCCGCCTTCTACCGTCACGCCCAACAGCCCCTTCGGCTGCTGGCAGGCATGGAACATCGCAATGCGGCCGCCGAGGGAGTACCCGACGAGCCAGAATTTCAGTATGTTGTAACTAATCAAAGTTCGGGTAAGCAACGCGCTCAGCTCGTCGAAGCCCGTCACGCCCAGGTGCCGGGATCCACCGTGTCCCGGCAGATCCAGATACAGCCGGGGGTAATCGCAAAGCCGCTCACCAACACCCTGCCACTCGCGGCAATCGCCGGAAAAACCGTGCAAAAAGACCAGCCAGGGATAGCCTGGTTTTCCAGCCTGCTGCACGCCAGTGAGGATCACAGCTGGCTCACCTGCGCCAGCAGGCTTTGCAGGGCCTGCGCACCGTCAGCCTCGTTAACCACCAGCTCAATCAGCGTCGCGCCCGGCTGCTTCCAGGCGGAGCTTAGCGCCGTATCCAGCTGTTCCCAGCTTTCCGGGCGATGGTATTTCAGGCTGAACATTGCCGCGGCGTGTTCGAAGTGCACGTTCTGCGGCATCAGATAGAAGCGCTCGCGCTCGCTCTGCGGCGTAGGCAGCAGGGAGAAAATCTGTCCGCCGTTGTTGTTAACCACGATCAGCACGAACGGGGCAGACGCCTGACGCAGCAGCGCCAGCGCGTTGAGGTCGTAGAGCGCGGAGAGATCCCCCACGATGGCCAGCGTCGATTTTGCGCTGGCGCGCTGCACGCCCGCCGCCGTAGAGATCAGCCCGTCGATGCCGCTGGCACCACGGTTGCTGTACACCGGGTAGCCCGCTGGCAGCTGCGAAAAGGCGTCAATCAGCCGCACGACCAGGCTGTTGCCGACAAACAGCTGCCCCTGCTCGGGCAGGTACTGGCGAATACGGTGCGCCAGCCCGGCCTCGCTGAACGCTTCACAGCGCGCATGGGTCAGTTCCCACGCCTGGCGCGACAGGTCCGGGAGGGTAGCCGCCCAGGGTTTGCGTTTTTCAGCCGGATGGAGCGCCAGCCAGGCGTCGATACGGCTGACCAGACGACGACCGCGGTGGTGCGCCGGATCAAGACGCCCTTCCAGCGCGTCCACCAGCCAGTATTCGTCCGGTGTGCAGGTGGCCTGCCACTGCAGTAACCGCTTGCCGGTTAAACTCGATCCAAGCTGGACCACAATCTGCGCCTGCGACAGCTCAGTGACCGCTTTGGCATTACCCAGCCAGAGATCCGCGCACGGCAGCGGCTGCCCGGTCTGGGAAAGCACGTCGCCGATCAGCGGCCAGCCCAGGGTTTGCGCCCATTCGGCGACCAGCTTGCCTTCGGCAGCGCTCATGCGCCCGGCGATAACCACGCCGCGCTTCTGCCGCCAGAAGAACCAGTCGCGCTGCTTCGCGCTCTCAAGGTGCGTCTGCTCGCGCAGCCACGGTTTTTCACTCTGCCACCAGTCACCGAGGGTCTGCTGCCAGTCAAGACCCGTATCGTCCAGCTCGCCGTACAGCGGCTCGGCAAACGGGCAGTTGATATGCAGCGCCCCGCCGCGCAGCGTTTCCATGGCGTGATCGACGTTGGAGACCAGCCAGCTCGCCGGAATATCCTGGGTGGGACGGGGCAGCGAAATCGTCTGCGAAGGATGCGAAGAAAAGAGTCCCGGCTGACGGATAGCCTGATTGGCGCCGCAGTCGATAAGCTCAGGGGGACGATCGGCCGTCAGCAGAATCAGCTTTTCACCGGTTAACCCGGCTTCAATCAGAGCCGGATAGAGGTTCGCCACGGCGGTACCGGAAGTGACAATCACCGCCACGGGCTCTTTGCTGACCTTCGCCAGACCCAGCGCGAGATGCCCGAGGCCACGCTCATCAAAGTGGGTGTGGTGAATCAACGCCCGGTTTTCGGCAGCCGCCAGCGTCAGCGGCGTTGAGCGAGAACCCGGTGCAATACACACGTGCCTGACGCCATGGCGCGTCAGGGCTTCAAGGATCACCGCCGCCCAGCGTCGGTTAAAAGAACTTACTGACATGAGATTGTCCGGTATCAAGAATGCGACACAGTATAAATAATAGAAAAAATTGGAATTTTGATGTGAATCGGGATTGCGCGAATCAGTATTAATCCCTTAGGAGCAGAGAGCGCAATCCGGCCGCTTTGTTTTCAATCTCCTGCCACTCCTGCTCCGGGTCAGATCCGCTGACAATACCGGCGCCGGCATAGAGCCGCAGCGAGTCCTCATGGACGCGGGCTGAACGCAGCGCCACGCAGAACTCACTCTGGTCAGGCGATAAATACCCGGCCGAACCGGCGTACCACTCGCGGTTAAAGGGCTCAACCTTCTGGATAAACTCACGCGCTGGCTGTCGCGGCAGACCGGCAACGGCCGCCGTCGGCTGTAGCATATGCAGGCACTGCTCGTCGTCGGCCTGTTTGAGCTCGGTCCAGATACAGCGGCGCAAATGCTGCACTTTACGCAGGCGCACCACCTGGGCGGGCAGTACCTCAAGCGTCCGCGTGTAGTGCTGAAGACGCTGACAGATATCCTCCACGACCAGCATATTTTCGCGCTGGTTTTTATCGTCGTTCAGCAGCCACTCACCGAGACGCTGCGCCTTTTTATCATCGGTATGGCTGGCGACGGTGCCCGCCAGCGCTTCGGTGCGCAGCAGCGTGCCGCGTCGCCGCCAGAGACGCTCGGGCGTCGAGCCGAGAAACGCGTTGCTGGCGTCGAATACCATGCAGAAGTGATAGCAATGTAAATTGAGGGCGCGGCTGGCCGCCATCAGCGCGACGGGGTTAATGCGCTGTGTAAACTGAAGATCGGTGGCCCTCGCAAGGACAACCTTTTCAAAATCACCGCGCGCGATGGTTTCGGTCGCCCTGCGGACAAGTCTCAGCCATTCGGCCCGTTGAGGCTGATGGTTTTCGTGCTCAACCTGAACGGCCAGCGGACGGATAGGCCTGGCTGGCTGGAGCTGCTGTAAAAAATCCCGCGCGGCATGGGCATCTTCCTGAAGTGAATAATCGCTCCACAGCTGCAGGCGCAGCGTAGCGGTGCCGGCGGTACGTCGCCAGAGCAGTCGCGGTAAAAAGAGGTTGCCCTGCTCCGGATTAAAGGCGTTCAGGCCGCAGATGCGGGTATCACCTGCCGCGTTTTGCTCGCGTAAAAACTGCGTGGCTAACGCCAGAGAGGAAAAGGTGATAACCGCCCCCAGCGCGGCCAGCTCTTCATCGCCGTTACGCTGCTGCCAGTAAAACTGCGGATAGCACTGCTGCGCCCCAAGCCAGGCGAGAGGATCGAAGGCGTCGTTTAACGGGAAAGAGACGTCGAAATGACGTATGCCGGGCGTTGCGGGTAACGCTTGCGAAAGCTGGGTACGCAATTGCTCCAGCGCGAGGAAAATCGAATTCACGCGAGCCTCTCCCTGTTAAAACCTCATATTATACGGGGTACTGGCCATAAATAGCAGTACCCACGTATAGGGAGTGGTTAAGCGGCTTAACGACGGGCCAACAACAGCCCCAGCACCAGCCCGACGGCAGCCCCCACGCCAATACCCTGCCACGGTTTTTCATGCACGTAATCATCGGCACGGTACACCGCTTTTTTGGCGCGGTAGTAGTAGGTATCAGACGCATGGCTGACGCGGTTTTTCACTTCATGCAGCGCCTGTTCGGCACGGGCTTTTAGCTCAATATATTTCTGATCGGCAGGGTCGCCCGAGGAACGTAACACCTCTTCCAGCGTTTCGCTCAGTAAGGCCAGGTCGTCGTCGATACGGGTATCCCAGGATTGAAATGACATATTTTTCTCCATGTTAGTACACCAGTTCGCTAACTATAGCCAACGACTCGCCATTACGCCTGCTTCGCTTCCCGCGCCATGCCGATGTGGGGAATGCCGTCTTCATCATACACCTCGGTGACCGGCACGAAACCAAAGTGGCCGTAGAAGGACTGCAGGTGCGCCTGCGCGCCCAGGTATAACGCCTTGTTCGGCCACTGTTTCTGGCATGCCTCCAGCGTTTTATCCATCAGTTGATAGCCCAGTTTTTCACCGCGTGCTTTGCCGCTGATGATGACCCGACCAATCACGACAGGCTCGAATTCGTCCTCGCTTTTCAGAATCCTCGCATACGCCACCAGCTCGTTTTCCCGCCAGCCAAGAATATGGCGGTTCTCGCCGACGAGATCGTCGCCGTCGATGTCCTGATACGGGCAGATCTGTTCAACCACGAACACTTCGCAGCGCAGTTTCAGCAGGGCGTAAAGTGAATGAACGGTGAGGTCACTATGGTGTAAATCTTGCCACTGGATCATGTCAGTCTCCTTCCTGGGGTTCATCACGTTATACTAAACCCCTCCCCGTTCAGCAAAGGGCTGATTGCGTTATGGAACTGATTTTTCTGGGTACGTCCGCGGGCGTGCCAACCCGCTCACGGAATGTGACGGCGATACTGCTGGATCTTAAACACCCCCCCCGCGGCGGGCTGTGGCTGTTTGACTGTGGTGAAGGGACGCAGCATCAGCTGCTACACACCGCTTATCACCCCGGCAAGCTGGATAAAATTTTTATCACCCATCTGCATGGCGACCATCTGTTTGGCCTTCCCGGCCTGCTGTGCAGCCGCTCGATGGCCGGTAACGCCAACCCGCTGACGATTTACGGGCCTGCGGGTATTCGTGAATTTGTTGAAACCACGCTGCGCCTGAGCGGGTCGTGGACGGATTATCCGCTGGAGGTCGTTGAGATTAGCGAAGGCCTGATTTTCGATGACGGCGATTATAAGGTGAGTGCTCAGCCGCTCAATCACCCTGTGGAATGCTATGGATACCGTATTGACGCGCATGACAAACCCGGCGCGCTGGATGCCGCCGCGCTAATGGCCGATGGCGTAAAACCCGGGCCGCTGTTCCAGCGCCTGAAGCACGGCGAGACCGTCACGCTGGAGGACGGGCGCGTCATCAATGGGCAGGATTATCTCGCCGCACCGCAGCCCGGCAAGAAGCTGGCGATCTTTGGCGACACGGCCCCGTGCCGGGCGGCGCTCACGCTTGCCCAGGGTGTGGACGTGATGGTGCATGAAGCGACGCTTGAAACGGCGATGGAAGAGAAAGCCAACGGCCGGGGCCATAGCTCCACGCGTCAGGCGGCGCAGCTAGCACGTGACGCGGGCGTCGGGAGGCTCATCATCACCCACGTCAGCTCGCGCTACGACGCGCGGGGCTGTGAAAAGCTGCTGGCAGAGTGCCGCGCGCTGTTCCCGGAATGTGAGCTGGCCGAAGATTTCGCTCAGGTCAGCGTTTAGTCCTTCATTTTTCCCTCAGGATGCCGATAACGATTAAAAGGTCAGCATTTCTCTCGAGGGTAGAATGGATAATTTCCAGAAAGATATTGATGACAGGGCGAATCTGACCCTGTCGAACCGTTTTGAACTGTTGCTGTTCCGTCTTGGCACCTCTCTTAACGAAAATAAATCTGAGCTGTTTGGCATTAACGTCTTTAAGCTGCGTGAAATTGTGCCGATGCCGGAGTTCACGAAACCCGCCGGGATGAAATCACCGCTGATGGGAATGGTGAATATCCGCGATCAGGTGATCCCGGTGATTGACCTGGCCGCCGTGGCGGGCTGTAAGCCCACCACCGGGCTGAATATCCTGCTGATCACCGAATATGCACGCAGCGTGCAGGCGTTTGCCGTGGAGTCGGTTGAGAACATCATGCGTCTGGACTGGAAGCAGGTGCACGCGGCAGAAACCGCCGTCAGCGGTCGCTATATCACCAGCATTGCCTGCCTGGATGAGAAAACGGATACCAACGATCTGGCGATGGTGCTTGACGTTGAGCAGATCCTGTATGACATCACCCCGGCCAACCACGATCTGCACGCCACCAATCTGAAAACCACCAAGTTCAATATCAAGCCGGGCGCGGTCGCGATTGTGGCGGAAGATTCCAAAGTGGCGCGTTCGATGCTGGAGAAAGGTCTGCAGGCGATGGAGATCCCGGCGCAGCTGCACATCACCGGCAAAGACGCGTGGGAAAAAATTGGCGTGCTGGCCGCGCAGGCGCAGGCTGAGGGCGTGCCGATCACCGATAAGATCGCGCTGGTGCTGACCGACCTCGAAATGCCGGAGATGGACGGTTTTACGCTGACGCGCAAAATCAAAACCGATCCGGTACTGAAAGATATTCCGGTGGTGATCCACTCTTCCCTTTCCGGCAACGCCAACGAAGACCATATTCGCAAGGTGAAGGCGGATGGCTACGTCGCGAAGTTTGAGCTGAACGAGCTGTCGTCAGTGATTGAGGAAGTGCTGGACCGCTCGATGAAGAAGATTGACGGGCCGTTGATTAGCCGTAAACAGCTGGCTTAGTCGGGTGGCGCTACGCTTACCCGAGCTACAAAACCCGTAGGCCCTGCAAGCGTAGCGACGCTGGGCAATAAAAAACCCGCCGAGGCGGGTTTTTGTTTTTACATTAATGGCATCGCGCGCTGCACGATATCAATCAGCGGTTGCGGATAGATACCGAAGATCAGCACCAGCAGCGCGGAGATGAGTACCACGATACCACCAGCGCTGTACTGCCAGTTGCCTGGAGCATCACGATTGAGCTGCTGAGGTGCGCTCAGGTACAGGCTCACGGCCACGCGCAGGTAGTAGTAGAGACCAATCGCGGAGCCGATCACCACGCCCGCAGTCAGCCACCACAGGTGCGCCTGCACACCGACGGCCAGCACGTAGAACTTACCGATAAAGCCAAGCGTCATCGGAATACCGGCCAGAGAGAGCATCATCACGGTCATTACGGCGGACAGGATCGGACGGTGCCAGAACAGACCACGGTAAGAGAACAGTGAATCGGCATCCGGACCACGGTACGGGCTGGACATCAGGCTCACCACGCCGAAGGCGCCGAGGCTGCTGAACAGGTAGCCGGCCAGATACACGCCCACGGCTTCCATCGACATCTCACCGCTCTGCAGCGCAATCAGCGCCACCATCAGGTAGCCCAGATGAGAGATAGACGAGTAGCCCAGCAGACGCTTGATGTTGGTCTGGCTCAGCGCCATCAGGTTACCGAAGATGATGGAGACGAACGCGATGATGCCCAGCACCACGCGAACCGCTTCGCTGTCACCCACCGGCGCGTACAGGAACAGACGCATCACCACCCCGAAGATGGCGATTTTGCTCGCCGTCGCCAGGAAGGTCGACACCGGCGCTGGCGCGCCCTGGTAGACGTCTGGCGTCCACAGGTGGAACGGGACAAGAGAGAGTTTGAAGCCAAGGCCAACAATCATCATGCCCAGACCCGCCAGCAGCAGCGGCTCATGCAGCATGCCGTCACCGAGGCTCTTGCCGAGCGCCATAAAGGAGAGGTTACCGGACTGTGCGTACACCAGCGCAATACCAAACAGCAGGAACGAGGACGCCGCCGCAGACAGGATGGTGTACTTGATGCTTGCTTCCAGCGAGCGCTTCTGGCGGAAGGCGTAACCAATCAGACCGAACAGCGGCAGAGAGATCAGCTCAATGCCGAGGAACAGCGCGGCCAGGTGGTTAGCATTCGCCAGCAGAATGCCGCCCAGCGCGGCAATCAGAACCAGCAGGTAAAACTCTTCTTTGTTGTCGTTGTAGCCTTCGAGCCACGGGTACGCAAAGGTACAGGTTGCCAGGCTCGCCAGCAGCACCAGACCGGTATACAGCATGGCGTAACCGTCAACGCGCATCAGCGGGGTGACGTCCATCGCCCCACCCTGGCCAACAAACCAGAGTGAGACTAACGCGGCGTTCAGGCCGATGACCGACAGCGTGGCATTCAGGAAGTGATTGCGTCGCCACGCAATGGAGAGCATCACAACCACCACCGTCAATCCGACGATCAGCAGCGGTAGCAGCGCGATCAGTTGTTGTGGAGTTATTGTCATGGCGAATTACGGCCTTGTAGTAGAAACAGAATTAACAAACCACTGCTGGATATTGCCCATCGCGCTGTGCGAGGTATCCAGAATCGGCTGCGGGAAGAAGCCCAGCAGCACCAGCAGTACGACCAGCAGCAGGATGATGAACAGCTCACGCAGCGACATCCCCGGCAGTTCTTGTGCAGCAATTTCGCTCTTCGCTTTACCGAAGTAAGCGCGGTGCAGCATCGCCAGCGAGTAGACGGAAGCGAACACCAGACCAAAGGTGGAGATCACGGTAATCACCGGTACCACTTTGAAGCTGCCGAACAGAATCATAAATTCGCCGACAAAGTTACCGGTGCCCGGCATCCCCAGAGTCGCCACCGCGAAGAACATGGAGAGCGCTGGCAGCCACTTAATTTTGCTCCACAGACCGCCCATCATACGCATGTCGCGGGTGTGCAGACGTTCGTACAGCTGGCCGCACAGGATGAAGAGACCGGCTGCGGACAGACCGTGCGCAATCATCTGGATCACCGCACCCTGGTACGCCAGCTGGCTGCCGGTGTAGATAGCAATCAGCACGAAGCCCATGTGGGAAACGGAGGTGTAGGCAATCAGACGCTTGATGTCGTACTGGGTGAAGGCCATCCAGGCACCGTAGAAGATACCGATCACACCCAGCCACATGGCAATCGGTGCGAACTCTGCGGAGGCGTTCGGGAACAGCGGCAGTGCAAAGCGCAGCAGACCGTAGGCCGCGGTTTTCAGCAAGATGCCCGCCAGGTCAACGGAACCCGCCGTTGGCGCCTGAGAGTGCGCGTCTGGCAGCCAGCCGTGCAGCGGAACCACCGGCATTTTCACCGCGAAGGCGATGAAGAAGCCCAGCATCAGCAGGTATTCTACGCCGTGAGACATTGGGGTCTTCAGCAGGTCTTCGTAGTTGAAGGTCCAGGTGCCGGTCGCGTTGTGGTGAACAAACACCAGCGCCAGAATGGCAATCAACATCACCAGACCACTCGCCTGGGTATAGATGAAGAACTTGGTTGCCGCCGTGATACGCGTTTTACCGTCGGACGCCTTGTGGCCCCACAGCGCGATCAGGAAGTACATCGGCACCAGCATCATCTCCCAGAAGAAGAAGAACAGGAACATGTCGATGGCAAGGAACACGCCGATCACGCCGCCCAGGATCCACATCAGGTTCAGGTGGAAGAAGCCCTGGTATTTTTCGATTTCTCGCCAGGAGCAAAGTACCGCCAGAACGCCGAGCAGGCCGGTCAGCACTACCATCAGCAGCGACAGACCATCAATCGCCAGGTGGATCGTAATGCCGAAACGCGGGATCCACGGCAGGATGAACTCAGACTGCCACTGCGGAATGCCCGCAGACTGGGTCAGTGAGTAACCGCCCTGCAACCACAGTTGCAGGCCAAGCGCGAGCGTCAATCCCATGGTGATCAGCGCGATCCAGCGCGGCATCTTCACGCCAAAGCGTTCAGTCTGCCAGCACAGGAAGCCGCCGATGAAGGGAATTAATATTAGCCAGGGTAGTAACATGGCGATTTACATTCCTTTTTAAGGCCCCCAGCAGGGGCCTGATTTTCAACGAATTCGAATAAAATTCACTTAACGATCAACGCAACACCATCAGCAGCGCCAGCACCACAACCGCACCGATGCTCATGGACGCCACATACCAGCGCAGGTAACCGTTCTCGCTGTACAGCAGGCCTTTGCCTGCAAAGCGGGAAAGGATCGCCGGGATGTTCATCAGGCTGTTCAGCGGGTCGCGCTTCAGCAGCCACGCGATGCCCAGGAACGGCTTAACGAAGATCATGTCGTACAGCCAGTCGAAGCCCCACGCGTTGTACCACCAGGTGCCCAGCAGGCGGCCCGGCGCACTGTTGGCCACGGCAGTGACCAGCGTACGTTTGCCCAGCCACAGCCATGCGGCGATCAGGATGCCCGCGATAGCGACCACACCGGAGGTGATTTCAAGCGTCAGAACGCGACCGTGCTCAAGCTCGGTTGTCGCCGGCAGCACGCCCTGCAGCGGAGGCACAATCATCGCGCCAACGAAGGTGGACAGTACCAGCAGCACAATCAGCGGCAGGTGATGGGTAATCCCCTTCCCTGCGTGAGCGTGAATTTGTTCTTTACCGTGGAATACGATGAAAATCATACGGAAGGTATACAGGGAGGTCATGAACGCACCGACCAGACCCGCAACCATCAGATTGATATGACCATTCGCCATGGCACCCGCAAGGATTTCGTCCTTACTGAAGAAGCCCGCGGTGATCAGCGGCAGAGCCGCCAGCGCCGCGCCGCCCACCAGGAAGCAGACATACACCAGCGGAATGGACTTACGCAGTCCGCCCATTTTGAAGATGTTCTGCTCGTGATGGCAGGCCAGAATCACCGAACCGGATGAGAGGAACAGCAGCGCTTTAAAGAACGCGTGCGTCATCAGGTGGAAAATGGCCGCGTCCCACGCCTGAACGCCCAGCGCGAGGAACATGTAACCAATCTGGCTCATGGTGGAGTACGCGAGAACGCGCTTGATGTCGGTCTGCACCAGCGCGGCAAAGCCTGCCAGCACCAGCGTGACCGCACCGACGATACCCACCAGGTGCAGAATTTCCGGAGTCATCAGGAACAGGCCATGGGTACGCGCAATCAGGTACACACCGGCGGTGACCATGGTCGCAGCGTGGATCAGCGCGGAGACAGGGGTTGGACCCGCCATCGCGTCGGCCAGCCATGTCTGCAACGGCAGCTGCGCGGATTTACCCACGGCACCACCCAGCAGCATCAGCGTTGCCCACCACAGCATGTTGTTGCCTGCGGCGAAGTGCGCTGGCGCCAGTTCAACCATTTCGCGGAAGTTCAGCGTGCCCAGTTCGTTGTAAAGAATGAACAGCGCGAAAGCGAGGAAGACGTCACCCACGCGGGTCACGACGAACGCTTTCATGGCCGCTGCGCCATTCTTCGGATCGGTATAGTAGAAACCGATCAGCAGGTAAGAGCACAGACCTACGCCTTCCCAGCCCAGATACATCAGCAGCAGGTTATCGGCCAGCACCAGAACCACCATGCTGGCGATAAACAGGTTGGTGTAGGCGAAGAAGCGGGAGTAACCCTCTTCACCGCGCATATACCAGGAGGCGAACATGTGGATCAGGAAGCCGACGCCGGTCACCACGGAGAGCATGGTCAGGGAGAGACCATCCAGCACCAGGTTGAAACCGATGTTGAAATCACCGACCGACATCCAGGTCCACAGCGGCACGCTGAAAGGCTGACGCCCGTTGTTAAAGAAGTCGATACCCGCATACGCTGTCACCAGCGCAGCCAGGCCAACAGAGCCCATGCCGACGGTTGCAGACAGATTCTCAGACCAGCGGCCACGAGAAAACGCCAGCAGCACGAAGCCAATCAGCGGAAAAATAATGGTTAAGGCAAGCATGTTCATCCACGCAACTCACTTACTGAATCGATGTTCAGATTCTGGCGGCGACGATGGAGCTGCAGCAACAGCGCCAGGCCAATACTCGCTTCGGCAGCCGCAAGGCTGATGGCGAGAATGTACATCACCTGACCATCGGTCTGGCCCCAGTAGCTTCCGGCGACCACGAAGGCCAGCGCGGAGGCGTTAATCATGATTTCCAGCCCGATCAGCATAAACAGCAGATTGCGGCGGATAACCAGACCAGTCAGACCCAGAACGAATAAAATCGCAGCGAGGATCAGTCCATGTGTTAAGGGGATCATGCGCGCTCCTCCGTTTTTCTTTTCGCGCGGTCGTCAGTGCGGTTGCTCAGCACCTCGCCAGCACGCTCTTCGCGGCCAACGTGGAAGGCCACAACCAGACCTGCCAGCAGCAGCATGGAGGCCAGTTCAACCGCCAGAACGTATGGGCCAAAGAGCGTAATACCGACCTCTTTAGCGCCGATCGGCGTGCCGTCGATGCCCTGATCGTTAACACCCAGAATGGCGTACACGATCACCACCAGCATGATGGCCGACAAAATTGCCGGGCCGATCCACACCTGCGGTTTTAACCACTGACGTTCCTGCTCGATTTCAGAGCCGCCCAGGTTCAGCATCATCACGACGAACACGAACAGCACCATGATGGCCCCGGCGTAGACGATGATTTCCAGCGCACCGGCGAAGTGCGCGCCCAGTGCGAAGAACACCCCGGAAATGGCAAGCAGCGAGATGATTAAGTACAGCAGCGCATGCACCGGATTGGTGTGCGTAATCACTCGCAGCGTAGCCAGGATGGCGATAAGGCCACAGATATAAAAAGCGAATTCCATTGCCCTCTCCTTACGGTAACAGGCTCTTGACGTCGATAGGCTTGGCTTCGTTCTCCGCTTCGCCCTTATCTTTGCCGTCGATTGCCATACCCGCCATCCGGTAGAAGTTATATTCCGGGTATTTGCCCGGACCGGAAATCAGCAGATCCTCTTTCTCGTACACCAGATCCTGACGCTTGTACTCACCCAATTCGAAGTCTGGGGTGAGCTGAATCGCCGTGGTTGGGCACGCTTCTTCACACAGACCGCAGAAAATGCAGCGTGAGAAGTTGATGCGGAAGAACTCAGGGTACCAGCGGCCGTCTACCGTCTCGGCTTTCTGCAGAGAGATACAGCCAACCGGGCACGCTACCGCACACAGGTTACAGGCAACGCAGCGCTCGGAACCGTCCGGGTCGCGCGTCAGCACGATACGGCCACGGTAGCGCGGCGGCAGATATACCGGCTCTTCCGGGTACATCCGGGTTTCGCGTTTGGCAAACGCGTGCAGGCCGATCATCCAGATACTGCGTACCTGGGTACCGAAGCCTACCAGTAATTCTTTTAAGGTCATGGTCTATTGCCCCTTATGGCTGCTGCCAGAGAATGACAGCGGCCGTTACCAACAAGTTGACGAGCGTCAGCGGCAGGCACACTTTCCAGCCGAAGGACATTACCTGGTCATAACGCGGACGCGGTAACGCTGCGCGAATCAAAATGAACATCATCATGAAGAACGCGGTTTTCAGCGCGAACCAGATGAACGGCGGTAAGAACGGGCCATGCCAGCCACCGAAGAACAGCGTTACCATCAACGCGGAAATGGTGACGATACCGATGTACTCGCCCACGAAGAACAGACCGAATTTCATACCGGAATATTCGATGTGGTAACCGTCGGCCAGTTCCTGTTCGGCTTCTGGCTGGTCAAACGGGTGACGGTGACACACCGCCACGCCCGCGATAGCAAAGGTAATAAACCCAAAGAACTGCGGAATCACGTTCCAGATGTCGGCCTGGTTGTTGACGATGTCGGTCATGTTAAATGAACCGGCCTGCGCCACCACGCCCATCAGGGAGAGACCCAGGAACACTTCGTAGCTCAGCGTCTGCGCGGAAGCACGCATCGCACCCAGCAGCGAGTATTTGTTGTTACTGGACCAGCCTGCGAACAGGACCGCGTAAACCGCGAGACCTGCCATCATCAGGAAGAACAGAATGCCGATGTTCAGGTCAGCGACCACCCAGGTCGGGCTGACCGGAACGATAGCAAACGCCAGCAGCAGCGAGGTGAAGGCGATCATCGGTGCCAGAGTAAAGATCACGCGATCCGAGAAGCGCGGGATCCAGTCCTCTTTAAAGAACATCTTGATCATGTCCGCGACCAGCTGGAGTGAACCACCCCAGCCCACGCGGTTCGGTCCGTAACGGTTCTGGAACAGACCGAGCAGACGACGTTCACCAAAGCTCATGAACGCGCCGCAGGTGACCACCACCAGCAGGATAACAATCGCTTTCAGAATGCTCAGCAGGATGTCGATAAGATCCGGCGTTAACCAACTCATGCTTTTGCCTCCTGCAGATTATCAAGACGCGCACCCGCCAGAACCGGCGCGATGCCAGGCATACCCATCGGCAGACCGACCTGCCCTGCTGTCAGACTTTCAGAAATAATCAGCGGCAGGCTGATGGTCTGGCCGTCATAGCTAAAGGCGATGTTCGCGCCCGCGTTAACGCCAAGCTTCGCGGCGTCCGCCGGGCTGAGCTTGATGTACGGCTGCGGCATGCGGGTCTGGAAGACCGGTGAACGCTGGGACAGCTCGTCGCTACCGAACAGGTGGTAGTACGGGGCAATACGCCAGCTACCGTCCTGCGCCTGGAAGCTCGCCGGTACGGTGGTGAAGAAGTCCAGACCGGTTTCGGAGGCTTCAATCAGACGCACGCCCGGATCGCCGTGGCGCAGGGAGCCGCCCACTTCAGCCTGGAACTTGTTCCATGCCTGCGGGGAGTTCCAGCCCGGTGCCCATGCGAACGGGATTTGCGAACGCGGCGCAGACGGCTGGTTGTTCCCTTCCATGGAGAAGGCGAACATGGTGTCTTTATCCTGCGGCTGGCGCGGTTCGTGCACGCTGATGTTGGCGCGCATTGCGGTACGGCCGCTGTAACGGTGCGGTTCACGCGCCAGTTTCTGGCCGCGAATGCGGAAGCTCGCTTCAGGCGCGGCATCTTTAATGCCTGCCAGCTGAGGCAGTTTTTCCACCACCGCGTCGATAACATGGTCGAGCTGCGTCCAGTCCACTTCACGGCTCTGCACGGTGCTGTGCAGGGAGTGCAGCCAGCGCCAGCTTTCCAGCATCACGGTGTTGCTGTCGTAGTAAGACGGGTCATAAACCTGGAAGAAACGCTGTGCGCGGCCTTCGTTGTTGATAACCGTACCGTCGCTTTCTGCGAAGCTTGCCGCAGAGAGCACCAGGTGCGCTTTATCCATAATCGCGGTGCGCTGATGGTCAATCACCATCACCAGCGGCGCTTTGGAGAGCGCGGCGTCAACGCGAGCGGCAGAAGCATGACGATGCAGGTCGTTTTCCAGCACCACCACGGCGTCAGCGGCACCGGACTCCAGTTCGCTTAACGCAGCTTCCAGCGAGCCGCCGCCAATCATGCCCAGACCAATGCTGTTCACCGCACGGGCAATCATGGTCACGCCAACGTCAGCACCGCGGCCTTTCAGAGCTTTGGCCACGTTGGCTGCTGCCTGAATGATCTCTGCGCTACCGGCGTTGGTACCGGAAATAATCAGCGGTTTCTTCGCACCGGCCAGGGCCTGAACAATCACGTCAACCTTGCTCTGCAGGTCGCGATCCAGCTCAACGGCCGGTGAGTTGTTGTCCAGCGCGTGGGCAATGGCAAAGCCAAGACGCGCCTGATCTTCAACCGGTGCGCAGTAGGTCCACGCGGCGATATCGTCCAGACGGGTGTTGTCGACGTTCGTCACAAACAGAGGATGCTTCGCGCGCTGACCGATGTTCAGGATCGCCGCAATCTGCCAGTCAGCCACTTTCTGTGCCGCTGCCATTTCACGTGCTTTCCCCTTCACCGCCTGACGAACCGCCAGAGCCGCGCGGGCGCCGGTCTGGGTCAGGTCTTCACCCAGCACCAGGACCGCATCATACGATTCGATTTCGCGCAGCGCAGGGGTATGGATACCGCCTTCACGCAGCACTTTCAGTACCAGCTGCAGACGTTCCTGCTCGCCCTGGGCGATGCCGGTATAAAAGTTTTCCGCCCCGACCAGTTCGCGCAGCGCGAAGTTGCTTTCGATGCTGGCGCGCGGGGAGCCGATGCCGATCACTTTCTTCGACTGGCGCAGAATATCTGCCGCGCCCTGCATCGCCTGTTCAGCGTTCAGGGTAATGAAGTCGTCGCCACGGCGCTGAACCGGCTGACGCGGACGGTCCTTCAGGTTCACATAGCCATAGCCGAAACGACCGCGGTCGCAGAGGAAGTAGTGGTTAACGGTACCGTTGTAGCGGTTTTCGATACGGCGCAGTTCGCCGTAGCGCTCACCCGGGCTGGTGTTACAGCCGAGGGAACACTGCTGGCAGATGCTTGGCGCAAACTGCATGTCCCATTTACGGTTGTAACGCTCGGAGTGGGTTTTATCGGTGAATACGCCGGTCGGACAGATTTCCACCAGGTTACCGGAGAATTCGCTCTCAAGCGTACCGTCTTCCGGACGACCGAAGTAGACGTTGTCATGTGCGCCATACACGCCCAGATCCTGACCGTCTGCGTAATCTTTGTAGTAACGCACGCAGCGGTAGCAGGCGATGCAGCGGTTCATTTCGTGAGAGATGAACGGCCCCAGGTCCTGGTTACGGTGGGTACGCTTGGTAAAGCGATAGCGACGGAAGCTGTGACCGGTCATCACGGTCATATCCTGAAGGTGGCAGTTTCCGCCCTCTTCACAGACCGGACAGTCGTGCGGGTGGTTGGTCATCAACCACTCCACAACGCTTTCGCGGAACTGTTTCGCTTCTTCGTCATCAATCGAAATAAAGGTGCCTTCGGTGGCTGGCGTCATACAGGACATCACCAGGCGACCACGCGTGTCTTCCGCGTTTTGATATTGCTTCACCGCACACTGGCGGCAAGCACCGACGCTGCCCAGCGCCGGATGCCAGCAAAAGTACGGAATATCAAGGCCAAGAGACAGACAAGCTTCCAGCAGGTTGTCCGCCCCGTTGACTTCGTATTCTTTGCCGTCTACATGAATCGTAGCCATTAGCATGCTTCCAGTTGGCTCGGTCGAAACCGAGCGTTAATCAAAATTCTTGTCGTTACCAGCGCGCTTTAAGCAGGTTCGGCTGAATCCCATTGATCGCATGGGTATTGCTGAACGGCTGCTTGATGCCTGCTTCGAACTCGTCGCGGAAATATTTGATCGCGCTCTGCAGAGGTTCGACGGCACCCGGTGCGTGGGCACAGAAGGTTTTACCCGGGCCTAAGAATCGACACAGTTGCTCAAGTGTCTCGATATCGCCAGGCTGGCCTTCGCCACGTTCGATTGCACGCAGGATCTTCACGCTCCACGGCAGACCATCTCGGCACGGTGTGCACCAGCCGCAGGACTCACGGGCGAAGAACTCTTCCAGGTTACGCACCAGCGAGACCATGCCGATCTCGTGGTCGACGGCCATCGCCAGCGCCGTACCCAGACGGCTGCCTGCTTTACCAATGCTTTCGAATTCCATCGGCAGGTCAAGGTGGGCTTCGGTCAGGAAGTCTGTCCCTGCCCCACCCGGCTGCCAGGCTTTGAATTTCAGGCCATCGCGCATGCCGCCCGCGTAGTCTTCAAGAATTTCACGCGCGGTAGTACCGAACGGCAGTTCCCAGACGCCAGGATTTTTAACGCGACCGGAGAAGCCCATCAGCTTGGTACCGGCATCTTTGCTTGAGGAGATGCCCTGATACCACTCCACGCCGTTGGCGAGGATAGCCGGAACGTTACACAGGGTTTCGACGTTGTTTACGCAGGTCGGTTTACCCCATACGCCGGAGCTTGCCGGGAACGGTGGCTTGGAACGCGGGTTCGCGCGACGGCCTTCCAGGGAGTTAATCAGCGCGGTTTCTTCACCGCAGATGTAACGCCCGGCGCCGGTGTGCACGAACAGTTCGAAGTCAAACCCGGTGCCGAGAATGTTTTTGCCCAGCAGGCCCGCTTCGGTGGCTTCGGCAATCGCGCGACGCAGGTTTTCCGCCGCTTCGATGTACTCACCGCGCAGGAAGATGTAGCCACGGTACGCTTTCAGCGCGAACGCGGAGATCAGCATGCCTTCCACCAGCAGGTGCGGCAGCTGTTCCATCAGCAGGCGGTCTTTATAGGTGCCCGGCTCCATTTCATCGGCGTTACACAGCAGGTAACGGATGTTCATGGATTCGTCTTTTGGCATCAGGCTCCACTTCAGACCGGTGGAGAAGCCCGCGCCGCCGCGGCCTTTCAGGCCAGACTCTTTTACCGCGTTAACGATGTCGTCCGGCGCCATGCCGCCAAGGGCTTTACGCGCACCGGCATAGCCGTTTTTGCTCTGATATTCGTCGAGCCATACCGGCTGTTTGTCATCACGCAGACGCCAGGTCAGTGGATGCGTCTCAGCAGTACGAATTACAGTTTTCATTTGTACTGCTCCAGCAGGTCAGGAATCGCTTCCGGCGTCAGATGGCTGTGAGTGTCCTCATCAATCATCATGGTCGGCCCCTTGTCGCAGTTACCCAGGCAGCAGGTTGGCAGCAGAGTAAAGCGCCCATCGAACGTGGTCTGGCCCGGCTTGATATTGAGCTTCTTCTCAATCGCAGCCTGAATGCCCTGATAACCGGTGATGTGGCAGACCACGCTGTCACAGTAGCGGATCACATGGCGGCCTACCGGCTGACGGAAGATCTGGCTGTAGAACGTGGCTACGCCTTCTACGTCACTTGCCGGAATACCCAGCACTTTCGCGATCGCATAGATCGCCCCGTCTGGCACCCAACCACGCTGTTTCTGTACGATTTTCAGCGCTTCAATGGACGCCGCACGCGGGTCTTCGTAGTGGTGCATCTCGTGCTCAATGGCGGCACGTTCTGCTTCACTCAGCTCAAAAGCCTCGGTTTGTGGTTGTTGATTCTCGTGCATAATTAGCGGTCCACATCTGACATAACAAAATCGATACTACCCAGATACACAATCAGGTCGGAGACCAGACTGCCGCGGATGGCGGACGGGATCTGCTGCAGGTGCGCAAAGCTCGGCGTACGCACGCGAGTACGGTAGCTCATGGTGCTGCCGTCACTGGTCAGGTAGTAACTGTTAATACCCTTGGTCGCTTCAATCATCTGGAAGGATTCTTGCGCCGGCATGACCGGACCCCAGGAAACCTGCAGGAAGTGGGTGATCAGGGTTTCGATATGTTGCAGCGTGCGCTCTTTCGGTGGCGGCGTGGTCAGCGGGTGATCCGCCTTGAACGGGCCTTCCGGCATGTTGTTGAGGCACTGCTCAAGGATGCGCAGACTCTGGCGCAGCTCTTCCACTTTCAGCATCACGCGGGTGTAGCAGTCGGACACGCCGCCGCCCACCGGAACTTCAAAGTCGAAGTTCTCGTAGCCAGAGTAAGGACGGGCTTTACGCACGTCGAAATCAATACCGGTTGCGCGCAGACCTGCCCCTGTCGTCCCCCACTCCAGCGCCTCTTTCGCGCCGTAGGCAGCAACGCCCTGGGAACGGCCTTTCAGGATGGTGTTGCGCAGCGCGGCTTTCTCGTAAGACGCCAGACGTTTCGGCATCCAGTCGAGGAATTCACGCAGCAGACGGTCCCAGCCGCGCGGCAGATCGTGTGCCACACCGCCGATACGGAACCAGGCCGGGTGCATACGGAAACCGGTAATAGCTTCTACCAGATCGTAGATTTTCTGACGGTCGGTAAAGGCGAAGAAGACCGGGGTCATCGCGCCGACGTCCTGAATGAACGTGGAGATGTACAGCAGGTGGCTGTTGATACGGAACAGTTCTGACAGCATGACGCGAATCACGTTAACGCGATCCGGCACGGTAATGCCTGCCAGTTTCTCAACGGCCAGCACGTATGGCATTTCGTTGACGCAGCCGCCGAGGTACTCGATACGGTCGGTATACGGAATGTAGCTGTGCCAGGACTGACGCTCGCCCATCTTTTCGGCACCACGGTGGTGGTAGCCGATGTCTGGCACGCAGTCGACAATCTCTTCGCCATCAAGCTGAAGAATAATACGGAAAGCACCGTGCGCAGACGGGTGGTTCGGACCGAGGTTGAGGAACATGAAGTCCTCGTTGTCGGTACCGCGCTTCATGCCCCAGTCTTCCGGTTTGAAGGTCAGCGCTTCCATCTCCAGATCCTGCTTGGCTTTGGTCAGCTCAAACGGATCGAATTCGGTAGCACGTGCCGGGTAGTCTTTACGCAGCGGGTGGCCGGTCCAGGTCTGCGGCATCATGATGCGCGTCAGGTGTGGGTGGCCGTCGAAGGTCATCCCGAACATTTCCCATGTCTCACGCTCGTACCAGTTGGCGTTCGGGAAAAGTTTGGTGATCGTCGGCAGATGCATGTCGTTTTCAGACAATGCCACCTTGAGCATGATATCCGTATTACGGTCTATTGAGATCAGGTGGTAGAAAACGGAAAAATCCGCAGCAGGGAGACCCTGGCGGTGCGTTCTGAGACGTTCATCCATGCCGTGTAAGTCAAACAGCATGACGTATGGTTTTGGCAATTTCTTGAGGAAATCGACAACTTCCAGCAATTGTTCACGCTTCACCCAAACAACGGGTACCCCGGTGCGGGTAGCCTGAACAGTAAAGGCATCCGGCCCAAAACGGTTGCGCAGTTCGCCAATGACTGGGTCATCCAGATGATCCCGGGTCTGCCAGGCGGCTTCTTGCGCGGTTAAGTCGGTCATATTGTTCACCATTGCAAATGGTCCGTGGTGACTGTTGAGCCTGGCTTCGCGCTATTTGAGTAGTGATATGCGAAGGTGTTCTCCAGGCCTACAGGCGCAAATTAAATTTCGTCAGGCGTACGCAGATTGGTGACGGCAATACGTTCACCACGTTTACGCTCGCGCTCAGACTGCATGTTCGCGCGATACACACCCTGATCGCCAACGACCCACGACAGTGGGCGACGTTCTTTACCGATGGACTCCTGCAGCAGCATCAGCGCCTGCATGTAGGCTTCCGGACGAGGCGGACAACCCGGGATGTACACATCCACTGGGATAAATTTATCTACGCCCTGTACGACGGAATAGATGTCGTACATACCGCCAGAGTTAGCACATGCGCCCATGGAGATAACCCATTTTGGCTCCAGCATCTGGTCATAAAGACGCTGAATAACAGGTGCCATCTTGGTAAAGCAGGTACCGGCCACCACCATCAGGTCAGCCTGACGTGGGGAAGCACGCAGTACCTCTGCCCCAAAACGCGCAACGTCATGCACCGCAGTGAATGACGTCACCATTTCAACGTAGCAGCAAGAAAGGCCAAAGTTGTAAGGCCAGATGGAGTTCTTACGACCCCAGTTGACCATATCGTGCATGGCATGTTCGAGTTTGCCCATGTACACGCTTTTATTGACTTCTTGCTCCAGGGGGTCGGTTACGATCTCCTGTTTTTGCAGGGGGTAACGGTCATTCTCACCGTTAGGATCTATGCGGGTGAGCGTATAATCCATCTTATTGCCTCGCTGTTACTGCTGACGATTAGAGATACTGTTTTCCGGGTTGATGTGTTCACGACGTGAACGCGCAGGCGTCCAGTCAAGCGCGCCAATACGCACCAGATAAACCAGACCGGCCAGTAGCACTAAAATGAAAATTGCGGCCTCGACAAAGCCCACCCAACCACTTTCGCGAATGGAGGTAGACCACGCGAAGAGGTAAAGCGCTTCCACGTCGAAGATGACGAAGAACATGGCTACCAGGTAGAACTTGGCAGACAGGCGTAAGCGAGCGGTACCTACTGAATCAATACCTGATTCGAAAGGTGTGTTTTTGTGCCTTGCACGGGCGCGACCGCCCAGGAACCAGCCGCCGACTAACATCAGGCAGCACAGGCCAATGGCTACAATAAGAAAGATTGCGAATGCCCAGTGATGAGCGATGACTTCTGTGGATGTTGACATACTCATTGCTTACTCATCAAAAGTGATACCAACGACACTGCTCTTGCTGGCAGATGGGCATCACATCGATTCATGGGGAGGAACAAATAACCTTACACTAACTGTCAGAAATGAGACGTAGACAGCAAAATGATGGGGTTTTTTACTCCTTTCTATAACCTATTGTCAACTTTAACAAAGGTTTCTTCACATTAAATTACATCGAGCGATTCTCATTAACATTTGGTGCCCTTTAACCCTGGTGGGTACATGACTTTCCGTCAAATGTATGTTGTTGAATCGTGTCCGTTTCGGAAGTAAAAAAAATAACCCTCCTATTTTGACAGGATTTGCCAACGATTCCTCCCCCCAAATAGGAGTATTTTCTTGATCTGCGACACGCTTTTGTTAATTCAACCTGGAAAACGGCAACATATTTCCTGTTTTTTTAACATAGGGGGGATATGGATGAAGTTAGAACGGAAAACGGATGAGTTTTAATCAAAAGCATTTAGCTTATTGATAAATAGAGGATATCCCGGAAATCCACGCGGCATACGCGGGTATTATTGCTAAAAAAAAGCCACTGCATGTGAAAATCACACGAGTGGCTTTTTTTTACACTTACATTTTGTTACCAGAATTTTGAGCTGGCGATCACTCAAAATCCCCTTCAACGATCAGGGAATCATCCCCCCCTTCGGAGGTAACGCGCTCGAACTGCCACGGGTTATGGTAGTTTTCCATCGCCTCGAACACCACCTTTGCCAGCTCGTTATGGCTGGACGAATTGTGGCAGAGCAGATATTCCGTATCCGGCAGCGCAGGCAGGCCATCAGATTTTCCCAGAACGCGCAGATCGGGGCTCATCATTTCTACCGGGCGGGCGGTGACACCCAGACCGGCTTTCACGGCGGCACGCACCGCTGGCAGCGTGGACGCCACATACGCCAGACGCCACGGAATATTGGCCTCATTCAGCGCCGTCAGCACCATATCGCGGAACGGGCTCGGGTCATCCAGTAACACCAGCGGCACCGGCTCGCCTTTTTGCAGCACGTATTCGGCCGCGCAATACCAGTGCGTAGGTGATGTACGCAGCGTCAGGCAATCAAACTGCCCGGGACGATGCGTGGTGACCACCAGGTCGACTTTATTCTCATTTAACATCTCAACCATAAAAGCATTACGCTTTACGCTAACGTCCAGCGCAAGCTTCGGATAAACCGAACTGATGCGATTGAGAAGAAACGGCAATATAGTATCCGCCGACTCATCAGATGCACCTAACGTTAGCACGCCCTGAAGGTTGCTAAACATTAATGACATACATGCTTCATCATTAAAGCGAAGAATTTTCCTGGCATAACCCAGAAGCTGAATACCGTGTTCCGTTAAGAGCTTATTACGCCCGTGACGGGCAAATAGCTCTTTACCAACCAGTTGCTCCAGCCGCTGCATTTGCTGGCTGACGGCGGACTGAGTTCGGCAAACGGCGGCAGCAGCTGCTGCAAAAGTGTTGAGATCGGCGACCGCAACAAACGTTCTCAGCAGATCGAGGTCGAGATTCATTATCGGACGATTTGCATTTATCATATCTATTCACTTTCAGGTTGCTCGTGCGGAGCTGCCCGGGTTGAAGCTGTGTGTGTACAGTTAAGCAATTCCCTCTGAAGATTTTCCCTCGCATCCCGGCCCGGCAGACTGCCTGACAGATAGTTATTGTGCTGCTTTATATCAACAGTCAGAAAGCACGTTTCATGACGTTATTTTTATTCTCTTAAACGTTCAGGATATTTAGATGTTCGCAGGTTTATGTAAATTACATTAAAGGTATAACACCTTTTCTGCCATCTGTATCGCAGCGCTGTCAACGTAGCAGGAGATGTGCGACACATTCCAGCCAGAGATAACTCTAACAATAACAATCAATTAATTCAGAAAACCAGTGTCAGATATACAAAAAACGTGCATCTGTCCTCTGCTTTCCTTGAAGACATCTTAACCCAAATCCACTTTATTTATAAGTCTTATTGCAATATTAAGGATTAAAGAAGAATGTTAAGCTTCTAAACTAATTTTATTAAAATTAACTAAAGTTGCATTTTATAGGTTAATAATAAATAAATTTTAATTTAGATTAAGACTATTCATTAATGGCACTTAACATTAATTTCACATGAGTAACTTTTATCCACAGTATGCTATTACAGAAACAGGTATCAAGCATTCAGGTTTTACGAAAAGTCACTCAGAGTGATTGCCACCTCTGTCCAGCTTACCACTTATTTTTAACAGCACATTATACAGTATTTTGGCAAATGGATAGCACATTTAACCCAACCTCTCGCTAAGCGCGCAACTTTAAGACAGTGAAAAAGCGCACGCGCAGCGAAAAAGATTCATCAATAATTTGCTCCGGGCACAAAATCTTCTCCTGCACACCCTTCAAAACGAAGCGAGGGGGGAGTACATTATTCCGTGCTGACTTCCACGGCAGGGAGCGGCAATAATAGCGAAAAGGTTAAAGGTTCATGTCCCCTATCGAAAAATCCAGCAAGCTAGATAACGTCTGTTATGACATCCGCGGCCCGGTTCTGAAAGAGGCAAAACGCCTTGAAGAAGAAGGCAACAAGGTACTGAAACTCAACATTGGTAACCCTGCGCCATTTGGTTTTGAAGCGCCGGATGAAATTCTGGTTGATGTGATCCGCAACCTTCCGACTGCACAAGGCTATTGCGATTCAAAAGGACTTTACTCCGCACGTAAAGCCATTATGCAGCACTACCAGGCACGCGGTATGCGTGATGTTACCGTTGAAGATATCTATATCGGCAACGGCGTCTCCGAACTGATTGTGCAGGCAATGCAGGCCCTGCTGAACAGCGGGGACGAAATGCTGGTACCCGCGCCGGACTATCCGCTGTGGACGGCTGCCGTATCACTGTCCAGCGGTAAAGCAGTGCATTATCTGTGCGACGAATCCTCTGACTGGTTCCCGGACCTGGATGATATACGCGCAAAAATTACGCCCCGCACGCGCGGTATCGTCATTATTAACCCCAACAACCCGACAGGCGCGGTCTACTCAAAAGAGCTGCTGATGGAGATCGTCGAGCTGGCCCGCCAGCACAACCTGATCATCTTTGCAGACGAAATTTACGACAAGATCCTCTACGACGCGGCGCAGCACCATTCCATCGCCGCGCTGGCCCCGGACCTGCTGACCGTCACCTTTAACGGCCTGTCCAAAACCTACCGCGTGGCTGGTTTCCGCCAGGGCTGGATGGTGTTAAACGGTCCGAAAAAGCACGCCAAAGGTTATATTGAAGGGCTGGAGATGCTGGCCTCCATGCGTTTATGCGCCAACGTGCCGGCGCAGCACGCGATCCAGACCGCGCTCGGCGGCTATCAGAGCATCAGCGAGTTTATCGTGCCCGGCGGTCGCCTGTACGAACAGCGTAACCGCGCGTGGGAACTGATTAACGATATTCCGGGCGTCTCCTGCGTGAAGCCGAACGGGGCGCTCTATATGTTCCCGAAAATTGACGCAAAGCGCTTCAATATCCACGACGACCAGAAAATGGTGCTCGATTTCCTGCTGCAGGAAAAAGTGCTGCTGGTTCAGGGCACGGCGTTTAACTGGCCGTGGCCGGATCACGTGCGTATCGTGACGCTGCCGCGCGAAGATGACCTGGAAATGGCCATCAGCCGTTTCGGCCGCTTCCTCTCCGGATACCATCAGTAACGTTGCCTTTCTGCCGGGTGGCGCTGCGCTTACCCG